>CAKRRJ010000001.1 GCA_934394615.1 uncultured Lachnospiraceae bacterium
AACGGATGAAATTCAATATGTGGTTTTGAGGGTACATAGATGAGAGACTGGAAGAGATTCCGGTCTCTTTTTGCGTTTGTTACTTTTTGATTCCAGAATCTCTGCAAATCATTTTCATCAATCATTTCAATATTTGAAGCATCATTGACATTCCATAAAAATCCTTTTAATATACTTAGGAACCGAAATATTTAAAGGAGTTACGAAAAATATGGAAACAGGAAAGATCATCAACCGGATCTCAAATCGGCTGCGCAGCCGGTCACAGGCGGTACATACAGAGCTCGGTATTGGCAGTGCACAGGGAAAGATTCTGAATTATGTGCTTGTGGAATCGGTGCATCACTCAGTTTATCAGAAGGATTTGGAAAAGGAATTTGGACTGCGGCCATCTACCATAACGGAAATGCTGAATGCATTGGAAGAAAAAGAACTGGTTGCCAGAATTACAGATGAGCAGGATGGGCGTTACAAGAAAATTGTTTTTACGGAAAAGGCGCTGGTAATGAAAGACCGGATCCGGCAGGAGGTAGAGGGAACGGAAGCTTTGCTGCTGCAGGGAATCAGCCCGGAAGAACAGAAAGAATTTATGCGAATTGCAGGGAAAATGCTCCGGAACCTGGAGCAGGATCAGGAGCATCGTGGAAAGGAGTAATGGAAAGAATTATGAATACAAAAGATCATGAGCTGATGGCCAGAATGAAAGTTTCAAAAGCTGTGGCAACCATGGCAATACCGAGTGTCATCAGCAGCCTGGTTACAGTTGTATACAATATGGCAGACACGTTTTTTGTGGGACAAACCGGAGATCCTCTTCAGGTTGCTGCAGTCAGCCTGACGAATCCGATTTTTATTTTGTTTATGGCATTTGCAAATATGTTTGGAATGGGCGGCAGTGCCGTGGCATCGATTGCTTTGGGAGAACAGAATCAGAAGCGGATGCGAAATGTTTCGGCATTTATTACTTATGCTTCCCTGGTGACCGGTATCATATTTGCGGGTTTGCTGTTAGGATTTATGCGGCCAATCCTGACTGTATTTGGCGCAAATGAAGAAACTTATGCCTTTGCCAGAGGGTATGTCTTCCATATTTCTTATGGTGCGCCGTTTATCATCTGGTCAGCAGCTGCAAGCTTTGTAGTCCGTTCGGAAGGAGCCAGTAAAGAGGCTATGATTGGAAGTATGATCGGAACGATTGCCAACATTGTGCTGGATCCGATCCTTATCAGCGGATGTCATCTGGGGGCTGCAGGTGCTGCGGTTGCCACAACACTTGGAAATATAATGGCGAGCATCTATTATTTATGGTATTTTGTGAAGAAAAGCCAGAATTTTTCAATCCGATTTTCAGATTTCACCTGTGCTGACAAGATCCTGAGCAGTATTTGTTTCTGTGGTTTGCCGACGGCAATTTTTTCCATGTTAATGAGTGTATCTACCATCATTTTAAATCAGATTCTGGTGGTATATGGCAATGCGCCGGTAGCGGCAATTGGAATTGTATTCAAGGCCAATATGTTTATCACATTTTTGCAGATGGGACTCGCAAACGGGGTACAGCCGCTTCTCGGCTATAATTTCGGTTCCGGTGACCGGAATCGTTTTCTGTCGATTGCATCATATACAAAGAAATGCTGTGTGGTGATCGGTGTTCTGGCAACTGTGCTATTTTTTGTATTGCGCAGGCAGATCATTGGATTGTTTATTCAGGATGAAGAAGTCATATATTATGGAGTGAAGATGTTGATTGCATATATGCTTTCTGGTCCGGTGATTGGAATTTTATTTATGAATATGAATTGCATGCAGTCAATTGGCAAAGCATCCTGGGCGACCGTGCTGTCTGTACTGCGTCAGGGTCTGCTTCTGGTTCCGATTTTATTTCTTTTAAATACAATTGGCGGACTAAATGGTGTGATTTACGGGCAGGCGCTGACGGATTTCATTGCTGTGATTTTGTCGGTTGTATTGTGGGGAAAGTGTAAGGCACAGTTTTCCGCAAGAAAATCTTAAATCAATGTAAGGGAAAACCTACTTGAACCGAAAAGATTCCATGCTATGATAGTAGGGAAAAACGGGAAGATTCCCGGGTACATGACTGAGATTGGAGGCAGAAGAGTTTGAGGAAAATATGGAAATGCTGGATCTCTTTGTGCTGTATGGCCGCAGTCTTTGCGGGAGCAGGAAGAGTGACAGCTATGGCAGATGAGACGACAGCGGAAACAGCTGCAGTACAGACAGAAGCAGCAAAACCTGCGCCGACCGAGTTTGCGCACATTACCAGCTGTGAGGTAACTGGAGGCAGCCAGGTAACGATCAAGGGCCAGGTGGAGGGAAGCTTTTCAGACCCGGCATATTACGATAATTACCTGTATCTGTTTGAAATGAAGCCATATCAGCGCGATTTAAAAGGGCGGACGGATTATGCAGCCTGGATCACAAAAGGTGATGAACTTTCGTTTCAGCTTCCATTAAACCATGGAACGCAGGAGGATCGGCTGTATTCCAGTTTTGTTGTGGCTGTTTATGATGGCAGCGAGTATACCATTGTGAGCAATGAGGCGTATGTAACGAACCCGGAGAGTGTAGCAAAGTACACGGATGTTTATAAATCCGGGCAGACGAAGAAAGGACTTCTCATTCAGACAACGCCGGCAATGTTGTCCGATGCATTTGCGCTTGGTGTCAACCATGTGATTGTTAACATTCCATTTAACCATATTTTAGGCAGCGGTATTGATTATGAATATGATGGAAAAACCTATCATTTCAATAAAGATGTCCTTGCTGTGTATGATGATACGATTAAGCGAATGTCGGAAAAAGATATGACAGTGACTGCGGTTATCTTAAATGGATGGAACGACAGCACACCGCAGCTCTACTATCCGGGTGTCACAAAGCAGTCGGCATCTGTGGCGAACTACTATGGCTTCCATGTTGCAACAGAAGACGGTTATGAATCTTTGCGGGCGATCGCGGCATTTCTGGCAGACCGCTATGGCAGCAAGTCATCTCCATATGGAAGAGTTTCAAACTGGGTTATTGGAAATGAGATTAACAACCAGCTTTGGAATTATATGGGACCGATGAGCCTGGATAGCTATATCAATGAGTATCAGCGGGCGTTTCGCGTGTTCTACACGGCGATTCGCAGTACCAGTCAGACCAGCCGCGTATTTTTCTCGACAGATTATAACTGGAACCATGAGGCAGATGGCAGTTTAAAATATAATGCAAAAGATCTGCTGGATGCATTTAATAACAAGATGATTCCGGGTGGTTCCATGGACTGGGGACTGGCGTATCATCCATACTCCATTCCGCTGACAGAGCCGGAGTTCTGGAATGACCGCGAGACCGGACTCATCACAGATGCTGCGTCATCACCAGTGGTGAATATGCTGAATTTAAGTGTTCTAACCGATTACCTGCAGCAGGCTCAGTTCCGCACCCGTTCTGGTGAAGTACGGCATGTCATCCTTTCTGAGCAGGGATTTACTTCTACAAGCGCAACCCGCGGCACGACAGAAGATCTGCAGGCAGCAGCGATTGCGTATGCGTATTATATTGCGGATAGCAATCCGTATATCGATGCTTTTATTATGAGCCGCCAGGTGGATGCACCATCGGAGATGGCAGTATCTCAGGCATTTGGTTTGTGGCACTGCGATACCAGTAAAGCAAATGATATTGTGGCAACGATGCAGAAGCCATCCTGGCTTGTATATAAAAATATCGATAACCGCTCCACTACATTGGAAACGACCGCGAAGTACAAAGCACTCATCGGGATTAGCAAGTGGAGTGATGTAATACCGAACTTCCGCTGGAGAAGCCTGGAAAAATAATTTCAGGCAGAATAAAAAACTACAGAAAAGGTCATAGAAACAGATGGCAAAAGAACACACTGGATTTAGTAGTCCTTTCCGGACCGCCAAAACCAGTGTGTTTTTATTCTTTTGAGAATATAAAAATGGCTGAAAAAATAAATTAAAAAAAATTTGAAAATGGCTTGACAAAATAGACTCTATATCATATAATATCCTCGTTGCCTGTCAACGAGCAGCGTATTCCTCGATAGCTCAGTCGGTAGAGCACGCGGCTGTTAACCGCGCTGTCGTAGGTTCAAGTCCTACTCGGGGAGCTCACATATTATATGTGCCAAACAAGTTTATATGAAGAGGCCCCATGGTCAAGCGGTTAAGACATCGCCCTTTCACGGCGGTAACACGAGTTCGAATCTCGTTGGGGTCATTTATCAGAGAAATCTGATAAGCAATTAAATATGGCGACATAGCCAAGTGGTAAGGCGTGGGTCTGCAACACCCTGATCACCAGTTCAAATCTGGTTGTCGCCTCTAAGGAATCATCGAAAGATGGTTCCTTTTTTTGTTCTAAATCAAAAGCAATACATTGTGAATGATACAATCTATTGACTTTGATTTCGCCCTGTGCTAGTATTTGAAAAAATAAAAACCAGAGGACAGAAATCAGGAGGTCATAGAATGAAGAGAACAGTCACGGTGTTTAAGGGAGATGGTATCGGACCGGAAATCACGGATTGCGTGCTGGAGATTTTGCAGGCAGCAGGCGCTGATCTGGATTATGAGATTTATAATGTTGGAGAAGCAGAGTGGAAGAAGAATGGCGCGTTGATTCCGGAAGAAGCATATGCTTCATTTGACAGGAATCATGTGTTGCTGAAATCTCCGATCACAACTCCGATCGGTCATGGTTTCCGTTCCCTGAACGTAACGCTGCGAAAGAAATATGACCTCTATGCCAATATTCGTCCTGCGAAATCCAATATCGCGGTTGAGACTCCGTTCCGTGATGTTGACATGGTCATTTTCCGGGAGAATACGGAAGATCTTTACGTTGGCGTGGAAGAGCAGATCGATGAGAATACGGTTCATGCGACCAAGATTATTACGCGAAAAGCAAGTACCCGCATTATTCGTGATGCGTTTGAGTATGCGAAGGCTCATGAACGGAAAAAAGTGACCTGCGTACACAAGGCCAACATCCTGAAAATGTCCGATGGCCTGTTTTTAAGCATTTTTAATGAAATCGCGAAAGAGTATCCGGAGATTGAGCATAACGATAAGATTATTGATAATACTTGTATGCAGATGGTTATGAATCCGAAGCAGTTTGACATCATCGTGACACCGAATTTGTATGGCGATCTGCTGTCAGATCTGGCGAGCGGTCTGATTGGCGGACTTGGCCTTCTGCCGTCCAGCAACCTGGGAACAGATTACGCGATGTTTGAGGCGGTTCACGGCAGCGCGCCGGATATTGCCGGACAGCATATCGCGAATCCGACCGCATTTCTGTGGTCGGCCTGCATGATGCTGGAGTATCTGGGACAGCGTGAGTGCGCGGCAAAGATCCGTAAGGCAGTCGACGCAGTGCTGGAGGAGGGCACATGTCTGACACCGGATTTGCACGGAACGGCAACGACCAAGATGTACCGGGATGCAATCATTCAGAAATTGAATTAAGAACTGGCAAAATAAGAAGTTCACTGAAAAGTGGGCTTCTTTTTTGTTTCATAGGAAATGGAACCCTGTTGAAAAAATTGCACCATGGCTTTCTGAAATAATATGGTATAATGTAATGAGTGCAAGAGAGCCTAAAGCATGCTTGCGCGGTTGCGGCGAACGACAATGCAATGGGGTGACATGAGTCACGAGAGTGAGCGCGGAAACTGAGAGAAATGGAGCAGAGTTTTATGAATGATAATCAGGTTATGGCGGTTATGATTGTGGTGGCAATGCTGCTGATTGTGGTCATTGCTGTTGTAAAAATACGGCGCAGAATGAGGCGTTTTCTCAATTCTGCGGAAGTGTGCCTGGTCCGGGAACTGGTTCGCAGTGCCCAGAACGGGGAACTGCAGCAGGAAGAGCAGCCCAAGTCCCTTGGCGGTATGACCAGTATTTATTTGCCGCAGATTCTGCGGGATTTTCCGGAATTTAACTGGGAAGAGCTGCGGGCTGAGGTGGAACAGTTTGTAAAGGAACTGCTAGAAACAAAAAATGTGTGGTCCGCTGGGGCGGTCCGCATTCATAAAACGGTGATCAGCCGCTACCAGAAGTATAACGGCACAGCAAGTATCCTCTGCGAGACGGCAGCAGAATACTGGACAAAGGCAGAAAATCAGGAAAATAGTCAGACGACGGCACGTAATGTGCGCCAAAGCGCAAAGGGTCAGCATGGGCAGAACGACGCGGCGCAGCAGACGCGTAAAAAACAGACGGTCTGTGAGGCAGAACTGATTTATGTGTATAATTCCAGTCTTTCAGGAACTGCCGCTTCCCTGGTGTGTCCAAACTGCGGAGCTCCGGTGGAGGAGCTTGGTGTGAAAAAGTGCCGTTACTGTGGGTCTGTTCTGGAGGTGTCCGGGGCAAGATCATGGAAAGTCCAGAATGTCCGGGAACGGAATTAAGGATAGTATGAATAATATAGAAACGAAAAAACGGTATATTGATTCCGGGAACGGCTCACGCTATAATAGGAAAGAGTGACGAAGAGGAAAAAAGAAAAGGCAGAGCGGGAGACTCTGTCTAAATGGAAGGAACAGAAATAGAAATGACAGATTTAAAATTTAAACCAGTTGAAGCGGAAGATATGAAGGTGCTGGCGCCGTATTTTGGCCTGCGCCCGAACAAGACCTGTGACAGCGTGCCGCTGGACAGCTTCATCTGGCGAAAATATTATCATGTGCGGTATGCCATTCATGAAAATAAGGCGCTTTTATGGCTGATGAAGGAAGATGGCGTGATGCACAGTGCTATGCCGCTTTGCAAAGAGGAGGACCTGAAAAAATATTTTGATATGACAGTGGAGTATTTTAATCAGGTGCTTCATATTCCGTTTAAGATTTACCTGGCTGATGAGGAAGCTGTAGAGTTTCTTCATCTGAAGGAATCGGAAGACTTTGTAGTGACCGAACAGGAGGATTTAAAAGATTACCTGTACGATGGTGAGGCTATGCGGAAGCTTTCCGGAAAGAAACTTCATAAGAAGAAAAATCATCTGAATGCGTTTCTGAAAGAATATGAGGGCCGTTATGAGTTCCGCCGTCTCTGCTGTTCAGACCGGGATGATGTATGGCGATTCCTGGACCGTTGGAGAGAGCGCAAGGGTGATGAGGTAGAGGAGCATCTGGATTATGAAGTGGAGGGAATCCATGAGATCCTGAAACAGTGCCTGGATCTGGATATCCGCATGTCTGGCGTGTACATTGACGGAAAGCTGGAGGCATTTACCATTGGAAGCTACAATCAGGCGGAAAATATGGCGGTGATTCATATTGAAAAGGCGAACCCGGAAATTCGTGGTCTGTATCAGTTCATCAACCAGCAGTTTCTGGTACAGGAATTCCCGGATGTGACGCTGGTAAACCGGGAAGATGACCTGGGACAGGAGGGTCTGCGCCATGCCAAGATGTCTTACAATCCATGCGGATTTGCAAGAAAATATCTGGTGCAGCAGAAGAATTTCAAATAGAATTTGTGTTGTGAAAAAGAGAGGCGGCTATGATAAGATATCTGGATAATCAGGAAAAGGGTCGGACAAAGGATTTGTGGCGGGAGGCATTCCCGGAGGATTCTGAGGACTTTCTGGATTACTATGATCAGGAGAAAATGAGCATAAACCAGGTGCTGGTTCGGGAAGAGGACGGTGTCATTCAGTCGATGCTTCACCAGAATCCTTATCGGCTGCAGGTGCGGGACACGTTCTGGAGTGTAGATTATATTGTGGCGGTGGCCACCCGGACCGATATGCGGCATCGCGGTTACATGCGCAGCCTGCTGATCCGGATGATGACGCATATGCGGGAGCAGCAGATGCCGTTCTGTTTTCTGATGCCGGCGGCAGAGGCAATTTACACGCCGTTTCAGTTTGCGTTTATCTATGACCAGCCAGTCTGGAATCTGAAAGAGGATATAAAACTGAAGCATACTTCTATAGAAGAAACGGTGCCAGCAGGGAACATGATGGGAATGGACGTGGCGGACAAACTGGTGCAGCAGATACAACCGATACAGATGGCGGCCGACTGGATGCAGCAATGGCTGGAACAGCGCTATGAGGTATTTACGAAGCGTGATACCGATTATGTAACCAGCCTGATCAGAGAAGTGAAGAGTGAACTGGGCAGCCTGGATTTTCTTTATGATCAGAAACAGCTTGTGGGAATTCAGAGTATCTGGGGGTGCAAAGAAAAGGAACAGCGCCTTTTGTATACAGAAGACGGTTATTCGGAGCTGGAAAAGAAAAAGCCGGCCATTATGGCCCGGCTCATTACACTGGAAACCTTTGTGCCGGTGATTCATTTGAAAGAAGACGCGGAGACGGAGCAGTTTACGGTCTGCCTGGAACTGGAGGACTCGCTGATTCCGCAGAATGATGGACACTTTATCTGGACCCTGGATCATAATGGATCCCAGCTTGAGAAACTGACCGGCCAGATCGGAACTATGGAAGAGGCACTGGCCCAGACGGAGTGGGAAACTGACCGTGTGCTGCATCTGAAAATTGAGGAGCTGACGCAGTGGCTGTTCGGTTATCGTATACCAGAGGCTGTAAAGCAGTATGCCGGGGCAGAACAGATTGATGTGCTGAGCCGGATCTTCCTCGATGAGGTTGTATAGAGGTAACTGTGAGGGTACTGAACAGTTATGTATAGAGAAAAGAAAGGAGCGGGAATGATGAATCAGCCTATGACAGAGCGTGTGGACATGTTGGAAAAGTGGATTCAGGAAAGTAATAATGTGGTGTTTTTCGGCGGCGCGGGCGTTTCTACGGAAAGTGGAATCCCGGATTTTCGCAGCGTGGACGGACTTTACAACCAGCAGTATGATTATCCGCCGGAGACCATCATCAGCCATAGCTTTTACCGGAGAAATCCGGAGGAATTTTACCGATTTTATAAGAATAAAATGCTGTTTCCGAATGCGAAACCCAATGCGGCGCATCTGGCACTGGCGAAGCTGGAGCAGCAGGGCAAGGTTCGCGCGGTTATCACTCAGAACATTGACGGGCTGCATCAGGCAGCAGGAAGCCGGGAAGTGCTGGAGCTGCATGGCTCTGTCCACCGGAATTACTGTACCCGCTGTGGAAAATTCTTTGATCTTGCCGCAATTATGGGGATGGAGAGTGTGCCGCGCTGTGAGTGTGGCGGCATCATCAAGCCGGACGTGGTACTTTATGAGGAAGGACTGGATCAGACCACGCTGCAGAAAGCGGTGCGTTACATACAGGAAGCGGATATCCTGATCATTGGAGGAACCTCCCTGACGGTGTATCCGGCAGCAGGACTGATTGATTATTACCGGGGGAAGAAACTGGTGCTGATCAACAAGAGTGTTACGCCGATGGATGACAGGGCAGATCTGGTCATCAATGAGCCGATCGGAGCGGTGTTTGAGCGCTTTTTGAAGGAGGAAAAATAGATGTATCAGGCGGATGATTCTCGTTATGACAAGATGAGTTATAAACGCTGTGGAAACAGCGGAATCCTGCTTCCGCGGGTATCGCTGGGCATGTGGCAGAATTTCGGGGCGGAGAAGCCCCTTGCAGAGCAGAAAGAGATTATTTTTCGGGCATTTGATCTGGGCATTACCCATTTCGACCTGGCGAATAACTATGGTGCTCCGAATATCGGAATGGCAGAGGAGAACTTCGGAAAGATTTTCGAGGAAGATTTGAAGCTGTACCGGGAGCAGATCCTGGTTTCCACCAAAGCCGGATACGATTTCTGGCCAGGACCCTATGGAAACTGGGGATCCAGAAAATATCTGATGTCCAGCCTGGATGCCAGCTTAAAGCGCATGAAGCTGGATTATGTGGACATTTTCTATCATCATCGTCCAGATCCGGAGACGCCGCTGGAAGAGACCATGGGCGCACTGTCGGATATGGTGCGGCAGGGCAAGGCGCTGTATGTGGGAATTTCCAATTATCAGGCAGAGGAAGCAGAGCGGGCTATTGCAATTCTGAAAGAGAATGGAACGCCATGCCTGATCCATCAGGCCAGATACAATATGTTTGAGCGCTGGCCGGAGCAGGGCCTGTTTGAGGTACTGACGAAAAATGGAACCGGCTGTATCGCTTACAGTCCGCTGGCCCAGGGCGCACTGACAGATAAGTATTTAAAAGGAATCCCGGCAGATTCCCGGGCGTCCAGACAGGGAACCACCGTAGGCAAGCGGTATATGCATGAGGACCAGCTTGCTAAGGTGGCAAAGCTGAATGCGCTTGCGAAAGAGCGCGGCCAGAGCCTGGCGCAGATGGCCCTGGCCTGGGTACTGCGCAGAGATGAGGTGGCCAGCGTCCTGATCGGAGCGAGCCGCGTCAGCCAGTTGGAGGACAATGTGGCGGCACTGGATAAGCTGGAATTCAGCACGGAAGAACTGGCGAGGATTGATGCGATTTTAGGAAAAGATCCGGGACATATGATCCGGTAGAAAATTGGGGGAAACAGAAAAATGCCCCGGACACCGGAAGGAAAAGCGGCGGACCGCAGGACGAAATCTGGCAGACAGACGCAATCGAGCTGGATGACAGAAAAAGTGAAAAAAATGGGAGCGATATATGGAACAGAAATGGAATTTTGAGGTGGGTGATGTGGTAAAGCTGAAAAAGCCGCATCCCTGCGGGAGCCATGAGTGGGAAATCCTGCGGGTAGGCGCGGATTTCCGGCTGAAATGCATGGGCTGCGGCCATCAGGTCATGACCGAGCGGAAAATGGTAGAGAAAAATGCCCGGGGCCTGACGAAGGCAGCGGAGAAGCAGCAGGGCTAAATGCAGGAAGAAATTGAGTGAAGCATGGAAGCGGGGCGGGAAACGGCGGAAAATCCGCAAAAAAACTTGCAAAATCCGCGAAAAAGTGCTTGCTTTTATACGGTAAGTTTGCTAAAATATTTATCCGTGACACATTAAAATCCTTGCTCTTGAAACTGAAGTCAAGGGCCAGAGACCACAAGGAGGTAAAGCAATGAACAAATACGAATTAGCAGTTGTTCTGAGCGCAAAACTCGAAGACGAAGAGAGAGCTGCAGCACTGGAGAAGGTACAGGGTTATATCACCCGCTTCGGTGGCACTGTAACAGGCGTTGATGATTGGGGCAAGAAGAGACTTGCTTACGAGATTCAGAAAGCAAAAGAGGCTTTCTACTACTTCATCAAGTTCGAGTCTGAGAACTCTGACTGCTCTAACGAAGTGGAAGCACACATCCGCATCATGGAGCCGGTTGTCAGATATCTTTGCGTAAAGCAGGACGAGCAGTAAGTAATAGATAACGACCAGCTTAAAAAAGGAAGAGTGATGGTATGAATAGAGTAATCCTTATGGGAAGATTGACCAGAGACCCGGAAGTTCGTTACACCCAGGGAGAGCGTTCCATGGCTGTTGCAAGATACACCCTTGCAGTGGACCGCAGAGGACGCCGTAACCAGGACGGAAACGAGCAGACTGCCGATTTTATTAACATCGTGGCATTTGACAGAGCAGGCGAGTTTGCAGAGAAGTATTTCCGTCAGGGGATGCGCGTACTGGTGTCCGGACGTATCCAGACTGGCAGTTACACCAACAAAGAAGGTCAGCGTGTTTATACCACAGACATCATCGTAGATGATCAGGAGTTTGCAGACAGCAAAAACTCTGCAGGCGGAAATGGTGATAACGGCGGTTACGGCTATCAGCCGACCTCCAGACCGGCTCCGACCAGCGCGATTGGCGATGGCTTCATGAACATCCCGGATGGTGTGGAAGACGAAGGACTGCCGTTTAACTAATCAGGTTTAGCTGAGACGGCACGAATCATTTGAAGAAGGAGGCAGTACCAATGGCATTCAATAAGACTGATAAAGCAGATGGCGCTAAGGTAAGAAGAGGCGGCATGCGTAGAAGAAAAAAAGTTTGTGTATTCTGCGGCGATAAGAACGGCGTAATCGATTACAAGGATACCAACAAGCTGAAAAGATATGTATCTGAGAGAGGTAAAATTCTTCCGAGAAGAATTACCGGTAACTGTGCTAAGCACCAGAGAGCTCTGACCGTTGCTATCAAGAGAGCACGTCACATCGCTCTGATGCCGTACACCATGGAGTAATCCACAAGATACGGAATAAGAATTCAGAAGAGACTTTATGCAGGAAGCTGTGTAAGGTCTCTTTTTTCGTCTTACATTCCTCTTACGATTTGGCCGGAGCCGTTGAATATGTCATATGCCAGTGATAAAATAGGGAAAGACAGATAGAACATATCAAAAAAGGAAGCGCATACATATGGAAGTATTGATGGGAATATTTGTAAAAGCCTGCGTGGCGGTAATTATTGGAGCAATCTGCCTGACCGGCCTGATTCTTTATTCGAAGAAGAAAGATCGGGAAGAGGCACAGAGCGGGGCAGCAGGCAAAAGCCAGGCTGATTCCGGGCACATAACCTGCAGCGGTGACTGCAGCAAATGTTTTAGTCATTGCGGCGCAGAAAATATAAAACAGCAGCAGAAACAGTAATTGGTAATGAATTCAAATTGGAGGAGGGATTACACATGAAACTGAAACGACTGGCAGCAGCAACGGCAGCTTTGGTGATGGTACTTACCGTGCCGGCTTATGCGAATGATGCAGATGCGGTGGCGGTATATGAGGAGATGAACCAGAAACAAAAAACTCTGACGGATGTGAACGCTTACTATGATTTTAATATAAGCACTAAAATGGATGCTATGCAGATGAGCAGCCGCCTGGAGATGAATATGAAAGCAAATCATATTACAGAGCCGGAGCATCTGCGAATGAACAATTACATGCGTATGACCATAGGACAGTTTTCAACTGGAAATGAGACGGAGGGACCGGCAGGGGATAGTGTTTCCATGGATTTAAGCGGCACTCCGGTTACGGGCAATATGTACTATGAAAATGGTATGTATTATATGGACATGATGGATCAGAAAATCAAACAGCCGATGCCATTGGAGCAGATGATGAAAAGCATTCAGCAGATTCCGGGCATGGACAATGGCGGACTGGATTACATTCAGAATCTGAAGCTTCGCACAGAGGGCGAAGACCGGATCCTGAGCTATACCATGGATGCCGGGAAAATGAATTCCCTGCTTGACCAGGTGATGGGAATGAACGGAATGTCTGCTGTGGCTCAGAGCGGCGCACAGGTAAGCTATGATGCCATCAGCGGGGAACTGGTTGTAGGTCCGGATGGCTACTGCAAAAAGAGCAGAATGAAGATGGGTATGAAGATGACCATGGATGGCTCCGTTATCAGTGTGATGATGGACGGTGATGTGGGGTATGCAGACCCGGGACAGCCGGTGGAATTTGCAACACCGGATTTAAACGGATATCAGCTGCTCGAGATACAGTAGAAATCAGGTGCAGAGAAAGCTGCGCATCAAACGAACAGAAGAAAACTGGAAAAAGGAAACGCCGAAAGTGCTGGCATAGAGCCGCGCTTCCGGCGTTTTCTGCGTTCTGGATTTCCTAATACGGATGTTTATTCTTCCTCTTCATGGGCGGCTGCACCCGGTGTTACGGCAATTCCGTTTACTTCCACACCGCCGTCGATGGCAATGACCAGGCACTGGCGTCCGTCAATTTCACGGGTTTCAATCAGATCAGTGCGGTCTGGATTGACCTTGATGATAACGTCCGGAGTTTTGACTTCAAAGGCCCGGGTGTTGACGATATTGCTTGCGTAGATGGAAGCTTTTTCACCGGCGTTTTCATCGAAGTTCTGGTCAAAGGTGGCAAGCTGTTCTTCCTCGATGCCGCTGTGCTCTAAGAGATTGCGGACCTGGTATTTGTCGAGGACAAGGGGTTCCGGCTCATCTTTGTGTTCTTCGATCAGTTCGGTCAGGTTTTCGTGAATGGTCTTTACCGTCTCATAGTCGCAGGCATCGCCCAGAGTCTCCTCGATGATGGTCTGGAAAGATTCTTTCTGATACCCGGCCGGAAGCGGAAGCGGGCAGCCAAGCATCTGCTCGATGAAAGCATCATGCAGGTCGTCGCTGTCTTTGGAATAGTAAAGTGTGCTGTGCAGGTCGGTGGAGCGGTCGTTGAACGCCGGGAACAGGAATCCAAGCTGCGGCATCTGAACGACCCAGTCGCGGATGCGGTTCTGGAAATTTCCATCCAGCTCATTGTAGCTCAGTCCCGGTTTGGACAGGTCTACCGGGCAGATGGAGCAGAGAATGTAGCTGTAAACCTCATCGGAAGCATCCTCCATCTCAATGCCGTCGGAAGTCTTTCCCGGGATGTCGTAGGCATCGTGGATGAGCAGAATCAGGTAGTTGCCAACATAGTCATAAGTTTCGATGACGCGGTCATAGAAGGCATCCAGAATGGCATCATCCTGCAGGCGGCTGTTGCGTAATTTCAGTAAAAATTCATGTGGTCCGCCTTCTTTTTCGGCATCCAGCGGAAATTCCAGGTTGATGAGGTTTTTCCCGAGCGTGCCGGAAAGGTTTTTGCGCAGAAGTTCAAAATATTTAAACATATCTTCTTCCGGAAGGGATAAAAATGCTTCTTTGAATTCGGTCTTTTTATTCTTTTCGCCGTCTACATAGCAGCCGCAGATGCGGGAAATGGAGCAGTTGGCCGGGGTGAACTGGCGCTTGATCTCAGCAATTTCTTTTTTTATCATAAGGCAGGTCTCCTTTGTATACATGGTGAATCTGGACTCTTATTTTACCACAGAAAAAGCGTTCGCGAAAGGGAAAGTCAGAGCATCGGCAAAATCCCGCTCCTGTTTGCACAGCGTGTGAACAGTAGACGAATTAAAGGTGCTATGGTATAATCTGAAGATAGGCGGCCGCAGAAAACGGCCGACAGCGGCAGATCCATCCGGGTCTGATAAGGAGAAAATGTATGAAAGAGAACATAAAGGTTCATGGGCAGCTGAAAGGCTATCTGAGCTGGCCCCTGCTTCTTTCCCTGTTTCTGGTCTGTGCGAATATTGCGGCTGGCTGTGTCAGCCATATCGGCGGACTGATCATGCTTCCTTTCACGATAGGTTATATTGGAATTGCCATGTGGATCTTTTTTTACAGCAAAAAAAGAATCCTTGGCGGTTTGGTGGACTTTTCGGCCGAGTATGCATGGATTCAGAAACAGCTTCTCACGGGACTGGCACTGCCTTATGCCCTGGCCGGGGAAGATGGCAGGATCGTCTGGGCGAACGATGAGTTTCGGGCGGTCACGGCCCTGGAGAAAGGAAACTGGAAAAATCTCATTTCTATGTTTCCAGAGGTGACAAAAGAAGATCTGGCAACGGATGAGGAACCGGTGAAGGTGCATACCGCATTTGCTGACCGTCGTTTCCGCATGGAGATCCAGCCAATCTATGTGAGCAGCTCCGAACAGGAGGAAATTCAGGCGGTCATCAGCAGACAGAAGCTGCTGGCAGTTTACCTCTTCGATGAAACGGAAATTTTGCGCTGCCGTCAGCAGATCACAGACGAAAAGATGGTGGCAGGCATTATCTACCTCGACAACTACGATGAGGCACTGGAGAGTGTTGAGGAAGTACGCCGATCCCTGCTGACTGCGCTGATTGACCGTAAAATCAATAAGTATATCGGCGCGGTGGACGGTATTTTAAAGAGCATCGAAAAAGACAAATACTTCTTTGCTGTAAAACAGAAGTATATTGAGCAGATGCAGGAAGAGCGTTTCCCAATCCTGGAAGATGTTAAGACGGTCAACATCGGAAACGAGATGGCGGTGACCTTAAGTATCGGTATCGGCATGAATGGAGACACTTACGCGCAGAACTATGATTCTGCCCGCGTTGCCATCGATATGGCGCTTGGCCGCGGCGGTGACCAGGCGGTTGTCAAAGATGGAAGCCGTATTCAGTATTACGGCGGAAAATCCCAGCAGCAGGAGAAAGCGACCCGCGTGAAAGCGCGCGTGAAAGCACATGCCATGCGGGAGCTTATGGAGACGAAGGACCGCATCCTCATTATGGGCCATAAACTGAGCGACAGTGACGCATTTGGTTCTGCCATTGGCATTTACCGTATCGCAACGGCGTTAAACAAAAAGGCGCATGTGGTCATCAATGAGGTAACGACGTCGGTTCAGCCAATGATGGCCCGTTTCCTGGATAACCCGGATTATCCGGAGGATCTGTTTCTGACAGGCGCGCAGGCAGCGGAGCTGGTAGACAGCAATACCATGCTTGTGGTGGTCGATGTAAACCGGCCGAGCATTACCGATGCGCCTGAGCTTTTAAAGCTGGTAAAGACGATCGTGGTCATGGATCATCACCGTCAGAGCAGCGAGGTCATCAGCAATGCCGTGCTCTCTTACGTGGAGCCGTACGCGTCTTCGGCGTGTGAGATGGTAGCAGAGGTACTGCAGTACATTGCGGACGGCATTAAGATCAAATCCGCAGAGGCAGATGCCATGTATGCCGGCATCGTCATCGATACAAACAACTTTACCAACCAGACCGGTGTGCGCACGTTTGAGGCGGCAGCGTTCCTGCGCCGCAACGGAGCCGATGTGACCCGTGTGCGCAAGCTGTTCCGGGATGATATGCAGGATTACAAGGCAAGGGCAGCAGCAATCTCCTCCGCGGAGATTTACCGCGAAGCATTTTCCATCGGCGTATGCCCGTCGGAAGGACTTCCGAGCCCGACCATCGTCTGCGCGCAGGCGGCAAATGAACTGCTTGAGATTAAGGGAATCAAGGCTTCCGTGGTCATGACAGAGTACCACGGCCTGATCTATTTGAGCGCCCGCTCCATTGACGAGGTCAATGTTCAGGTTATGATGGAGAAACTGGGCGGCGGCGGACACCGTACCATTGCCGGGGCACAGCTTTCCGGCATCAGTATGGATGAGGCCAAAAACCGCGTGAAAGCGGTCATTGATGAGATGTTACAGAAGGGAGATATATCATAATGGAAATCGTATTATTAGAGGATGTTAAGGCATTAGGAAAGAAAGGCCAGATCGTAAAGGTAAACGACGGATATGCAAGAAACTTTATCCTGCCGAAAAAGCTGGGTGTTGAGGCAACTTCCAAGAACTTAAACGACTTAAAGCTTCAGAAAGCAAATGCGGAAAAAGTAGCAGCAGAGCAGCTGGCAGCAGCAAAAGAGCTGGCAGCGAAGATTAACGAGCTGACGGTAACACTGAAAATGAAAGCAGGCGAGGGCGGCAAGGCATTTGGCTCTGTATCCAGCAAGGAAATCGCAGCAGCGGCAGCAGAGCAGTTAAATCTGGAACTCGACAAAAAGAAACTGGTTCTTCCGGAGCCGATCAAGACCTTTGGCAATCATGAGGTCCCGGTAAAACTGCACAAGGATGTGACCGCAAAACTGACAGTTAAAGTAACGGAGGCGTAAGATTTTATGGATGAGGCACTGGTGAAGCGGGTGCTTCCGCACAGTGTGGAGGCAGAACAGTCGGTAATCGGCTCCATGTTAATGGACAAGGATGCCATCATTGCCGCATCGGAAATCATTACCGCATCGGATTTTTACCAGCAGCAGTATGGCATTATGTTTGCGTGCATGGTGGAGTTGTTCAATGAGGGTGCTCCGGTAGACCTGATCACGCTTCAGAACCGCCTGAAGGAGAAGGATGTACCGCCGGAGGTCAGCAGCCTGGAGTTTGTGCGCGATATCATCACCACGGTGCCGACTTCCGCGAACGTAAGGTCCTACGCGAATATCGTATATGAAAAATCCGTTTTAAGAAAACTCATCAAGGTCAACGAGGAGATTGCCAACAGCTGTTATGTGGGCAAGGAATCTCTGGAGGATATTTTAGCCGGTACGGAGAAGTCCATCTTCGATCTGCTCCAGAGCAGAAATTCCGGTGAGTTTGTGCCGATCCGTCAGGTGGCATTGAATGTTCTGGAAAAGATCGAGATCGCGTCAAAGAGCCAGGGAACGGTAACCGGTATTCCAACAGGCTTCATTGATTTGGATTACAAGACATCCGGCATGCAGCCGTCCGATCTGGTGCTGATTGCGGCCCGTCCGTCTATGGGTAAGACTGCGTTCGTCTTAAATCTGGTAGACCACGTGGCAGTCCGCAAAGGCCTTCCGTGCATGATTTTCAGCCTGGAGATGTCCAAGGAGCAGCTGGTAAACCGTATGCTGGCTATGGAGTCCAATGTCGATGCCCAGAAACTGCGCAACGGTAATCTGACCGATTCCGACTGGGATGCCATTGTAGAAGGCATCGGAACCATTGGTAATTCCAAGATGATCATTGATGATACGCCGGGCATTTCTATTACGGAGCTGCGTTCCAAGTGCAGGAAAATGAAGCTGGAACATGGACTCAGCATGGTCATCATCGACTATCTGCAGTTAATGACGGGCAGCGGCGGTAAGAGCAATGAGAGCCGCCAGCAGGAGATTTCTGAGATTTCCCGATCCTTAAAGGCCTTGGCCCGCGAGATCAACGCGCCGGTCATTGCCCTGTCGCAGCTTAGCCGTGCCTGTGAGACCCGTACCGATCACCGTCCAATGCTTTCAGATCTGCGTGAGTCCGGCGCGATCGAGCAGGATGCCGATGTTGTAATGTTCCTTTACCGTGACGATTACTACAACAAAGATACGGACACTCCGAATATTGCGGAGGTTATCATAGCCAAACAGCGTAACGGCCCGATCGGAACCGTAAACCTGCTGTGGCAGCCGGAGTTCACAAAGTTTGTGAACCTTGCAAAGTAAAAAGAACAGAAATGAGAGGTTTTTCTGTATGAGAATGCAGGTGAGCCTCTCTTTTTTTGCCCCTTAAGCATAATTCTCAAGCATCGTTCATACTATTTAAGTAAGCTGTACCACAGCCGGGGATTACAATACGGCGGCGGTGTATGAAATATGGAAGGACCTTAAGGAGAGAAAAGGATGGCTGAAAAACGTTACTCCATATCGCAGGCGGGCAGGCTGGTTGGAGTGGAGAATCATGTCCTTCGCTACTGGGAGGACGAGCTGCATCTGGAGATACCGCGGGACAGGAAAAATCAACGGTATTATACAAAACTGCATATTGAAATGTTTCAGAAGATCAATGAACTAAAAGAAAAGGGGTATCAGCTGAAGGCAATTGAACCGGTGCTCAAGCGGATGCTGACGGGAGAAAAGGAGCTTGACCTGAATGAAGTTTTGCGCCAGAATGCGGCGGAGATTCTGCGGCAGGCGCGGGCAGCAAGCCAGAGGGCGGTAGAAGCGGAGCAGGATGCATTAAGTTCCGGGCAGAGTGCGGACATGCCGGGAGCGCAGGATTCCAGCGGCACAGCGCTTCTGGATCCGGAGCATGTGTACCAGTATGCCAGCGCGGATGAATCACAAACAGAGACACAGACGGAAAGCAGTAGAAATGAAGAAAGTGTGGAGATGGATATGGACGGGGAAGCAAAGGAAAGCGCATTAGCAATGACGGAAAATGAGAGCGCGGTCGTGGCGCAGCAGGAGAAACTGGAGCAGTTCCAGCAGCTGATGAACCACATCATCAGCAATGCGATCGGGCAGGCCATGCGCCAGAACAACGAGGCACTCAGCGAGGAGATCAGCCGGCAGGTGAATGACCGCATGGTGCAGGAACTGGAATATATGATGCGGATCAGCGATGAAAAAGAGGAAGAACGGTTTAAGGCGCTGGATGAGACTTTGCGGGCGCATCAGCGGGAGAATAAAGGGAAGGCAGAGGCAGCTGCCGCCAGGATGCCGTTTTTCCGCAAAAAGAAATTCGGGCGGAACGGAAAGAAATTATAATCAGCGGACGCGCCACTGGCGCCTCCTCGATATGCATGGCAATAAAAAAGAGTGTGGGGACGATTGCTCGTTTTCACACTCTTTTTTGTATGCGTTTCCGCATTTATTATTTATCAGCCAGGATTTCATTGATGCCGTTTACCAGTGCATCACAATCAATACCATGAACCATGCATGCCTCTTCCAAAGACTCAGCCTGAGAAGACGGGCAGCCCAGGCAATGCATACCTGCACGCATTAAAATCGGGGCAATCAGATCGCTCTTCTGAAGCAGCTCGCCGATTAACATATCTTTACTGATCTGCATGTTAAATTCCTCCTTCTTGGATATACTACACTACACTATAATACTTTTCACCCAAATACGCAAGTAATAGTTACAGTTCACAGGTAGGAATTTTCTGAACTGAAAATTCCGTATGATACAGTGATGGCAGCAGATTTTGCCGATTTGGAATGCGAAGCATCGGCAAAATCCCGTTACTGTTTGCACAACGTGTGAACAGTAACGAGTAATATTCATAAAACAGGAGGCAGCAGGCATGAAAAATGAATGGCGGAACTTTCAGACCGGAGGCTGGGAACAGGGAATCCATGTGCGTGATTTTATCCAGAAAAATTACATTCCTTACGATGGAGATGATTCTTTTCTGGAGGGGCCGACAGAAAATACAGAGGCCCTCTGGAATCAGGTGATGGAATTGAACCGCAGGGAGCAGGAGGCGGGAGGTGTCCTTGACATGGATACGAAGATCATTTCCACGATCACATCCCACGGCCCGGGTTATCTGGACAAAGAAAAAGAAACTATTGTAGGATTTCAGACAGACAAGCCCTTCAAGCGCGCCCTTCAGCCCTATGGCGGCATTCGCATGGCGGTGAAAGCCTGCGCGGATAACGGATTTGAGACAGACCCTGAGGTCGTGGAGTTCTTTACGAAGTACCGCAAAACCCACAACGCCGGTGTTTTCGATGCTTATACGCCGGAGATGCGGGCCTGCCGCTCCAGCCACATCATTACCGGTCTGCCGGATGCTTATGGGCGCGGGCGGATCATTGGCGATTACCGCCGTGTGGCTTTGTACGGCGTGGACCGCCTGATCAAAGACAAGGAAGCGCAGAAAGCAGCAACGTCCTGTATTATGGAGGCAGAAATTATCCGTGACCGGGAGGAATACTCGGAACAGATTCGGGCTTTGCAGGAATTAAAGGAGCTGGGAAACATTTATGGGTTTGATCTTTCGCGTCCGGCGGCTGATGTCCGTGAGGCTATTCAGTGGCTCTATTTTGGTTATCTGGCTGCCATTAAGGAACAGAATGGTGCAGCCATGTCTCTGGGACGCACTTCCACATTTCTTGATATTTACGCGGAGCGGGATTTAAAAGAAGGCCGTTATACGGAACGCCAGATTCAGGAGTTTGTGGATCATTTTATTATGAAGCTGCGTCTGGTAAAATTTGCGCGCACACCGGAATACAACGCACTTTTTTCCGGTGATCCTACCTGGGTTACAGAATCCATCGGAGGTGTGGGGCTGGATGGCCGCCACATGGTCACGAAAATGTCATTCCGTTATCTGCACACCCTGAAAAATCTCGGCACCGCTCCGGAGCCGAATTTAACCGTGCTGTGGTCCGTACGGCTCCCGGAACCGTTTAAACGCTTCTGCGCGAAGACATCCATCGAATCTTCCTCGGTCCAGTACGAAAACGATGATCTCATGCGCGTGACCCACGGGGATGATTACGCCATTGCCTGCTGTGTCTCTTCCATGCGGGTTGGCAAAGAAATGCAGTTTTTTGGTGCCCGGGCGAATCTGGCAAAATGCCTGCTATATGCGATCAACGGCGGCGTGGACGAACTGAGTAAAAAGCAGATCGGACCGAAATACCGCCCCATTACTTCAGAATATCTGGATTACGAGGAGGTTATGGAGCGGTATCGGGATATGATGCGGTGGCTGGCGGGTGTCTATGTGAACAGCTTAAACATCATTCACTATATGCACGACAAATATTCCTATGAGCGGCTGCAGATGGCGCTCCACGACCAGCATGTGACCCGCTGGTTTGCGACAGGCATTGCCGGGCTTTCCGTGGTGGCGGATTCCCTGTCTGCCATCCGGTACGCAAAAGTCCGGGTGATCCGCGATGAAGACGGCATTGCCACAGATTATGAGGTAGATGGTGACTTCCCGAAGTACGGCAATGATGATGACCGGGCCGATCAGATCGCGGTGGAGATCCTGCATACGTTTATGGGCTATATCAAACAGAATCACTGTTACCGCGGCAGTATCCCGACGACTTCGGTTCTGACCATCACGTCCAACGTAGTTTACGGCAAAAATACCGGCTCCACTCCGGATGGACGAAAGGCGGGGCAGGCTTTTGCGCCGGGAGCGAACCCTATGCATCGCCGTGATACCCATGGGGCTGTGGCTTCCCTGGCTTCGGTAGCCAAGCTGCCCTTTATGGATGCCCAGGATGGCATTTCCAATACGTTCTCCATTATCCCGGGGGCGCTGGGAAAGGAAGATGCCATTTTCCTGGGGGACCTGGATGTGAGACTGGAATGCGAAAACAATTTATAAGGAGGATTATTTATGGCACAGGCAAGTGAAGCACAGATCGACAACCTTGTTTCTTTATTAGACGGTTACGTGGAGAAAGGCGGACATCATTTAAATGTGAATGTCTTCACGAAGGAAACCTTACTGGATGCACAGGCGCACCCGGAGAAATATCCGCAGCTTACCGTGCGGGTTTCCGGCTACGCTGTGAACTTTACAAAACTGACGAAAGAGCAGCAGGACGAGGTGATCTCCCGCACCTTTCATGATTCCATCTGACTATGATGGCCGGACGCATTCATTCCATCGAAACCTTTGGAACCGTGGACGGACCGGGCATCCGTCTGGTGGTATTTCTGCAGGGATGTCTGCTGCGGTGTCTGTACTGCCACAACCCGGATACCTGGAAGCAGTCCGGTGGCACAGAGATGACGGCGGAGCAGATTCTGGAGCTGTACGAAAAGAACCGGAGTTTCTATTCCCATGGGGGTATCACGGCCACCGGCGGGGAACCGCTTTTGCAGATGGAATTTGTCACGGAACTTTTTGAGGAGGCAGCCCGGCGGGGGATTCATACCTGTCTGGATACCTCCGGGATCACGTTTCCGGTGAGCGGGAGAGAGGCGGTGAATACCGATCGTGTTTCTGCTACGGCAGCAGGAACTAGCGCAGATTACAGCAGCAGACTTCAGCAGTTTGACCGGCTGACAGCCGTTACAGATCTGGTTATGCTGGATATCAAACACATTGACCCGGAGGGACACAAAAAGCTGACCGGCCAGTCCCTGGATCCGGTTCTTGCTTTTGCCCGTTATCTGGAGAAACGAGGGGTTCCGGTCTGGATCCGCCATGTGGTGGTGCCAGGTATTACCCAGAATCGGGAGCAGCTTTACCGGCTTGGGTGTTTCATCGGTTCTCTGCACAATGTGACAGCACTGGATGTGCTTCCTTACCATGACATGGGAAAGGCGAAATACCTGGAACTTGGCATGAAGTACGCTTTGAAAAATACACTTCCGTTATCTCAGGAAGAAGCGCTCGAGGCCCGTCGGATCATTCTTCAGGGCATTTGTGCAGTTCATACAAAAACTTGTTGAGAATTTTATTCATTATAACTAATTCATAGTAGTTTTCTAGGAATTATTTTTGAATAGTTACCTAAAGCTAACCGCATATTGTACCTCATTTTATTCAAAAGTGCAATATTTTCCTCTTGAATATTTTTTAAATATAGTATACAATGATGTCATCGAGATGATTATAGAATATTTAAGGAGGATATTATCATGGCATATGTAATTTCTGATTCTTGTGTTAGTTGCGGTACCTGCGAGAGCGAGTGCCCGGTAAGCGCTATTTCTCAGGGAGATAGCCAGTATGTGATTGACGCTGATGCTTGCATCTCCTGCGGTACCTGTGCAGGTGTTTGCCCGACCGGCGCTATCAACGAGGGTTAATTAAAACACAAATCATCAAATGCCTCTTCTGTATTTGCGGTACAGAAGAGGCATTTTTTGTTGCCATAATAACATAAAACAGATATTTTATAGTTACAGATAGACAATTGCAGCCACGAAAGGAGTTTCCTCATGACAAAGAAAAAACCGATGATCGCGCTTACCCCATACTTCAACATAGAGCGTGATGAACCCTACATGCGTCCGGCTTACTTAAGAGCGATCCGTGCAGCCGGCGGTACTCCGCTGATTCTTCCGCTGGATCTGGAAGAAGATGATCTTCAGCAGATCGTGGATACGTTTGATGGCTTTCTGTTTACCGGCGGCCCGGATATCCATCCTTTTTATTTTGGAGAGGAAACACAGGCAAACTGCGGAAATGTCTGCCCGCGGCGTGACCGTATGGAAATGATGCTGTTAAAGCTGGTGATGAAAACCGGAAAACCTGTTTTTGGCATCTGCCGCGGCATTCAGTTATTGAATGTGGCTCTGGGCGGCGATATCTATCAGGACATTCCAAGCCAGTTTCCGCAGGATTTCCCGATTGCCCATGTCCAGCCATTTGATTATGTGATCCCATCCCATAAGGTGGAGGTGGTTCCGGGAACGCTTCTGGAGCGCCTTACCGGCTGCAAGACGCTAAATGTTAACAGCATGCATCATCAGGCATGCCGGAAGATTGCCCCGGGGCTTGTGGCATGCGGTTATGCCTCCGGCGGACTTACTGAGGCCATAGAGAAACCGGACTATCCATTCTTTCTGGGAGTCCAGTGGCATCCGGAATATTTATGGGAACAGGATCCGGCTATAAAACAGATATTTGAGGCATTTGTAAATGCGGCCCGTTGATTTTTTCTGGAAATAGCAAAAGGCTGTGAGACTTTGGTTGGTCTCACAGCCTTTTGCTGTTTCTGAATGTGCAGACATCAGATCAGTGCAAGTTTCTGCAGAGCATCAGCTCCAATGATGACTTCATAATGCTCCTGATAGTAGGCCTCGCCGGCGGCGTCTGTCCGGATCTTTTCGCCGTACTCTGCAAGCAGATTGCAGATGCGGCTGAAAACGACCGGATCTGCGGATTCGTTGGAAAGAACCAGATAATACTGGCTGGTTCCAGGTTTCTTGTAGAGCTTGCTCGGTACAGTGCCAAGGGATTCGGATGCTTTTGCGGCATCGGAAATCTGATCCAGGGTGCTGAACCGGTAAATGCGGGTCTGAAGGACCGGAGCGCCGTCTGAGGAACCGCCGGAAGCAGTTCCGGTATCCGGAGTCTGCAGGGCGGTGCCATCGGCATTGCCAGATGGATTCTGACCATTCATGGCAAGCATGTTCTGCTTGAACAGTTCCATAAGGCCATCTGCGCCCTCAAGCAGTTCATTTGCAAGACCTCCCCAGAGATTTTCCGATCCGTCCTCGGAGAGCGGGGAGAACTTGGAAAAGCGGGTGTCCAGCTCCTCAGGGTCCTCTATCTTGGTGATGACGAGCATCACGCTTTCACCGGAAAGTGGAATAGCTTCCACCATCAGCGGAATATCTTCAGCGTCAAAGCCAACTTCATTGGAGGCCTTCTGAATCATCTCACGAAACAAGCCGCGGGCTTTTTCGCTTCCATAGGCGAGCTCACCCAGATTTAAATTGCGGGAACTGAGGTCAGAACTGGTCAGCGTGCAGCGAATTTGGTTTTCATTGATTCGTTCAATTTTCATAAGATCACTCCTTTCGATGTGAAATAACAGGCATACAGAAAAAAGAATCTGTTTCCCTATTCTAATTATAGTATAGAATACGGTGAAATATCAATTCCTATGTGAAAATTTTAGGAATTGTTAAGAAAACCCTGACTGTAAAAACTTTGTCGAACCTTGTAGCCTGAATTTCTTGTCATATTTCATATAGCGGTATTACAATGGGTGCACAGAGACAAATAAAAAAAGGAGGTGCACAATATCGCGGACACCATACTGTTCGGAAAGTACCAGTTGTGCCGTGTACTGGGCTGCGGCAGAAGCGGTACCGTATTTCTGGCGAGGCACATGGAACTGGACGAATACCGCGCCATAAAGAGAGTTCCAAAAACTTTTACGGATTACGAAGTATTTCGAAGAGAAGCGCTGATACTGAAGGGGATTCGTGACCAGGGAATACCAATTGTTTACGACCTGGCAGAAGATGAGCAGTACAGCTACCTGATTGAGGAGTATCTCGAAGGAGATTCTTTATATGCCCTGGTCTCCGGATCGGGACATTGTTCACCGGCAGAGACGATCTGTTACGGGATTCAGATCTGCCATCTGGTACATATCTTGCATTCAATAATGCCTACCCCTGTATTATATCTTGATCTACAACCCAAAAACCTTTTACTGAGCGAAAACACGATCAAGCTGATCGACTTTGATCATGCAGCCTACGCGGATGAAGCGGCGAGTCAGGAAGAACGTTATGGAACGGCTGGATGTGCGGCGCCGGAGCAGTATTCGGGAGATATCTTAGATGGAAGAACAGATATATATGCCATTGGTGCTGTCCTCCATTACATGCTGACGGGATATTTTCCGGGAGAAGTACCGCAGGCCGGGCAGATCAGGTTAGCCGGAATAACCGAACGGCGCCTGATGCGCCTGATCCGCAAATGCCTGCAGAAAGAAAAAGACAGGCGTTTTCAGAGCGCGGATGAGCTTGGACATGCGCTGCAAAAGCTTTGGAATCTATCGAAACGGAAGATGGCCGGGTATGGTCCGGAATCTGGGGAAGAGTCTCTGGTTGTTGCTGTGGCGGGAAGCCGCCATGGGGCAGGAACAACCCATATTGCCATAGGGCTGGCAGCATATCTGCATAGATGCGGAATGACTGCCGTTTATGAAGAACACAATCGAACCGGTGCGGTAAACCAGCTGGCAGGATGCCTGGGGGTGGAGGCGGATCAGAGCGGGATATTCCGGATCCGCAGGATCCCCATGCTCCCGCAGTATGGAGCGTGTGTAAAATTGAAACCGGCCGGGTACGAGATCCGTATCCTGGACTGCGGAGCGGATCTGGAGCAGTTCCTGCAAAAAAACGCAGATGCGTACATTCTTGTGTGCGGTGCGAAGCCGTGGGAGTGGGAAACTTCCATGGAGGCAGTAAAGCAGTGCTGCCAGGTGCCGGGAATGGTTATTCTGTATGATCAGTTTTGCAGCAGGCTGTTGTTTTATCCGAAATGGCCGGCGGGACATACGAGTGGATTGCGGATGCCGTATTTCGTGGATCCGTTTGCGGGCACGCGTCAGGCAGACCGGGTATACCGGACAGTCTGGAAGCGTTGGTTTGGAAGACAGGGAGGAGAAAAAACACGAAATTTATTTTCGGAAGAAAGAAAGCAGCTCCGCTAGGCCTGTCGGGAGCCAGCCCACAGCTGATCGGGGTAATAGGCGGCGGACGCGGTGTGGGCACGAGTCATCTGGCAGTTTCCATGGCCAATTATCTGACCGGCGCGAAGAGAAAGAAAACAGCGCTGTTAGAATGGAACAGCCATCAGGACTTTACGGCTTTGGCGGAGTTTGCCGGAGCGAAAAATGGGCGGAAAATACGAAGGACAAAAGAACAGGCCGGAACGGATTCAGGTTGGAACAGAGGGAAGCTGTTTCGGATCATGGAAGTGGATTATTACAAAATGGCAGATCCGGCGGTGCTGTCGTTTTGTCTGGGACAGGATTACCGCTATATCATTATGGATTACGGAGAAGCAACAGGCAGCAGCCTGTGTGAGTGCGCGCGCTGCGACAGAAAGGTCCTGGTAGGATCTTTGAGTGAATGGAAAGCAGAAGCATTTCTGGAAGCCCTGGAGCGGACGGGAAAGAGAGATAAAAGCTGGAAACTGGCCGTGTTTTCGGGCGGTGAAGATACCAGAAGAGAAGTAGAAAAACGGTTTGCCTGCAGGCTCCTGCGGATTCCGGCTTCAGTAGATGCATTCTGTATTACCCGGGAAGAGATGACATGCTTCGAGGCACTGCTGGGGGAAAAATAAAAACAAGAGGACGGCACGGTTTGTGTGGTGGGAAAATGTGTCACGGCAGAACCTTCGCAGTATACCGAAGCCGTCTGGTAAGGGGAAAGTATGATCGAAGAAAACAAAAATAGTGCAAACCAGAGTTATGTAGAAGGCCTGAAGCGCTACCAGGAGCGGGGCATCCGGGTCCTGATCGACGGCGAAGATGCAAATGAGACAACATGGTGCAAGCTGTTTGAGGTCCGTGAGGATGGAAGCTTTTACATGGGGGATTACATTTTAGAAGATATTCCGATGGACAGTTCCGGGAAGGAGGTGAATGAGGAACAGGAAGATTATATGAAACAGAAACGTTTAAAAGAGATTCATTTTGATATGGTCTATCATTCATAACAGCCGGTCAGGGGCGGCGTGGTCAGATGGGGACGTGAAAGATTTCTGAAAAAGAGGATCCCGATTCAGCCCGGGGAAAAAACATCAGGAAAATTTAAGAGAAGCCCTGTGGAATCTATGGTATAATTGAGGAAAACATAGGCCAAGTGAGGAGACAGGACAAATGAGAAAATTTCTGACAACGCTGCTGACCGTGATCATAACGGTTGTTCTGGCTGTAGGAGCAGCGGCCGGATTTCTTTTATATCGAAAATACAAACCGTCAAAGGAACGAGTGGATCAAAACAGCTGGTACCAGGCAGCAGGCGATGAGGTCGCGCTTTTTCTGAACAGTGAGCTGGTGGAAAATGTCAGGGGCCGCTATATCGACGGCCAGGTTTATCTGCCGCTTGACTGGGTAGACAGTGCGCTGAATGAGCGCTTCTACTGGGATGAGGAGAACAGCCAGCTCATCTACACACTGCCGGACAGCATTGTGTACGCGGATGAAGGAACCCTTGGAAATAGTGGGAAACCACTTCTGGTACAGCAGGACGGGCAGGTATGGCTGCTTGGCGGGCTGGTATCTTCTTACACGAATCTGCGCATTGAAACGTTTGATACCGACAATGTGCATCGCGCATTTGTGGATACGTCCTGGGAGCCGGAGCAGATGGCAGCCGTGAAGAAAAAAAGCGAGCTCCGTATCCGGGGCGGTGTCAAGAGTGCGATCGTGTCAGATGTGGATTCCGGAGCGGAGGTTATTGTGCTGGAACAGCTGGATAACTGGAGCCGGGTCAGAACGGAAGATGGTCAGGTTGGATATCTGCAGAACAGCCGTTTAAAGGCAACTGAGCAGCGGACTCTGGTGAGCACATTTGTGGAACCAGAGTATACCAGCATTTCTATGGATGAGCCAGTGGTTATGGTGTGGCATCAGGTTACAAACCGGTCGGCAAACCAGGCGATGGAAACCCTGATATCCAATACAAAGGGTGTGAATGTTATTGCGCCGACCTGGTTTATGCTGACAGACAATGAGGGAGATTATACGTCCCTGGCAGATCAGAATTATGTAACACAAGCCCATGCCATGGGACTGCAGGTCTGGGCGGTGTTAGATAATTTTAACCAGGGTGATAATGTACAGTCGGAAATCTTATTTGCAAGCAGCAGTGCCAGAAAAAAGCTGATCGCGACCCTGATGAAGGACGTGGCTGCTTATGGGATCGATGGAATCAATCTGGATATCGAAGGAATCAAATCCTCGGCTGGACCGCATTATGTGCAGTTTATCCGGGAGCTTTCCGTGGACTGCAGAAAGCAGGGAATTGTTCTTTCGATAGATTCCTATGTTCCGTCTGCATATTCTGCGTTTTATAACTGGGCGGAGCAGGGCCGGGTTGCTGATTATGTGGTCATGATGGGATACGATGAACATTATGCCGGAGGAGAAGCCGGATCGGTAGCATCACTTGGTTATGAACGGCAGGGAATCGAGGATCTGTTAAAACAGGTACCGAAGGAGAAAATCATCAGCGCGATTCCGTTTTATACCAGAATCTGGAAAGCGGATACAGAAGGTACCAGCACCCAGTCGGTTGGAATCACCAGTGCGAAAGAGTGGGTTGAGAGTAATCAGGTGCCACTTTACTGGCAGGAAGAACTGGGACAGTATTACGGAGAACTGGAAAAGGATGGAGCAACATATTCCATCTGGATGGAAGACGAGCGTTCCCTGGAACTGAAAATGCAGCTTATCCGCGACAATAATCTGGCAGGAGTTGCCTGCTGGCGTCTTGGCTTTGAACCGCAGGATATCTGGGACGTTGTGAAACTTCCGTAGACGGATTTGATGATCAGCAGGCGTATGACGGTTTGGAAGGGTGATGGATATGAAAAAGAATCGAAGTGGCAGAAGGCAGAAGCTTTCTGCCATTCTGTCTTTCCTGGCAGCGGCGGTAGTGGCACTGGGCGGATGCGGAGAAAAACAGACGGCGGCTACAGATAGCACGCAGATAGAACTGGAAACAGAAAAAGCGGGGAATGAAACGGCTCCGGAGGGCCAGGATGAAAGTGGGAAGCAGGATGTGGAACCGGGCCTGGATGGAAAACACACAGGCAGCTCCGGTGGTGAAACGCAGGAACAGCCAGCAGAAGAAACGCCGGTGTCTGGCAGAGAAAACGGGAAAACGCCTGTGGCAGATTCCGGTCCGCTTCCAAAAGCAGAGAATGGCAGATGGCTCGAAAACATTATGCTTGGAACGGATATTCACTACTTCTCAGATTCCCTCACCGATGGTGGTCCGCGTTTTCAGGAAATGGTGGAATACGGAGACGGCAAGATGGTGGATCATATCGATGAGATTACAGACGCGTTTCTCGATGAAGTTGTAAAGCTGCGGCCGGATGTACTGGTACTTAGCGGGGATCTGACTTTAAATGGCGAAAAAGCGAGCCATAAGGACCTTGCGGAAAAGCTGCACCGGGTGGAAAACCATGGAATACCGGTTTTAGTGATTCCTGGAAACCATGATATCAACAATCGGCAGGCAGCCTGCTACAAAGGTGATGAACGGATGCCGGCCGAGTATACGACACCGCGGGAATTTCGCGAGATCTACAAGGCGTTTGGATACGATGAGGCAGCCAGTGAAGATCCGGCAAGCCTGAGCTATCTATATGAACTCGATGACCATGTCTGGCTTCTGATGATCGACAGCTGCCAGTACGATCCGATTGCCCGGGTGGGAGGCGGTATTTCAGAGGCGACTTATGAGTGGATCGAGGAACAGCTGGAGGCCGCGGCGGACAATGACGCACGGATCATTCCAATTGCCCATCACAACTTGTTGGATGAGAGTGAGATCTACATTGACGAGTGTACCATTGAGCACAGTGAGCAGTTTGTGGAACTTCTGGAAGACTGGGATGTGCCGCTGTTTCTGAGCGGGCATCTGCATGTGCAGCATTACAAGCGCTCCGATGAGAACCGCGGAATCTGGGAGATGGTGACTTCATCGCTGGCAACGCCCGCCTGCAAGTACAGCATTCTGACTTACCGGGATGACGACAGCTTTCTGTACCGGACCCGTTCTCTGGATGCGGAACAATGGTCGGGGGCTTCGTTTCTGCGCAGGGTATTTTACAATCAGGCCATGAGAGCATTAAACCGGCTCTCGGAACTGACGGAAACAGAGAAAGAGCAGATGTCACGTTTGTATTCGCTGTTAAAGTATCATTATTATCAGGGAACCGCATACCAGGTTCAGGATGCGGTGCGCAACGATCCGGCTTATGAGATGTGGCAGGAGGAAGGCGCGCCTACGCAGCAGAGTGAGTATTTTCAGTACATTCTGGATGACGGTGTTCAGGATTATAACCGTCTGGAATCGGACTAAAACGCGAAGCCGTTCATATATTTTACAGGAGAGACTGGTTGCGGGGAAAGCGATGTGAAAGTAGAGGCATGGATCAGGCAGCATTTGGTGAAACCGTTGGAACAAAAACAGGGAAGACTGGCGGAGATGCTGATGGCGCTTATGCTGTTTGCCGCAGTATTTCTGGTATCCCGCCAGGCAGGGCTTATGGTATCGGGGCAGGCAGTGGCGGCAGGAGTGCGCCGCCCGGTTGTGGTACTCGACAGCGGTCATGGCGGTATGGATCCCGGAAAAATCGGAATTGACGGAAGCCTGGAAAAAGATATCAACCTGCAGATCGCAAAACGGCTGAAACGATATCTGGAAGCGTCCGGAGTGGAGGTTGTTATGACCCGGGAAGATGACCGGGGACTTTACGAAGAAAGCGACAGCAAAAAGAAGATGGCAGATATGAGAAACCGCTGCGCAAAGATTGCGAAGGCGGAGCCGGATCTGGTTGTCAGCATCCATCAGAACAGCTATCACCAGGAACCGATATCCGGCGGTCAGGTATTTTATTACAAAACATCCGAAAGAGGAAAGCGCCTTGCAGAGATTCTGCAGAGGCGCTTTGATTATGTACTGGGAGAACTGAACACCCGCCAGGCAAAGCCAAATGGGAACTATTATCTGCTTCTTCATGTAAAACAGCCGATCGTGATCGTGGAATGCGGTTTTCTGTCCAACCGGGCAGAGGCTACGGCATTAAACTCGGAAGAGTATCAGGACCGGCTGGCGTGGACGATCCATATGGGAGTGATGGAGTTTTTAAATGAAGCGGAACAATAATGCGGAATACCAGGAAATCCGCTTGATTTTTACAGAAAATTGTACTATAGTTAAGACAACGATAAGTTCTTCGGGGCGGGGTGCGATTCCCCACCGGCGGTTACAGTCCGCGACCTGCGTAAGGCAGCTGATTTGGTGAGATTCCAAAACCGACAGTATAGTCTGGATGAGAGAAGAAATTGTGTGAAGGCTTTCGCGGGAGGCCCCGTGAGAGCGGCATGAATGATTCATCACCCCCGGATAGAGATATCCGGGGGATTTTTATTTTCATGGAAAATCCATTCCCTTGCCGCACACGATTCCTCTGAATGATGAACTTAAGTATTTTATTTCAGGAGGAAAAAGTCATGAAGGAAAAATTACTGACTACGAAAAATGTTGTTTTAATGGGCATGTTTGGTGCGCTGGCTGGTGTGCTGATGCTGTTTGAGTTTCCGCTCCCGTTCCTGGCTCCGAGTTTTTACGGACTGGATGTGAGTGAGGTTCCGGTGCTGATCGGTACGTTTGCTATGGGGCCGGTAGCTGGTGCCATTATGGAAGTTGTCAAGATTCTGGTGAAGCTGGTATTAAAACCGACCAGCACTGGATTTGTCGGTGAGTTCGCGAACCTGGTGATTTCCTGTGCGATGGTAGTTCCGGCAGGTCTGATCTATAAAATTTCCCACACCCGGAAAGGTGCCATGACAGGACTGGCAGTCGGAACCATTTGTATGGCGGTAGTCGGTGTTGCTGCAAATGCGCTGGTTATGCTTCCGTTCTATTCCAACTTTATGCCGATGGAAACCATTCTGGCAGCAGGAGCAGCCATCAATCCGGCAGTCGGAAGTGTCTGGACATTCGCTCTTTTCTGTGTTGGCCCGTTTAACGTAGTGAAGGGCATTGTAGTGTCCGTGGTGACTGCACTGGTCTACAAACGCGTGAGTGTTTTGATCCACAGCGTGGGAACACACAAAGCAGTCAAGGGAAAACGCGTGAACGCATAAAACTCCTTATATGCTACAATCTGACGCCCTGCGGTGTATCTTGCACCGCAGGGCGTCTTGTGCTATGATAAGGCAGAATCATATTGGCAAAAACGCAGGTTCTGTGCCGGAAAACAGCTTGTTTTGCGGCAATGCAGAGGCTGATAAAGAAGGTAAACATATGAATACAAAACTGGTAAAAATAGAGGATACAAAACAGATCAGAGATGAGGAACTGGAAGAAGCAGCCGGGATCTTAAGAAATGGGGGCCTGGTGGCATTTCCGACCGAAACGGTATATGGACTTGGCGCGAACGCGCTGGATGAGACTGCAGCTATGAAGATTTATGCGGCCAAGGGACGTCCGTCCGATAATCCGCTTATTGCGCATATCTCCTGTCTGGATGAGTTAAGACCGCTGGTGTCTTACATTCCGGCAGCAGGAAGGAAACTTGCGGAAGCATTCTGGCCGGGACCACTCACGATGGTATTTCCGAAAAGTGATATTGTTCCGTATGGGACTACAGGCGGGCTGGATACGGTAGCAGTCCGCATGCCAAGTGACCCGGTGGCAAACCGGCTGATCAAACTGGCAGGCGTTCCAGTGGCAGCGCCGAGTGCCAATACATCCGGAAGGCCGAGTCCGACCACAGCGCAGCATGTGTGGCAGGACATGGAAGGCAAGATTGAGATGATCCTGGATGGCGGCCCGGTGGGCATTGGTGTGGAATCCACGATTGTGGATGTATCCGATGAGGTTCCGACGCTGCTTCGTCCGGGTGCGATTACCATGGAAATGCTGCGGGAAGTTGTAGGCAGAGTAGAGATCGATCCGGCAATTCAGGCTCCGCCGAGCGCGGACCTTCGCCCAAAGGCACCGGGCATGAAGTACCGCCACTACGCGCCGCACGCAGACCTGCAGCTGGTGGAAGGGGAAACCGATGCTGTGGTGGAGACGATCAACAAACTGGTAAAAGAAAGACTCGAGGAAGGCAAAAAGGTTGGTGTGATCTGTACGGAAGAAACCAGGGCGCGCTATCCGGAAGGTGAAGTCCGCAGTGTGGGTATCCGCGCAAAGGAGGAGACCATCGCGCATAACCTGTTTGCTGTGCTGAGAGAGTTTGATGATCTGGATGTGGACTGCATTTATTCTGAGAGCTTTTCCAAAGACCATCTGGGCCAGGCAATTATGAACCGTCTGACCAAGGCAGCCGGTTATCATGTGCTGAAGGTGTGAGATAACATGCGAAACACAGCTGTTTACTGGCAAAAAAGAAAAGACCAGAAACAGGATGTGCCGCATACAACAGATAAACAGGACAGGAGGGAACAGAACATGAGTGATTCCAAAAAACGCGCAGATTATATTTCCTGGGATGAGTATTTTATGGGTGTGGCGGACTTATCCGGCCGCCGTTCCAAAGATCCGAATACGCAGGTAGGCGCCTGCATTGTGAGCGATGACAACAAGATCATGTCCATGGGATATAACGGTTTCCCAAAGGGATGTTCAGACGATGAATTTCCGTGGGGACGCGGAAGCGACCAGGAAACGAACGATCCATACAGCACGAAATATCTGTATGTGACCCACAGCGAGCTGAATGCGATTTTAAACTATCGCGGCGGCAGCCTGGAAGGAAGCAAGATTTATGTGACGCTGTTCCCATGTAACGAGTGTGCCAAAGCCATTATTCAGGCAGGCATCAAAACCATCATCTATAAAGAAGACAAATATCCGGATTCTCCGTCGGTGCGGGCATCCAAGCGCATGCTGAACGCGGCAGGTGTGCGGTATTACCAGTACGACCAGACCGGAAGAAAGATTGAGATCAACGTATAAGATATGAAGTTTTTACTGACGGCGATCAACGCCAAATATATCCACTCCAATCCGGGAGTGTACAGTTTAAAAATGTTTGCCGAGTCGCAGGGCGCGGCAGAACCGGCGCAGGGAGACCAGAATCCGCGGGAGGATGGTCTCCCTTGCGTGTCCTCTGGCATGCAGGTGGAAATTGCGGAATATACCATCAATAACCAGATGGAGCTGATTTTGGAAGATATTTACCGGAGAAAACCGGATATGGTGGGAATCTCATGCTATATCTGGAATATTGCATACGCGCTGGACCTGGTGCACGATATTCACAAGGTGCTTCCGGAAACCGACATCTGGCTGGGCGGCCCGGAGGTTTCTTATGACGCGGCGGATCTCCTCGCTCGGGAGCCGGAGGTGACCGGTGTCATGAAGGGTGAGGGTGAGGAAATGTTTGCCGGGCTCTTAAACTGCTACCGCACACTTGGATGCACCATGCGGAGTCTGCGCTGCGGAACAATTATCGGAGGCACCGCAGAAGCATTCTGGACGCAGATGCGCCAGGTGGCCGGCCTTACTTACCGCAGGGAGGATGGAAGCATCTGCGACCAGCCGATCCGCCCGGTCATGGATATGAGCCGCATTCCGTTTTTATATCCAAACCTCGATGGATTCGAGAACCGCATTGTTTATTACGAAAGCAGCCGCGGCTGCCCGTTTTCCTGCAGCTATTGCCTGTCATCCATCGATAAGTCCGTGCGTTTCCGCGATACAGAGCTTGTGCTCCGGGAACTGGATTTTTTCCTGGAGCGGAAAGTGCCGCAGGTAAAGTTTGTGGACCGGACGTTCAACTGCAAAAAGAGTCATGCCATGGCAATCTGGAAGCATATCCTGGAACATGACAACGGGGTAACAAATTTTCATTTTGAGATTGCGGCAGACCTTCTGGACGAAGAAGAACTGGAACTCATCAGCAGAATGCGCCCGGGTCTTATTCAGCTCGAGATTGGCGTGCAGAGCACGAATCCGGACACGATCCGCGAGATTCACCGGAAGATGGATCTTGACCAGGTGCGCAGTGTAGTGGCGCGGATCAATGCAGGGAAAAATGTGCACCAGCATCTGGACCTCATTGCCGGTCTGCCGTTTGAGGATTATGATTCCTTCGGACGTTCTTTCAACGATGTGTATGCCATGGAGCCGGAGCAGTTTCAGCTCGGCTTTTTAAAGGTATTGAAGGGCTCCTACATGCATGACATGGTGGACGTGTATGACTTAAAATACCGCGGCAAAGCGCCATACGAGGTGCTTTCCACGAAATGGCTTCCATACGGCGATGTGCTGCGGTTAAAGGGCGTGGAGGATATGGTGGAAGTGTATTACAACAGCCGCCAGTTTCTGCGCACGCTGAAGCTGTTTGAGCAGGAGTTTGAGACTGCGTTTTCCATGTATGAATACATGGCGCAGTATTATGATGAGCATTACCTGACCGGATTAAACCACAGCCGTCTGGCGCGTTATGAGATTTTTCATGATCTGATCGCACAGCGGGTTCCAGCAGGGCAGATGGGGAATTTTGAGGATGCGCTGATGTGTGATCTGTATCTTCGCGAAAACGCGAAGAGCCGTCCATCGTTTGCGCTGGCGCAGGCTCCTTATAAGGAGGAGATCCGCGGCCTGATGCCGGAACTGCGGACGCTGGGCAGCCAGGTTCACGTGGAAGTTCTGCGTTCTGGCGAGATCCTTCTGTTTGATTACCGGGAAAAAGACCGGTTAAACCACAACGCAAAACGGACAGTGCTTGGGAGGACGGATGTATGAGGAAAGAGCAGATTCCGGACAGTTACATCGCGGTAGATCTGGAGACAACCGGACTTGATCCAAAGCGTGACAAGATTATAGAAATTGGTGCGGTGCGCATTGAGAATGGCCAGGAGACAGGGCGCTTTCATACCATGCTCAATCCACACCGGAAGCTGGAAGCACGGATCACGGAGCTGACCGGGATTACCGGGGATATGGTGGAAGACGCGCCGGATTTTGTGGATATCCTCGATGATTTTCTTGCATTCTGTGGAGAACTTCCACTTCTTGGACACCGGATCATTTTTGATTACAGCTTTTTGAAGCGGGCGATTGTAAACCAGGGAAAGACCTTTGAGCGAAATGGCATCGATACACTGACGCTGTGCCGCCGCTTTATGCCGCAGGAGGAGAGCAAGCGCCTGGGAGCGGCCTGCGCGTTTTACGGACTGATTCAGGAGAGTGCCCACAGGGCTCTTGGAGATGCCCTGGATGCGCATCGTCTGTACCGCAAACTGGTGCTTTCCCACGGGGAGAGCGAGCCGGAAGCCTTTGCGGCAAAACCGCTGATTTACAAGGTAAAACGTGAACAGCCAGCGTCCAAAAAGCAAAAAGAGGACTTGCGGTATTTACTAAAATATCATAAAATAGATTTACCTGTGCAAATCGACTATTTGAGCAGGAATGAGATATCCCGTATCACAGATAAGATCATATCGAAGTACGGGCGGTTAAGTTCTGAGAAGAGGTGAATTTCATTATGATGAATATGCATAACAATAAAAAGGCGCGTGTGATCATGGGTGTTGTGATCGTAGTTCTGATTTTGGCTATGGTAGCTCCGATGGTATTAGCGGTTATGAACTAGGAGAAGACTATGAAGAAGTGGAATGTGCTGGGGGGCCTGGCCTTTGCAGCGGTACTCGGCAGTATGTCTGTTTTTCCGGCATACGCAAAAGAAGCAACATTTCCGGAGGGGATCTATGTAGAAGGGATCTCTCTTGGCGGTCTTACAAAAGAGCAGGCTGAGGCGGACATTGCAGCGTATGTGTCCGGTATGGAAGACCGGGGCGTAACGCTGGATGTGGCAGGAAATAAGGTAGAGACATCTGCAAAAGAGCTTGGATTTGCCTGCAAAAATGAGGATGCGTTAAAAGAAGCGGAAAACCATTCGGTCGGCGGATGCCTCATCCAGCAGTATATGGAGCGCAAGGACCTCGAAAAAGAGCCGCTTCACATCTCTCTTGAGGCAGAGGTAGACGAAGCGGCAGTACAGGAATTTGTGGAAGCGCAGTGCGCCGGACTGGTCAATGAGCCGAAGGACGCAGCCATCACACGAAAGAACGGACGCTTTGAGATCACGGAAGAACAGAGCGGAAAAGGGGTAGATATCAAAGCTACCGTGGACAGAATGAATGAGGCGCTGTCCGGGGAACCGGGCGATGTTACCGTAGAGGCCGTTGTGAATGAGCAGCAGCCGAAGATCAAAAAAGCAGATCTGGAAACCATTTCCGATGTACTTGGCACCTGTACCACAGCGTATGCCAGCAGCGGGGAATCCCGTTCCGGCAATATCGCAAACGGAGCGTCCAAGATCAACGGACGCGTGCTGATGCCGGACGAGACGTTATCCGGTTATGAGTGCATGCAGCCGTTCACAATCGAGAACGGTTATTTTACCGCGGCGGCTTATGAGAATGGCCAGGTCGTAGACAGTGTCGGCGGAGGTGTCTGTCAGATTGCAACGACGCTGTACGATGCAGCGCTGGAGGCGGAGCTGGAAATTACCCAGCGCCAGAATCATTCCATGATCGTTACTTATGTAAAACCATCCATGGATGCGGCAATCGCCGGTACTTATAAAGATATTAAAATTACCAATAATTACAGCACTCCGATTTATGTGGAGGGAACCACAGCGGGCAAGACCCTGACCTTTACCATTTATGGAAAAGAGACACGCCCGTCGAACCGGAAGGTGGAATACATTTCTGAGACCCTGAACACGATCGATCCGGGTGCCCCGGAGCAGAAGGTAGACAATACCTTAAGCCCGGGCCAGACAAAGCAGGTGCAGTCTGCTCATATCGGTTACAAATCCAGACTGTGGAAGGTAGTAACGGTTGATGGTGTCGAGAAGGAACGTACGATTCTGCATACCGATACGTATAATCCGTCCAAGGCCATCGTTCTGGTAGGGCCTGCAGGCGCAGCACCGGCGGCTCCGGCAGCAGAAACACCGGCACAGCCGTCTGAGACGCAGCCAGCCCAGACAGAACCGGCTGAGACTGCGGCAGAGCAGCCAGCCCAGAGCCAGGTTGTCGGACCGGGCGTAATAAGCCAGCCATTCGACAATTCTACAGGCGGTCCGGGTGCCCCGGCGGCAGCGGAAGCAGCACCTGAGCCGGAAGGACAGGGTGAGCAGTAAACCAGAACATAAAGGAATTGGAATCATATGATGCGAAAAATTGAGCGCGAGAACACGGGGCTTCTGCATGCCGGACAGGATCTGGTAGTGGCAGGTTACGCCGGACTCGCGGGAACGGTAAAACTGGCGGAGACAGAAAAGGAAACGCTGTCCCGCTGGTTTTCCGATGAATATATGGAAGAGATCGCAGAGAATGCGCCGCTCTGTCCGGTAAGCCCGGAGTTCTGGCGCGCCTGCGGCGCCGCGGAGTGGGAACCGGCAGGCGAGGGCGGCATTTTAACGGCTATCTGGAATCTGACCGGTGCTTACGAAACCGGCGTGGAGTTTTATCTGCGCCAGATTCCGATCCGGCAGGAAACCGTAGAGGTCTGCGAGCGGCTGGAGTTAAATCCATACCGGCTTTACAGCGAAGGCTGCGTGCTTTTAACGGCAGACAACGGCGGACAGTTTGTCCGCACACTGGCAGAGAAAAATATTCCGGCCCAGGTCATTGGCCGGGTGAACAAAGGCATTGCACGGGAAATGATCGTGCAGGAGGGCAGAGGATTTTTAGAGCGTCCGCAGCCCGATGAAATAACGAAAGTGATTCCCGGTTTTTTCGACTGAAAAGATCGGGATTCCCTATATATTTACACAAACTATACAAGGAGGCAATCAAGAAATGAGAGAGAAAATTTTGGCGGTAATCGAAAAGAACAGCAGAATCGATATCCATGACCTGGCGATTCTTTTAGGGGAGAGCGAAGTCGCGGTCGCCAATGAGATTGCCGAGATGGAGAAAGAGCATATTATCTGTGGTTATCACACCCTGATCAACTGGGACAACACCAGCGAGGAAAAAGTGGTTGCGCTGATCGAGGTAAAAGTAACTCCCCAGCGCGGCATGGGCTTTGACAAGATCGCGGAGCGCATTTACCAGTACAGCGAAGTGAACGCGGTTTACTTAATGTCCGGCGCATTTGATTTTACCGTATTTATTGAGGGCAAGACCATGCGTCAGGTAGCACAGTTTGTTTCCGACAAGCTGGCTCCGCTGGATTCTGTTTTAAGCACTGCAACTCATTTTGTACTGAAAAAATATAAGGACCACGGAACAGTCCTCTGCGATGAGGTCCAGGATGAAAGGATGCTGATTACACCGTGAGAAACCCATTAAATGAAAAGATCGTTTCCATCCCGCCGTCCGGGATCCGAAAATTTTTTGATATCGTAAGTGAAATGAAGGATGCCATCTCCCTTGGTGTGGGCGAGCCGGATTTTGATACGCCGTGGCACATCCGCGAGGAGGGCATTTATTCCCTGGAAAAGGGCCGTACGTTCTACACCTCCAACGCAGGTTTAAAAGATCTGAAAATTGAGATTCACAATTATCTGGAGCGCCGCTGCAATGTCTGCTACGATCCGGACCATGAGATCATGGTGACTGTGGGAGGCAGCGAGGCGATTGATGCAGCTATGCGCGCCATGATCGATCCGGGCGATGAAGTGCTGATCCCGCAGCCAAGCTACGTTTCTTACACACCGTGCTGCGTACTGGCAGATGGTGTTCCGGTGCCGATTGAGCTGGAAGAGAAAGACCGCTTCCGCCTGACTCCGGAAAAATTACTGGAGAAGATCACCCCGAGGACCAAGATCCTGGTACTGCCGTTTCCGAATAACCCGACCGGAGCCATTATGGAGCGGGAAGATTTAGAGAAGATCGCGGAGATCGTCATTGAGAAAGACCTGTTTGTCATTTCCGATGAGATCTATTCGGAGCTGACCTATGCGAAAGAGGATCATGTATCCATTGCATCCCTGTCGGGCATGAAGGAGCGTACGGTTCTGATCAATGGTTTCTCCAAAGCATTTGCAATGACCGGATGGCGTCTGGGCTATGCCTGCGCGCCGGAAGTCATTTTAAAGCAGATGTTAAAGATTCATCAGTATGCCATCATGTGCGCGCCGACCACCAGCCAGTATGCAGCGGTAGAGGCACTGCGCAATGGAGATGAGGATGTACAGCACATGCGTGAGTCCTACGACCAGAGACGTCGTTTCCTGATGAATGCTTTCCAGGAGATGAATCTGGACTGCTTTGAGCCGCAGGGCGCATTCTACATGTTCCCGAGCATCAAGCGGTTTGGCATGACCTCTGAGGAGTTCGCGACACGGCTGCTGCGCGAGGAAAAGGTTGCCGTTGTACCGGGAACCGCGTTTGGAGACTGCGGAGAAGGCTTTCTGAGAGTTTCTTACGCTTATTCCTTAAAGAGTCTGAAAGAGGCCTTAAGCCGCATCAAGCGGTTTGTGGACCGTCTGGACGGAAAAACGGAGTAATGAAAGATGAACATTGTATTATTTGAGCCGGAAATGCCCATGAACACGGGCAATATCGGCCGTACCTGTGTGGCGACAAACACCCGCCTGCATTTAATCGAGCCGCTTGGCTTTAAACTGAATGAGAAGGCCGTAAAGCGTGCCGGACTGGATTACTGGGATAAGCTGGATGTTACCGTATATTCGGATTTTCAGGATTTCCTGGACCGCAATCCGGGAGCGAAGATCTATATGGCGACCACCAAGGCACCGAAAACCTACACCGATGTGGAATATGAGCCGGACTGCTACATCATGTTTGGCAAGGAGAGTGCCGGAATCCCGGAGGAGATTCTGGTAGAGCACAAGGAGAACTGTGTGCGCATTCCGATGTGGGGCGATATCCGTTCCTTAAACCTTTCCAATTCCGTGGCAATCGTGCTGTACGAGGCACTGCGCCAGAATGGCTTTGAGAAGATGAACATGGAGGGACATCTGCACCGGCTGCACTGGAAAGACGAAGTGTAAACTGTGAAAACAGAATGGAATCAGAGAGGGAATCTGCCTGCGGGCAGGTTCCTTTTTTGCGTTTATTTGGGAAATATGGTTTTCAGGAAACTATAGCAAATAAAAAATAGTGCACAAAAGAATGATGGAAAACAGTTATTAATTATGCAAAGTTCAGAATAACAAAAGAAAAGTCAGAAATACAAATGGAAAAATGACGGAAAAACATCTATAATAAACCTATCTGAAAGGAAAACTGCTGCTCCATTCACTCACAGCACCGTTTTCCAACATGAACGTGAAATGTTACTGTACACAGTAACCGTGAAACCAGGCATTCTGAAACAGAAAAGGAGAGAGGTATTATGAAAAAACGTTGGGTAGCAGCAACACTCACAGCACTTATGGCACTGAGTATGACCGCATGCGGCGGCGGAAAGACAGCAGAAACAACTGCAGCACCGGCAGAGACCAAAGCGGAGGAGACAAAGGCAGAAGAATCCAAGGCTGAGGATGCTTCCAAGGAAGAAACTGCTGAGAAAGCTCCGGAAGATTACACCGGCAGCGTAGTTGTATATTCCCCGCATGACGCAGATCCGCTGAATGCAGGCGTAAACCTGTTCATGGAGAAATATCCGAACGTAAAAGTAGAGGTCGTAGCAGCCGGCACCGGCGAGCTGTGTAACCGAATCGCAGCAGAGTCTGCAAACCCGATCGCAGATGTATTGTGGGGCGGCGGCGCAGATTCCCTGGCAGCATTCAAAGAGTATTTCCAGCCGTATGTATGCGCAAATGACGAGTTCATCGGCGACGCTTACAAAGATCCGGATGGTCTGTGGATCGGCGAGAGTCCGCTTCCAATGGTTATCTTCTACAACAAAGATCTGATTGAGAAAGACGGACTGACCATTCCGGAAACCTGGGAAGATCTGACAAAGCCGGAGTGGAAAGGCAAGATTGCTTACTGCCTGCCGTCTAAATCCGGTTCCGCATACACCCAGCTGTGTACCATGATCCTCGGCCACGGCGGCAAGGAAGATGGATGGGATTTCATCAAGAAGCTGTACGACAACCTGGATGGCAAGATTGTTGACTCTTCCGGTAAGTGCCACAAGATGGTAGCAGACGGTGAGTTCTATGTAGGTATTACCATTGAGAAATCCGCAATTAAATACGCAGATGATCCGTCTGTTGGATTTGTATATCCGAAAGACGGAACCAGCGCAGTTCCGGATGGTGTAGCACTGGTTAAGGGATGCCCGAACGAAGAAAACGCAAAACTGTTCATTGATTTCGTAACCTCCAAAGAATGCCAGACCGAGCAGAGCCAGAACTGGGGACGCCGTCCGGTTCGAAGCGACATGGAAGTTGGCGAAGGCATGGCAAAACTGGAAGACCTTGTTTTAGTTGATTACGACTTTGACTGGGCAGCAAATGAGAAGGAAGCAAACATCGAGAAGTTCAACGACATTATGGTAGACTAATCGTGGTTCTTGAAATGATCGGGGTTAACGTATCACAAATAAATAGCTGAGTGAAGCCGGAGAGACTGCCTTGCCCCAAGCGGGCAGGCAGTCTTTCTGGTTTGGCAGGAATGGAGGAATACATATGAGTCATGCAGTTATCATAAAAAAGGCCGTGAAAAAGTACGGGAATTTTACAGCATTAAACGGAGTTGATCTGGAAATTCAGCCGGGTGAGTTTTTTACCCTGCTTGGTCCATCTGGATGTGGAAAAACGACTCTGCTCCGCATGATCGCCGGTTTCAACAGTGTGGACGGCGGTGAGATCTGCTTCGATGACAAGGTTATCAATAACCTGGAAGCGCACAAGAGAGACATTGGTATGGTGTTTCAGAACTATGCGATCTTCCCGCATCTTACGGTGGCGGAGAATGTGGCATACGGACTGAAAGCAAAGAAATGTCCGAAAGACCAGATCCCGGGTAAGGTTGAGGAGGCGCTGGAGCTGGTGCAGATCAGCAAGTTAAAAGACAGAAAGCCAAATGAGCTTTCCGGCGGCCAGCAGCAGCGTGTGGCACTTGCGCGTGCGTTTGTTATTGAGCCTGGAGTCCTTTTGATGGATGAGCCGCTTTCCAACCTGGACGCAAAGCTCCGCGTGCAGATGAGAACCGCGATCAAAAAGCTGCAGAGAAGGCTTGGCATTACCACCATTTACGTTACCCACGATCAGGAAGAGGCTCTGGCTATTTCTGACCGCATCGCAGTTATGAAAGAGGGAAACATCATGCAGGTTGGTACTCCGGAAGCAATCTACAAGAAACCGGAGAATACTTTCGTTGCTGGATTCATTGGTGTATCTAACTTTGTAGAGTGTGAGGTAGATGGAAAGAATCCGGATGCGGCAGTCTTAAACATCAAGGATGAGTGCAGCATTACCTGTAAGCTCAAAAAGCCGTACAGCGGCAAGGGTATCATCTCCGCAAGACCGGAGCAGCTGTTCTTTGACGAGAAGAACGGACTTCCGGGAAAGATTACCATGTCTACCTTCCTGGGTGACTTTATCGAGTATGAGATCGAACTCAACAACGGACAGGTCCTGCAGCTCAACGAGTATACCAAGGATGTACAGTCGGTACGCCCGGATGGGGAGCAGGTGAAAGTAAACTTTGATATCAACGCAGTAGGCGTTTACGATGCTGCTACCCAGGAGGTGATTTCATGGTAACATCCCGGAAAAAACTGGATTTCTGGTTCTGGGTCAAGATTGTGGTAATTGGGTTTATGCTCATCTTCCTGATTTATCCGTTCTGTACCCTGATCACCAGAAGCTTCTTTTCAAGCAAGACCGATGGATTTACTCTGGAGAACTATGTTCGGTTCTTCACAAAGAAGTATTATTACTCGGCACTGGGACGAAGCCTGTTCGTATCGATCGTGACGACCTGTACCACCCTGTTGGTTGGGGTGCCGATCGCCTACATCATGTCCCGCTATAACGTGTTTGGAAAGAACTTCATTCACATTTTCATCATCATGAGCCTGATGAGTCCGCCGTTCATTGGCGCGTACAGCTGGATCATGCTGTTTGGCCGTGCCGGATTTGTAACAAAAATGTTCGCGAACATCGGCATTCATCTGCCGAGCATATACGGAAAACTGGGAATTATCCTGGTATTCACGTTTAAGCTGTTCCCGTATGTCTATCTGTACACTTCCGGTGCGATGGGAAGCATTGACTCCAGCATCGAGGAGGCAGCAGAGAACCTGGGAAGCAACAAGCTGCGCCGCCTTCTGACCATCACCCTTCCGGTTGTGGCTCCGTCCATCGCGGCAGGCGCGATCATGGTATTTATGACAAGTCTTGCAGACTTTGGAACTCCGATGCTGATCGGTGAAGGCTACATGGTTCTTCCGGTTCTGGTATACAACGAGTACATGAGTGAGATTGGCGGAAACGCCCATCTGGCCAGTGCGCTGTCGGTGGTTGTGGTCATGTGTTCTACGACCGTGCTCCTGATCCAGAAATATTTTGTGAGCCGGAAAAACTATGTGATGACGGCTATGCGCCCGCCGAAGGAAGAGGTTCTTCACGGCGGTAAGCGGTTTTTGGTAACACTTCCGGTTCTGCTGGTGACCCTTATTGGCATTATGCCGCAGATCGTGGTTATTGTCAGCAGCTTTATCAAGTGCGACTTTACCGGTTTCCAGAAAGGATTCAGCCTGGACAGTTACATTACGATCTTCAACCGTCTGTGGACCAACATCCGCAACACGTTTGTATTCTCCTCCGTCGCCATTGTGTTCATCATCATTCTGGGTATGCTGATCTCTTACATTGTCGTACGCCAGAAAGGCATGGCAGGACAGCTTATGGACCTTCTGATCATGTTCCCGTTCGTTATTCCGGGCGCAGTTCTTGGTATCAGCCTGATCGTTGCGTTCAATAAGCAGCCGGTGGTTCTGACCGGTACCGCAGTTATCATGATCATTGCGTTTATCGTCCGCAAGCTGCCATACACTGTCCGTTCGGGCAGTGCGTTCCTGCAGCAGATGGATGTGAGCGTGGAAGAAGCTTCCATCAGCCTGGGAGTTTCCCCGATGAAAACGTTTGTAAACGTAACAGCAAGACTGATGGCGCCGGGCATCCTTTCCGGAGCAATCTTAAGCTGGATTACCTGTATCAATGAGCTTTCTTCCAGTGTTATGCTGTACGGCGGCAAGACCAGTACCATTTCGGTAGCAATCTACACGGAGGTTGTACGAAACAGCTTTGGTACTGCAGCTGCATTGGCATCCATCTTAACGGTGAGTACGGTTGTCTCCCTGCTGATCTTCTTAAAAGTCAGCAAGGGTAAGGTGTCTGTCGTATAATTTGGAGGTGTACGTATGATAAAATTTGGCACTGGTGGCTGGAGAGCCATCATTGGCGAAGAATTTACCAAGGAAAATATTCAGAAACTTGCGTTAGCCATGTGTTTGAAAATCAAGGCAGAGCATGTAGAGGACAAGCCGGTCGTGATCGGCTATGACCGTCGTTTCCTTTCCAAGGAAGCTGTCATCTGGGCGTGTGAGATCTTTGGGCAGCAGGGAATTCAGGTGCTGTTTGTGGACCGCAGTTCCCCGACACCGCTCGTTATGTTCTACGTTATGAAGCATGACTTAAGTTATGGCATGATGGTGACGGCCAGCCATAACCCGGCTATCTACAACGGTATTAAGGTATTCACCAGAGGCGGCCGTGACGCGGATGAGCATCAGACTGCGGATATTGAAAGATATCTTGAGCAGGCAGACAAGCTTTATGTTCCGGCTCCGGAAGAAAATGGACAGATGCCGCCGCACGCATATCTGGATCTTGTAAAGAGCGGAAAGGTTGTGGAGATGAATCCGATGAACGAATATCTCGACAATATTATCTCGCTTATCAATCTGGATGCCATCCGGGAGCGTGACCTGCGAATTGCGATCGATCCGATGTACGGTGTGAGCCTCACGGCACTCTGCACCATTCTTTCCATCGCGCGCTGCACGGTCGAGACGATCAACTCCCAGCATGATACGCTGTTTGGCGGAAAGATGCCGGCTCCGACGGAGAGCACGCTGCGCAACCTTCAGAACTACGTTCTGGACCGCTACTGCGACATTGGCATCGCGACCGATGGGGATGCGGACCGCCTGGGCGTAATCGACGATAAGGGCCATTACCTGCATGCGAATACCATTCTGGTTATGCTGTATTACTATCTGTTAAAATACCGCGGATGGCGCGGGCCGGCGGTGCGCAACATTTCCACTACGCATGTGCTCGATAAAGTGGCCGAAAGCTTTGGGCAGAAGTGCTATGAGGTTCCGGTTGGTTTTAAGTACATTTCCGCAAAGATGCAGGAGACCGATGCCATTATTGGCGGCGAATCTTCCGGTGGTTTGACTGTGAAGGGGCACATCCACGGCAAGGACGGCATTTACGCGGCGTCCCTTCTGGTTGAAATGATGGCGGTGACCGGTAAGAAGCTTTCTGAGATTGCGGAGGATATCCGCAAAGAGTACGGCGAAATCCACATGGAAGAGCGCGCGTACCGCTTTACCGCAGAGGAGAAGGAGCGTATCCACGGAACACTGATGATCGACAAGGCACTGCCGGAGATCCCGTTTGAAGTGGATCATGTTTCCTATCTGGACGGCTGCAAGGTTTACTTAAAGAATGGAGGATGGGTCAGCGTCCGTTTCTCCGGAACGGAACCGCTGCTTCGCATTTTCTGCGAGATGGCGACGGAGCATGAAGCTGTGATGCTCTGCGAGCTTTTTGAAAAATTCCTGGGACTGTAGTCCCATAAAATCCCCGTTTTCCGGTTATTTCTGCTATAATGTAACGAGTGGAAAAATTACCGGCGAATGGGGATTTTTTTTGTATGATAGGAAATTGCGCCCTATCATACAAAAACGCTCCGCGGGAATGCGCCAAGGCACATTCTTTTTACTTTACGGGGGAGTGCAGGATGAAGAGAAAGAGTGAATGGGGAAAAACGGGAAGGACGAAACCGGAAGCGATGAAGCAGGCAGTGCAGATGGCAGCTGGTTTGGAACTGTCCAGGTTTCTGCTGGCGGCAGTTTCGGCACTGGTGCTGAGCGGTTGTTATCATGCAAAAGAGCAGCCGCCTCTTCCGGAAACAGCGGATCTTGTGATCTGTACAGATCTGGAAACAGCGGTTTATGAGCCGGTGGTGAAGGAATTTGAGGAGCGTACCGGGCTGAGTGTGGAAGTGCTGGCGGGAACGGCCGGGGAAACCAGGCAGCGGTTTCTGGATGCGTGGAAGCAGGAAGAGGTGACTGCACAGGGGCAGCAGGAAGAGCGTGCTTCAAACGCGGACGCAGAGGAGACATGGGATCTGGCGTTTGGTGTGAGCGCAGAACTTTTAGAGGAGTATCGTGAACTCTGGCTTCCGTATGAGAGTACTCAGTTAGAAGAGCTGGATGCCAGATACAGTTCCAAAGAGCATGCCTGGACGGGATTTTCGGTATTGCCGCTTGTGATCATGTATAACACGAATGTGGTGACCTATCGTGAACTTCCGGTTGGCTGGGAGAGCCTGCTGGAACCAAGGTGGCAGGGGCATGTGGCATTTGCGGACCCGGAACAGTCGGATATGTCGGCTGCTGCGCTGGCGGCTGCCCTGTTGGCCTGTCCGGACCGGCCGGATTATCTGAAGGCGCTTGTGGAAAATTTAAACGGCATGGTGTCAGATAGTGATGCGCAGGTGAATGAGGGGATTCTGGATGGACGCGATTCTGTTGGGGTGACAACTGAGGCAGCGGCACAGACGCTTCACAGCAGCGGTGCGGATATCGATTATATCTACCCGGAGGAAGGAACCCTTCTGGTGGTAGATGGCACGGCAATTCGCGCGGGAAACAGCCACCCGGATGCCGCGCAGGCTTTTCTGGAATTTACCGTAAGCCGGGATACGCAGAAAATCCTGTTATCCAGCCAGAACCGGCGTCCGGTGCGCCGAGATATTGCGATGGAAAAAGGCATGGATCCGCTGGAGAGGCTGCCGCTTCTGGAGGCAGATGAAGAAAGATGTCTGGAAAAAAAGCGGGAGGCACTTTCTGAGTGGGAAAAACTGCGGGGAGGTGCCTCATGAAAAATCGTATGACGCTTTCATTCCGGGGACGTGTGTTTCTGGCAAGTTTTCTGGTAACGCTGGTCCCGCTCGTATTATCGAGCGTAGTCATGCTGCGCCTGTTTACGGCATCCCTGAACCGGCAGAGTGAGCAGGAAGCAAACGGACAGATTGAGGAGATCCGCAGCCGTTTTGGCACGCTTCTTGATGATTGTGAGGAGACGTGCCGCACCCTGACGCAGGATGGCTCGGTGTCCCGCTATATGATCGATACGACTACGGTTGAGATGCAGCGCGGTATGTATGTCTCGCTTTACCAGGCTTCGCAGGAAATCTACGGCCATGCGCAGGTCAGTGTGTATGATGTGGGCGGAAAACTGCGTTTTACGACAGATACGCTGCCGCGTGCGGATTTTCTCCCGGTTTACTGGGGAGTTTTGAAAAAAGCATCCGGGCGCGAGGGCATGACATGGTACCGGACGGACCCGTATCTGCCGCTGACGGATTCCCGTGTGCTCATGCAGGGCGCGTACCCGATTGAGAATTCGAGCGGTGCCAGAACGGGCTATCTGCTCCTGGATTTTACCAGGGAAAATTTTGATAATATATTCAGCGGGTTTTATTCGAGGACGGATACCATTCTGCTTCTGGATCCGCACGGGAGGCTCCTTTACTGTTCCAGACCGGATTATGACGAGAAAAAGATGAATGAGATTGTGGACCGGCTGCGGGAAAACGAGTCTGCCGGAGCAGAAGAAGAGGATGCGCGGTATCTGTGGGTGCAGGAGCCGGAACGTGGATTCTATGTAATCCTCAGCCGGCAGGCACCCATCAGTGCGCCTGCCATGCAGACCATGGGTACAGTAATTCTGTCGCTGTCACTGCTTGGCCTGATCCTCTGCACCATAATTTCGGGTGTGCTGACAAGAAGTATTACAAAGCCGGTCAGCCAGCTTGACAAGGCCATGGAAAAGGTCAAGGCGGGTGATCTGGGCATTCGTGTCTACAGCAGCCGGACCGATGAGCTGGGGCGTTTAACCGACAGCTTTAATGGCATGGTCAGCGATTTGAAAACATATCTGGAAGATAAGGTGCAGCAGCAGAAAGATTTAAACGAGACGACGCTGCGCCTGTACCAGACCCAGTTGAACCCGCATTTTCTGTATAATACGCTGGACACGATTAAGTGGAATGCCAAGATCAACCAGATTCCGGAGATTGCAGTGCTGGCGGAAAATCTTGCGGTGATCCTTCGAAAGAGCATTTCCAGCAAACCATTTATCCCGCTGCGGGAAGAACTGGATACGATCGACAGTTATATCCGCATCCAGAAAATCCGCTTCAGCGGCCGCTTCCTGTATGAGACAGAGATCCCGGATCTTCTGGAGGAGAGCATGATCCCAAAGATGATCTTACAGCCGCTTGTGGAAAATGCGATCATTCACGGGTTAGATGGCTGCGATAACGGTTATATCTGTATTTACGCGGCGCAGAAGGACGGTGTGCTCAGCATTTCAGTGACGGATGACGGCTGCGGCATGAGCCAGGATATGGTGGACTGGATCAATAGTCCGGTACCTGCAAAGCGGGACGGGCATCTGGGACTGTATAACGTCATCCAGATCCTGAAAATCTATTATGGAGACGAATATGGCATGCATGCGGTGGTAGAGGAAGATGGAACGACCGTAACGCTGCGGCTGCCATTTCGAAAGGACGGGGAACATGTATAAAGTAGTAGTGGTGGAAGATGAGACCATGGCGCGCAAGGGCATCATTCTGACAATCGACTGGTCGGCGCTCGGCTGTGTGGTAGTCGGGGAGGCCGCCAATGGGGAGGAAGGGGCGGCGCTTGTAGCGCGCCTTGCCCCGGACATTGTGGTGACCGATGTGAAGATGCCGCGCATGGATGGCGTGGAGATGATCACAAAGCTGCGTGCGGAAGGCTGCACGGCAAAGTTCATTATCCTCACGGCATACAGTGATTTTAAGTACGCGCAGAGCGCGCTGCGCCTGGGGGTGAGCGATTACCTGTTAAAGCCGCTCAAGGACGGCGAGCTGGAGGATGTGGTCCGTCATATTCAGGGGCAGGAGCAGAATCGTGAGGCACAGGCGGCAGCAGATGCCCCGTTGCTCCGTTTAAATCCGGTGAAAAATACGAAGAACAAATATGTGGAGCAGGCGGTACAGCTCATCCGGGAACATTACCGGGAGGATATCAATATCAGTACGGTTGCCGGGGAACTGGAGATCAGCGAAGGGTATTTGAGCCGCGTGTTCAAGAAAGAGACGGATTATACGTTTACCAGTTATCTGACGCTGTACCGCATGAAGATTGCCATGAACCTGTTGAAGGACTGCAGGGTTAAGGTGTATGAGGTGGCAGAGCAGGTTGGCTATTCTGACACTGCGTATTTCAGCGCTCAGTTTAAAAAGGTGACCGGGATCTCGCCATCGGAATATCAGGACCGGAGCCGGTAAAATAGTACAAAAAGAAATACAAAAAAATTTGAAAAAAGGGGTTGCAAAAAAAGTTAGCCTATGCTAATATAATGACAGTTAGCCGCAACTAACTACATGTGAATATTCTATACATTTCGTCTGGTTTCATCTGACCCGTGAAATCAGAAACTCAACTCCTAAACAGAAAGCACGCGCGAGCGTGCTTTTTGTTGTTTCATGAGATCATTTTATGGTAGAATGGGTTTTGAGAAATACAAATTCAGGACAGGGAGTGCGGCGGCAGTTATGAAACATTCATTATACTATAAATTTATACTTGGATACCTGGTGTTTGGCCTGCTGGGGTTTGCGGCCATTGCGACGTTTTCCGCGCAGCTGATGAACCGGAATCAGGTGAAAAGCCAGGCGGAGGCCATGTACGATGAGGCAAGCCTGATCGCGTCCGCTTACAGCAGCGTTTATCAGGGCAACAAACAGGACCTGGATTCGGTTTACCCACAGCTTCAGGCGGTGGCAAAGTTTGTTCGGGCAAAGATTTGGGTGGTTGACCGGCAGGGCGTGATTGTGGTGGACAGTGAGCAGAACGCGCACGCGGGAACTGTGATCGAGGATTTTGATCCGACGGCAACCGGGAACAAATCATACTGCACCGGCTCCTATTACGGATTGTTTCCGTATGAAGTCCTGAGCGTATCAGCTCCCATCACGGGAAATTACAATACATACGGCTATGTACTGGTACATCTGCCCATGAGCGTGGTGTGGGAGATGAGCAACTCCAACCTGAATGTGGTCTACATCACTGGAGGCATTCTGTTTATTTTGTCACTGATCATTTTGCTGGTGTTTACCAACACCGTGTACTTCCCGTTAAAGAAGATTACGGAAGGCGCAAATGAATATGCGGCCGGCAATCTGGATTACCGGATCGACTTAAACAGCCGGGATGAGATGGGCTATCTTGCCGGAACCTTAAACTATATGTCCGGGGAGTTAAACAAGCTCGAAGAATACCAGAGAAACTTTATTGCCAATGTTTCGCACGATTTCCGCTCGCCGCTTACTTCCATCAAGGGGTATCTGGAGGCGATCATCGACGGAACCATTCCGCCGGAAATGTACGAAAAGTACCTGACCAGAGTCATTTCGGAGACGGAGCGTTTAACCAAGCTGACGCAGGGCATGCTGACGCTGAACTCGCTGGACAGCAAGGGGTATCTGTCCCGCTCAAGTTTTGATATCAACCGCATCATCAAGGACACGGCAGCATCGTTTGAGGGAACCTGCGGCAAAAAGAACATCAACTTTGAACTGACGTTTTCGGATAATATCCAGATGGTCTACGCGGATCTTGGAAAGATCCAGCAGGTACTCTACAACCTGATTGATAATGCGATCAAGTTCAGCCACCAGGATTCCACAATTTATATCCAGACCCGCATAAAAAATGAAAAGATCTTCGTCTCAGTGAAGGATACGGGAATCGGCATCCCAAAGGACAGTGTGAAGAAAGTCTTCGACCGATTCTACAAATCTGATCTGTCGCGGGGAAAGGATAAGAAGGGAACCGGACTTGGACTGGCAATCGTAAAAGAGATCATTCAGGCACACGGGGAAAACATCGATGTAGTCAGCACGGAAGGGGTTGGCTCGGAATTTATTTTTTCCCTGCCGCTGGCAACCAATCTGTAGAAATAGAAAAGGGGCGAAAACCTGCGCAGCAGGTTTTCGCCCCTTTTCTATTTCCGGACTTCAAATTTGTATCCAATTCCCCATACTGTCGTGAGCGCCCAATTTGCGTGATCCTTAATCTTTTCGCGCAGGCGTTTGATATGTACGTCCACGGTGCGGGTATCGCCGATGTATTCATAACCCCAGATGTGATCCAGAAGCTGTTCTCTGGTGAATACCTGGTTTGGTGAGGATGCCAGGAAATATAACAGCTCCAGTTCTTTCGGCGGCATTTCCACAGAATGGCCGCAATAGGTAACGGCATAGTTTGTCAGGTTTACGGTCAGGTCCGGGTACTCCACATATTCACCCTGCTGGGCCGGAACCTGTGCAGCGGGTGCCGGTGCTGCCTGATAGCGGCGGAGCACTGCTTTGACGCGTGCCACAAGTTCCTTGGAGTCGAACGGCTTGATCATATAGTCGTCCGCGCCAAGTTCCAGTCCCAGGACTTTGTCGAAAATCTCGCCCTTGGCAGACAGCATAATAATCGGTACCTGGGAAGAGGCGCGCAGCTCGCGGCAGACCTGGTAGCCGTCGATGCCTGGCAGCATCAGGTCCAGGAGAACCAGATTCGGCTTAAATTCCGGGAAGACTTTCAGAGCTTCCTCGCCATCGTTTACAATATAAGTTTCGTAGCATTCCTTCATCAGATAGAGAGAAATCAGTTCTGCGATGTTCTCATCATCATCTACGATCAAAATGCGCTGTTTTTCAGCCATGTCTTTTTCCTCCCGGTTTATTTGAATACTACAATGGTTACGCCTGCATCGCCTTCTCCGAAGCCGCCCAGGTGAAATTCTTTAATATATTTGAGACGCTTTAAGTGTTTGTGGATGCCGGCGCGCAGCGCTCCGGTACCTTTGCCGTGCACAATGCGTACCTGCGGAAGATGCGCGATGTAGGCATCGTCAAGGTACTTGTCAAGCTGCGCCACAGCTTCGTCCACGGTCATGCCAAGCACGTTGATCTCCGGGGAGATGCCAAAGGACTTGGACATTTTGATATTGCTGCTTCCGGTGCCCTTGCGGCGGGATTCGAGACCCGGTCCGCTGACAGAGTTTTCCTGTAAGAGTTCCAGATCATTTAAGTTTACCTTGGAGCGCAGAATGCCCATCTGTACAAACAGATTGCCCTGTGCGTCCGGAAGGCTGCTGACTGTGCCTTTTAAGTTCATGGAGAGGACACGCACGCCGTCACCGAGTTTTAAGGTCTTCGGGTTGATGGCCTTATGCGGTTTCTTTGTCTCCTGTTTTAAGGACAGATTGCCCTCTACTTTCTTTAAGTTATCGCGAAGCTTGGTGCGCTCTGCTTCCAGGGCACGGGTGTCGATGCCGGAGGAAGATGCCAGCTTGTTGATGTTTTTGATGGTGCGGTCCGCGGTTTCTTTTGCCTCACGCAGAATCTGCTGTGCCTCCTCGTTGGCTTTGCGGATCATCTTGTCTTTGCGCTCGTCGAATTTTTCTTCCTTCTTTTCGAGGCCGGATTTTAAGCGGGCAATTTCTGCCTTGTAGTTCTGGATCTCCGCGCGCTCTTTCTCGATGGTGACACGGTTTTCTTCCAGGCGGCTGATGACATCCTCGAAGGTCTCATCCTCAGATTCCAGATGGCTCTTCGCGTCCTCAATGATGTAGTCCGGCAGGCCGAGTTTTTTGGAGATGGCAAACGCGTTGCTCTTGCCCGGGATGCCGATGAGCAGGCGGTAGGTTGGGCGCAGGGTTGCCACATCGAACTCACAGCAGGCATTTTCCACGCCAGGTGTGCTGAGGGCGTAGACCTTCAGTTCGCTGTAATGCGTGGTTGCCATAGTCCGGCACTTCATGTTGTGCAGGAAGTTTAAAATAGCGATTGCCAGCGCAGCGCCTTCGGTCGGGTCTGTTCCGGAGCAGAGCTCATCGAACAGGCAGAGGGAATTGCTGTCCGCCTCATTTAAAATATGCACGATATTTGTCATGTGCGCGGAGAAGGTACTGAGGCTCTGCTCAATGCTCTGCTCGTCGCCGATATCCGCAAAGACTTCGTTGAACACGGCAAGTTCAGAACCCTCAAATGCCGGGATATGCAGGCCGGCCTGTCCCATCAGCGTAAAGAGACCCACGGTTTTTAAGGAGACCGTTTTACCACCCGTATTTGGTCCGGTGACCATTAAGAGGTCAAAATCCGTGCCAAGCCATACGGTGATCGGCACTACCTTCTGCGGGTCAAGAAGAGGATGGCGTCCGTCTTTAATGTGAATACGTCCCTCGGTGTTGAACTTCGGCTCACTGCATTTGAAGTGGCGGGAGAGTGCTGCTTTCGCGAAGATAAAATCCAGGCGGGTCAAAATGTGCAGATCAATGGCAAGCTCCTCCGTGTAAGGCATAAGCTGACCGCTTAAATCGGCCAGAACTGCCTCAATTTCTTTCTGCTCCTGGATCTCCAGAGTGCGCAGTTCGTTGTTTAACTGGATGACTGCCATCGGTTCGATAAACAGGGTGGAACCGGTGGAAGACTGGTCGTGCACCATACCGCTTACCTGGGATTTGTACTCTGCCTTGACCGGGAGGCAGTAGCGTCCGTCACGCATGGTGATGACGGCATCCTGCAGGTAGGAACGGCAGCTGTTTAAGATGCTGTTTAACTGTGTGTGGATGCGGTCGTTAATGCCATGCATGGAACGGCGGACCTTATGCAGGCCAGGGCTTGCGTTATCGCTGATCTCTTCTTCGGAGATAATGCAGCGCTTAATCTCGTTGTTGACTGGTGTGACAGGTTCCAGGCTGCGGAACATGGAGTCCAGGGAGTCATCCGGAAATTCCTCGGATTCCTCGTGCTGACCGTAGGATTTGGCGCGGGCAGCCACCGTGAGCAGGGAACTGATGGATAACAGCTCCGGGATGCCAAGCGCGCTGCCAATCTCCAGGCGCTTTAAGGAGTCGCGCACATCGCGCACGCCGCTTAAGGAAAGGCTTCCCTTCATGCGGACGCGGGTGAGCGCGTCGCTGGTCTCGGTCTGTGCCTGCACGATCTCATGGTAGTCGCTCATGGGCAGCAGGTTCTGGCATAACAGCTTGCCGGGTGTGGAAGCCGCGTAACTGGTCAGCTGGGTAATGATCTTGTTATATTCTAATGTTTTTAATACTTTCTGGTTCATAAAAATCCTCGATTGCGTTTTATTCATGCCTGAAAACCGATTGTCAGCAGAATATCAGGCGCTTTCGATTATAACATGAAATGATCGTCGGTGAAAGGGCGGATGCCACTTTTTAGTTGCGTAAATCGGCCTGGAACCGTATAATAAAAGATAATGCATAAAACTATGCATCTGGGGAGGATAACTGGGAAGAGACTGAACAGTTACAGGGATTATGAAGTAAGGAGGACGAAATGTCTGAAATACGGGATCCAGAAAAGAAACCTGAAAAAAAGAATGACCGTGATTTTATCAGCGAGAAGATCGTAAGGCCAGAACCGAGCAAAAAGCAGATCGGCACGAAAATGGCAACAGCGGCCTGCTCCGGCATTATATTCGGGATTGTATCGGCGGTGTGTTTTGTGCTGACAAGACCTGTGCTGGAACAGCTTTCCGAGGGAAACAGGCCAACCACATCTGCCATTTCCATTCCGAAGGATGAGCTGGCAGATGCATCTGCGGAAGCACAGGAAACAGAAACCCAGCCGGAAACAGAAACTGAACCGGTGGAGGAGATGGTAAAGTCCGCGATTGAGCATTACCGTTATACGGTCGAGGATCTGAATATGATGCTGGGAAGTTTGCGCACAACGGCACAGACTGCGGACAAGAGTGTGGTGGTTGTGCATTCCGTCCAGCAGAACACAGACTGGTTCGATAATCCGGTAGAGACCACAGGACTTTACGCGGGCGTTATCATTGCGAAGACCAGTCAGGAGCTTCTGGTGCTTACGCCGGAGGCGGCTGTAGAGCAGGCAGATTCCATCAAGGTGACGTTTGAGGATGGAACGGATGTGAGCGGTCATATGAAACAGAAAGACACGACATCCGGCATGGCAATCGTCAGCGTCAGCGCAGGTGACGTGAGTGCCTCGTATCTTCATGACTTGGATCCGATGCCGCTTGGAAATTCCTACCAGGTACGTCAGGGCGATCTGATTGCGGCGGTGGGAAGTCCGGCAGGCGTGGTTCATTCGCTGGATTACGGTTTTGTATCTTATGTGGTGCGCAGCCGTCAGATGGTAGACCAGCACTGTCGTGTGCTGTATACAGATATCATGACGGATGTGGAACAGGGGACCTTCCTCATCAATACAGACGGAGAACTGATCGGATGGGCTATGGCAGCGCCGGAAGCATCCGGAAGCCAGGCTGCAGAAGTGTTTGGTATTTCGGATTATAAAGGAATTCTGGAAAAGCTAAGCAACGGGCAGGGAGTGCCGTGCATTGGCATTGTGGGGCAGGAGGTAACCGACGCCCAGACAGCAAGCGGGCTTCCGGCCGGCATTTATGTGATGAGTGCCGTGACGGATAAACCGGCTTACAACGCGGGAATCCAGAACGGAGATATTCTCACGGAGATCGACGGAAATCCGGTCACGTCCATGAAGGAGTACCAGGCAGCAGTAGAAAAAATGACCTGTGGCCAGGTTGTGCACATGACGGTAGAGCGCAACGGGCGGGATACCTACACGCAGCTTGCGTTCGATGTGACGATTGGCAGCCGGTAGGGAAGGTAAGTATTTTAGATTCAGGATAGAAAGTAAAGGGAAAAATATGAAGTATATTGAAAGTTTCAGAGAAGGCATGCACATTTCCGATGTGTATCTGTGCAAAAATAAGCAGATCGCGCTGACGAAGAATGGAAAGGAATATGGCAATCTGCTCCTTCAGGACAAGACAGGTACCATTGACGCAAAGATCTGGGATCTGGGATCTCCGGGAATCGGAAATTTTGAGACCCTGGATTATGTATACATTGATGCGGATGTGACCGTGTTCATGGGTGCGAACCAGTTAAATGTAAAGCGGATCCGCAAGGCAGATGAGGGCGAATATATCCCGGCAGATTATCTTCCGGTTTCCTTAAAAGACGTGAAACAGATGTATTCCGAACTGCTGGCGCTCATTGCCTCTGTAAAGAATCCGTATCTGAAAAAACTTCTGAACAGCTACTTCGGAGATCCGGATTTTGCCAAGGCATTCCAGTTCCACAGCGCGGCAAAAAGTGTGCATCACGGCTTTGTGGGCGGACTGCTGGAGCATACCTTAAGCGTCACCAAAATGTGTGACTACTTTGCTTCCGCATACCCGATGTTAAACCGTGACCTGCTGTTAACCGCAGCCATGTTCCATGACATCGGCAAGACCAAGGAACTGTCCGTGTTCCCGGAAAACGATTATACCGATGACGGCCAGCTGCTTGGCCACATCATCATCGGCACCGAGATGGTCAGTGAGCGCATGCGCACCATCGAAGGTTTCCCGCCGAAGCTGGCAACCGAGTTAAAGCACTGCATCCTGGCCCATCACGGCGAGCTGGAGTACGGTTCCCCGAAGAAACCGGCTCTGTTAGAGGCTATGGCCTTAAACTTTGCCGACAACGCAGATGCCAAGATGGAGACCATGATCGAAGTGCTGCGGGGCGCAGGGGATAACCAGGGATGGCTGGGATATAACCGGCTGCTGGAGACGAATGTCCGGAAGACAACGGACTGCTAAATAAAAAAAGAAAATAGATTTTGCAACATCAAAAAACGCGCCTGTTACGACGCGTTTTTTGATTAAAAAGGGGAAAGAGGTAATGTTGTATCGGTATATAGGAACCATTCCGTTCGGCATGTATGCCGGAGAATGGATTGTTGTTTGACGACCCCGGCAGCGTTTGCGCGCTTGTTGCCGCCGGGCTCTTTTGTTTCATAGGAAGTTGCACCCTATGAAACAAAACGCTCCGCGAGGATGCGCACTCGGCGCCAGGGAAATTGGTTGCTCAAGCAACCGCGCCTCGGCGCGAGAATGTGCCAAGGCACATTCTATTTCATAGGTGTACAATGAACATGTTCTTTGGTTTCTGTTCATTATGATGATAAGTTTGATTTGTTTTTCTCTCTCACATCATGACTTTATGATACTGGAAAAATGTGTCTAAAGTTTGAGGAGATTGTGAAGAAACCAGGAAGTTTCTAAACAAAATCTTACGGAAAAAGATGATTCCGGCGAAGTTTTTTGGAAGGGGATATAAGGAAGCCTTGCGTGAATGAGGGAAAACCCGTAAAATGGTAGGAAAGAAGCCAGGCTGCGAAAGAATTGTGCCCGGAAAACCCGGAATTTTACGGGGCGGGATTTGGCTGGGAGTGTACAGGAGAGCCGGATGACGGCAGCTTTGTGGCGGAATGAGAGGATAAACACATGGATTGGAAAAAGAATGATGTATTTCAGGTTCAGATAGAGGATATGAGCGATACCGGGGAAGGAATCGGAAAGACCGACGGCTTCACCTGGTTTGTAAAGGATGCCGTGATCGGCGATGTGGTGGAAGCCAGGGTCATGAAAACGAAGAAGTCTTACGGCTTTGCGCGTCTGATGCAGGTATTGGAACCATCAGCATGCCGCGTTACCCCGCGTTGCCCGTCTGCCCGCCAATGCGGCGGCTGCCAGCTGCAGGCCATGAGTTACGAGGAGCAGTTAAAGTTTAAGGAAAACAAAGTACGCAATAATTTAAGCCGCATCGGCGGCCTGACCGAGATTCCCATGGAGCCGATCATCGGCATGGAAGAGCCCTGGTGTTACCGCAATAAGGCCCAGTTCCCATTTGGAAAAGACAAAGACGGCCGGATCATCACCGGATTTTATGCAGGCCGCACCCACGCCATCATCGAGCAGGAGGACTGTCTGCTTGGCGTGGAAGAGAATCAGCCGATCCTGGACTGCATCCGCGGGTTTATGGAAGAGTACCATATTGCGCCGTATGAGGAAGAATCTCACAAGGGACTTGTTCGTCATGTCCTGATTCGCAAAGGATTCACCACCGGGGAACTGATGGTGTGCCTGGTGCTGAATGGGGATGTGAAGAAATTAAAGGCACCGGAAGTGCTGGTGGAGCGGCTGGTGAAGCTGTTTGCCTCGGCACCGGATGCGGTTTCAGAAGGTGATGCAGTTTGTGCAGAGACGGTGGCAGCAGGGAAAGCGTCGGTTCCTGCATCTCACATGGTGAGTATCTCCTGCAGTATTAATCAGGAAAAAACGAATGTCATCATGGGAAAAGAAATCGTAAATCTGTACGGACCGGGCTACATCACCGACTACATCGGAAATGTCTGCTACCGCATCTCCCCGCTGTCCTTCTACCAGGTCAACCCGGTGCAGACCCAGAAACTTTACGGAACTGCACTGGAGTACGCGGGCCTGAACGGCGAGGAAACTGTCTGGGATCTCTACTGCGGCATCGGAACCATCTCCCTGTTCCTGGCCCAGAAAGCAAAGAAAGTCTACGGCGTAGAGATTGTGCCTCAGGCCATCGACGACGCCCGCGCAAACGCCCGGTTAAACCATTTTGAAAACGTCGAGTTCTTCGTAGGAAAAGCAGAGGAAGTTTTACCGGAACAGTACGAAAAGAACCAGGTCTACGCCGACACCATCGTGGTAGACCCGCCAAGAAAAGGCTGCGACAGCGTCTGCCTGGACACCATCGTAAAAATGGCACCGAAGAAAGTAGTGTATGTCAGCTGCGACTCCGCAACCCTGGCAAGAGATGTGAAGTATCTGGGCGAGAGAGGATACAAGGTAGAGCGAGTGAGAACCGTGGACATGTTCCCTTGGAGCGGGCATGTGGAGACGGTATGCTTGTTGAGTAAAGTATCTAATTAGAAATAGGAGGCTTTTTATTTGGTAAAGAAAAAAGATGAAATAACGATTCATTCCAGCGCAGCAGAGTACTTAACCTATGTTGCTTCTGTCGGCGACCAGCAGGACAGTATTGAGATGCGCTACGAGGATGAGAATATATGGCTGACACAGAAGATGATGGCCATATTATACGATGTGGATGTTCGAACCATAAATTATCATGTCAAAAAAATATTTAGTGATAGTGAGGCGCAGGAGGATTCAGTTATCCGAAAATTTCGGATAACTGCCGCTGATGGAAAAAGCTACAGCACAAATCACTATTCCTTGGAGATGATCATTGCCGTAGGATTTAAGGTCAATTCTGAGCGCGCGGTGCAGTTCCGTAAATGGGTAAATCAGATTGCAAAGGACTATACCATCAAAGGATGGGTTATGGATGATGAACGGCTGAAACGAGGAACTTATCTGACAGAAAAGTATTTCGATGAGCAGTTAGAGCGCATCCGTGAGATTCGGGCAAGTGAAAGAAAGTTCTATCAGAAGATAACCGACCTGTATGCTACGGCTATTGATTACGATAAAAATTCTGTGACTACCAGAAGATTCTACGCAACCGTTCAGAATAAAATGCATTATGCTGTTCATGGACATACAGCGGCGGAATTGATCGTGGAAAGAGCGGATCACACAAAAGAGCATATGGGATTAACTACTTGGGCAGATGCTCCGGAAGGAAAGATTAAGAAAAGCGATGTTACGGTTGCTAAAAATTATTTGAGTCAGGATGAAATGAAACAGCTGAATCAGAGGGAAATGTTAAGAAATAATACTCCAAAGGGCAATGTTATGAATTATATAAGGCAAAGTGTGCCGATTGATATGCTCTGCAAAAAGCTAATTTTCGATTCAAAATGGAGCAAAAAATTTTCTAGGATACATCTATCAGCATATTGTCGGAGCACACGAATGGGTGCATTTTGAAAGGGAAATAATATATGCGGGAAGAGCGTAATTATAGAATTGATAATATAAGAGCAGTGCTGATTATACTGGTATTAATCGGTCATTTGACGGAAGTTATATCCTATCAAAATTCTGATTTTATATATCATTTGATTTATATATTTCATATGCCAGGATTTGCTTTGCTGTCAGGGCTTTGCTGGAGTGTATTAAAAAGGGAGCAGATATGGAAAAAATTAGTTTATCCATATGTGATTTTTCAAACATTATATGTAATGTTTTCACGATTTGTTTTGAAGGATGAAATTCCATTACAGTACACAACACCATACTGGTTAATGTGGTATCTTTTTGCATTAATACAATGGGAGATGATTGCGTCTGTAATTCCTTTTACCAAAAAGAATACGGGAAAGATAATTTTATGCGCATTAATTGTAGCTCTGATGTGTGGATTTGATAATGATATTGGATATTTCCTTTCATTATCCCGCATGTTAGTACTATTTCCATTTTTTATTGCTGGAGTATGTTTGAGAGAATTTCCAAAAGTTTTATCAGCAAAGCCAAAGCAATGGATGATAGTCGCAGCGGTTGTGTGCCTTACAATATGTATAATGTTGGTATGGCATTCTTATAAAAAAATTCAAAATATCTGGTTATATCATAGTTTTTCTTATCAGACTGCGGAATATACGATGGGAGTTCGGGGTGGAATTTTGATTTTAGCAGTAGTTATATTGGTGAGTTTATTGGTTTTGATTCCAAATGTTCGCGTAAGATGGATGAGTTATTTAGGACAAAATACGATGCCCATATTTTTACTTCATGGATTTATAGTACGCTGGATGGGATTATATCGTTCGTTATGGAACAGACCTCATTATAAATTAGTTATTCTTTTGATGATAGTAATTTTGATGTTACTTATTTTATCATCTCGATTTGTAGTTGCGCTGATGAAACCATTGATGAGCTGGCCATTAAAACAGCGAAGTTAAAAGAGAATGTAGTGTAATTCAGAGGTTGCTAATTTTGTAACAATTGCTGCTAATATAAAAAGTACTAAGAAAAATGGTAAGTTACAATACTTAGAGATTTATATAAGGAGGTGTTATATTATGTTATTTATTGAATACCCAAAATGTTCCACCTGCCAGAAAGCAAAAAAATGGCTGGACACGAATGGAATCACCTACACAGACCGTCATATTGTAGAGAACAATCCGACTTATGAGGAATTAAAGGAATGGCATGAACGCAGCGGCCTTCCGCTGAAGAAATTTTTTAATACCAGCGGCATGCTCTACAAAGAGCAGCAGTTAAAGGACAAGCTGCCGAATATGACTGAGGAGGAGCAGTTGAAGCTTCTTGCAACCAATGGAATGCTGGTGAAGCGGCCGTTGATTGTAGACGGAGACCTGGTGCTGACTGGGTTTAAAGAGGCAGAATGGGCAGAAAAACTGCATGTTTGAGGAAATTAAAAATTTGAGAGGGATAAGCCAATGTCAAAGCGCTGGAGTAAATTACAGAGCAGATTATATAATCTGATGGATCCAAATCTTAATTTCCAAATCCATATGGCAGTATATGAAATGAACAGCAATGATGGATGGCATGGAAACAAGCTGCCGAGATATTTTATTACGATTGGAAAAAAAATCGTATTTGATTATCCGAAGGATTTTGATACAACGGAGAAGTATGGATCGAATTCTTACCCATGGGATGCGAAGATATGTGATATCTCAAATTTGATAGAAGCGTACATCGAATGTCCGGAAGAAAATCTGATGCAGAAATTTGAGGATGACAAATGGGGGCTGACCGACATTCTTCGCGCCTGTGACCGGAGAATTGGAAAACGGAGACTCCGGGAATTATTAGATGGTACTGAAGATAAAAAGATCAGGGATATTATTGCAAAACGCCTGGGTTGAGCCTGGGTGAGGGAAATCAACAAAATAAATCCCCAGGTATCAGCAAAAACGCCGTTACCTGGGGATTGGTTTTACTTTCCGTAAACACGTTTCATTTCTTCCATGTCTGCCATCTCAGCGCCCATCTTGCCAACGGTTAATGCCGAGTAATCAGAAGAAAAATTCAAAAACCGGGTCAGTTCTTCTTCGGAAATGGAAGAGAGATCCTGAACGCCATATCCTGCCTGTGTCAGCTGGAACAGGAAGGAACCGACGAAGGAATCTCCGGCTCCGGTGGTATCTACCACTTCTTTTACCTTACGGCCCGGGGTGTGGGCGGAGGCAGTTTTTGTGTAGACGCTGGATCCATTTGCGCCTCTGGTAAGGACTAGCATCTGGCAGCGGCCATTCAGTAAATGCTGCACGGCGTCGGATTCGTTCTGGAATCCGGTTACAAACTCGATTTCATCATCAGAAAGTTTGATCAGATCTGCCAGCGGGAGAAATTCCCGGATGGTTTTCTGGCAGTCTTCTGCGGAATTCCAGAGCGGAAGGCGGACATTCGGGTCGAAGCTGACGATGAGTCCTTTTTCCTGCGCCATCTGGATCAGTTTTTCGTGGGCGTGTCTGACCGGCGCGTCTACCAGGTCAACGGAGCAGAAATGTACAATGGAAGTGTCGTTCAGCATCCCTTCCGTGATCTGTTCCGGAGAAAGAAACAGATCGGCGCTTGGGTTGCGGAAAAAGGAAAATTCCCGGTTCCCGGTTTCATCCAGGGAGACAAAGGCAAGGCCGGTGTTAGCCTTTTTCGTCCGAAATACATAGCCGGTATCGACTCCGTTATTTCTTAAAACATCACAGATGTGTTCTCCAAACGCGTCTTCTCCGACCTGGGAGATCATAACACCGCGTCCGCCGAGTTTGCTGACGGCGGTGACAACATTGGCGGGAGCACCTCCGGCGACACGCCGGAATTCGGTAACTTCTTTCAGGGCACAGCCCTTCTGCTGTGGTACAAAATCAATCAGTAATTCTCCGATTGCAGTAACTTTTTTCATAAACTTGATCCTCCTGTTATCGTGCTGACCACTGAAATGTCATGGGTTTTAAGGCGTACAGCTGCACACTGCCGGAACCGTCAAATGTCAGGATGCGGCTGTGTTTTTCTGTGTTTTGCGGATAGAAACGGGTACTCATAACGCGTTCTCCGTTATTGAAGAACAGCTCCAGGGAGGAAGTGTCCATCAGGATGTGCAGGTGTTCCAGTTTTTCAAGCTGGAGATAGCGCATGGTTCTGCCAAATCCGGCTTCTTTGCTTAATGAGAGCGTGAACAGTCCCTGGGACCATGATAACTCAGCGGCGTCTCCGATTGCAAGATGAAAAGTGTCGCCGGTATTTTCAATCTGGAGTTCGGCCATTGTGCCGGTTTGGATGGAGCAGGTCACGGCAAAAGAGTGGGAGGCATGATCGGTGCGAAGGGACTGCAGTTCCCTGACTGGAGTCTGGATCAGCTGTTTTCCATTCCAATGCAGTTCGTGCGGGACGCTCATACCGTGCTGCCAGCGGCCCTGATCCGCGGTCGGATTGGTGTAGTCTGCGTCGGGCATGCCCATCCAGCCAATCAGGATGCGGCGGTCGTCCGGAGCCTGAAAGGTCTGCGGCGCATAGAAGTCAAATCCGGCGTCGAGTTCCTGATATTCGCCCAGAGTGTATTCGCCGCGGAAATCTCCATACAGAGGAAAATAGCCGCAGGAATAGACGTTCTGGCAGCGGTACGCTTCGTGCGTGATGCCCTGGGGGGAGGCCATCACGATCCACTGGCCGTCTACGCAGAACAGGTCCGGACATTCCCACATAAAACCAAATTTATTAGGGGTATGAATGGTATTGATGTGGTTCCAGTGCAGCTTATCTTCCGAGGTGAAAACGAGAATTTCGCCGACATCCTCTCTTGTGCGGGCGCCGAGCACCATGTAGTAGTGACCGTCCAGTTTAAAAACTTTCGGGTCGCGGACATGGCAGCTTAAGCCAGCCGGATAATCCTTGTTTTCAAGGATGCAGGCGTTGCTGTCTGCGGTGATTCCATCGCGGGTAATGGCGAGCCCCACATTGTGGCCGCGGCCCTCGTAGATGTAATCGTAGTTGCCCGGATGCTTCACATTGCCGGTATAGTACAGATAAAGTCCATCTTCCTCTGCCAGGGCAGAGCCGGAATAAACGCCATTTTTATCCCATTCATCGGTCGGATAAAGGAAGACCGGATGCTGAGTCCAGGTCAGAAGATCCGGGCTGCTGAAATGGCCCCAGAAGATCTGGCCTCTGTGGGCATCCAGAGGGCTGTACTGATAGAAAACATGATATCTGCCCTGGTAATAGCAGAGGCCGTTCGGATCGTTCATCCATCCGGAAGGAGGCATCAGATGAAAGCCAAAGCGGTATGGATCATCTGCCCGAAGCAAAGCAGCTTCTGCCTCTGCCTTTAAGATATTCTGTTTCAGTTCTTCGCGTTGTGCCTGCATAAAATGCCTCCTGGTTCTGGTCGTGAAATCTAAGTTTTCTGTAACGGTATGGGGATATTCGTTACTGGGTGATGGTGAGCAGGGCTTCTCCTGCCCGGATGTCTTTGCCTGTGAGAGGCATAACATCGCTATAGTTTGGGGTATTGGTAACAATGACAGGGGTGATGGTTTTGTAACCTTCCGCCTGAATTGCCGGAATGTCAAATTCCATTAAAAGGTCTCCGGCTTTTACTTCCTGGCCCTGTGTGCAGTGCGGGGTATAATGTTTTCCGTTCAGCTTTACGGTATCGATGCCGATATGGATGATCAGCTCCACGCCGTTTTTTCCGGTCAGGCCGATGGCGTGTCCCATCAGCGCGCTTACAGTGGCGTCGAACGGAGCGTATACTTTGCCTTCCTCCGGTTCTACGGCAGCGCCTTTTCCAAGGATTTCCGCGGCAAAAGCATCATCGCCGGTATCGGCTAAGGAAACAGCTTTGCCTTTCAGCGGGGAGAGGACAAGGAGGCTGTTGCCATCGTTTTCTGGTTCGGTGAAAACCGGAGCGCTGGCTGTTTCAATGGCTGCCTCAGCAGATTCCGCATGCTCTTCTTCCTGCTTTTCGTTCTGGTAGCCAAACATCCAGGTCAGCGCAAACGCAACGCCTGCGGAGATTGCAAACATCAGAATGTATTTGACCGGAGCGTTCAGGCATAACAGGATGCCGAAGATGCCGGTAACACCGGTTCCGGTTGCGCCAAGAGACGCGATGGAAGCGAACATGGCACCGCATCCGCCGCCGATGCAGGCACAGATAAACGGGCGGAAGAAACGCATGTTTACACCGAAGATAGCCGGTTCGGTGATGCCCATAAATGCGGACAGGGAAGACGGAAGCGCCATGGATTTTAACTTCTGGTCACGGGTTTTAAGCGCAACAGCCAGAGCGGCAGCGCCCTGTGCAATGTTTGCGGAGGAAGCGAGCGGCAGCCAGTAGGTGCAGCCAAATTCCTTGATCTGGCCCAGATCGATGATGGTGTACATGTGATGAATGCCGGTAACAACGGTTGGCGCGTACAGGGCGCCCATCACGAGGGAACCGATTCCGAACGGAAGGGAGATCAGTGCCTGAATGCTGTTGATGATGCTGCTCTCTACAACGTTGAATGCCGGTCCGATCATGGTCATGGTGAGGAATCCGGTCACAAATACGGAAACAAGCGGAGTTACAAACAGATCCAGCATAGCCGGAACCCGCTTATGCAGCCATTTTTCAATGTTAGCCATGATGAAGACTGCGATAATGACAGAGATGACATGTCCCTGATAGCCTACGAGCGGTACATTCCAGATGCCGAAGACATCCAGATATTCATTGACGCCGCCGGTCATGGTCCATGCGTTCTGCAGGTTCGGATGAACCATGATCATACCGATAACGCCGCCCAGATATGGGTTTCCGCCGAACACTTTCGCGCCGGAAAAGCCGATCAGGACTGGCAGAAAGACATATGCCGTGTTGGCAAACATGTTTGCCAGAATGAACAGGGCACTCTGGTTGGAAAGGTTCACGTATCCGTTGTTAATGAGGAAATTCAGAGATTCCATAATTCCCATCAGGAAACCGGAAGCGACAATGGCCGGAATGATCGGCACAAAAATATCTCCGAGAGTTTTGATGAAACGCTGGAACGGGTTTGCCTTGCTTGCTGCTGCCTGTTTGACATCTTCTTTGGATGCGGCAGTAATGCCTGTAAGGGCAATAAATTCATCGTAAACCTTGTTTATGACACCAGTTCCGAAAATAATCTGCAGCTGGCCGGATGCTTCAAATACACCCTTCACGCCCTCTGCGTCTTCCAGAGCTTTTTTGTTTACCTTTGTGTTGTCTGCAATGACCAGGCGAAGCCTGGTTGCACAGTGCGCTGCAGAAACAATGTTGTCTTTTCCCCCGATGTACTGGACTGTTTCAGCGGCTGCTTTCTTGTAATCCATAAAACGACCTCCATTCTCCAAATTCATATGAAACTTTATAAAACTATTTGATGCAAATATGAAAATGTTTCACATCTGTGTAATTCAGTATAACAGATTTCAAGGACTTTGCAATTGCCTGTTTCCACAAAAAGATGGGGAAAATCTGTACAGATTCACTAAAAAAGATGGGTGGGAACAAAGAAAACTATATGAAATCATGTTTCACATAATTGTAAAACATGAGGGGCTGCCGCAAAATTGTCTCCGACAGCCCCCTCTTATCTAGATGGCATTATGATCAGCAGGTTTCCTGTTCAATGACCTCAAAACCCATTTTCAGTTTTTTCTTCATGTCAATGCCGGTTTCGATCATTTTTACAAGCATATCGGCACCTTCGATGCCGGTGGATTTGTAAAATAAATGTGTTGTGGTGAGATTCGGTTCCACAATTTCCGTCATGCGGGAATGGCCAATGCCGGTAATGCCGATATCCTGCGGAATTCGTTTGCCAATTCCCTTTAAATACTGCATGGCGCCGATGGCGATCGTGTCGGTTGCGCAGACGATTCCATCAAGATCCGGGGCCTGTTCCAGCAATTTCTGCGCGGCATCATAACCAGATTCCAGACTGAATTCCGAATAAGCCACGTGTTCCTCGGAAAAATCCAGATGATATTTCCGCAGTGTATCCTGGTAAGCCTGCATGCGGGCGTTTCCAGCGGCCTGGTCATTTGCCGTTACCATAATGGCTCCAATCTTTTTGTGGCCGTGCCGGATCAGCTGTTCTGTCATGGCAGCGGCGGCACCATAGTCATCGTGGAATACGCAGGAAAATCCATCCACTTCCTGGGAAAGGATCACAACCGGGATCCGCATTGCCTGTAGCAGACGGAAGTGTTCTTCCGTCAGAATTGTTGCGCTGAAGATGACACCAGCCAGCTCATCCTGCTGAAACGATTTCAGATACTGGAGTTCCCTTTTTACATCATTTTCGGTGTCGGCCAGCAGCATGCGGTATCCCTTCTGGTTGAGTACCTGCGAAATGCCGGAAACTACGCGGGAAATGCTTTCGGAATTGATTTTGGGAATTACAATACCGATCGTAGGAATTTTTTCCGCGGCTGCCTGATTTCCGCGGCTTGGTGTGTAGCCGGTCGCCTCGATCACTTTGCGGATTTTTTCTTTTTTTTCTTCGCTGACATAGCCATGGTTAAAATAGCGGGAAACACAGGCTTTGGAGACATCAGCGAGCTGTGCGATTTCTGTAATTGTCATTCTATAGTTCCTTCAGGTTTTTTCTTAATTATACACCAGAAAAGGGAGGAAGAACAGATGGTTCCGGGTATTATAGGGGATAGAAGGATTAATTTATGTCATTGTTTGCTGTTGCTGGCGACGAGAAATTTATTACAGTTATGAATTGACTGCCGCTTGTGTTGTGCTATAATATGTGCAATGATTTATTGCTAATGGTGGATCAGCAAATGGAGATAACAGACATGAGAAACATAAAGAATTCATTTAATCAATTGTTAAGAAAACAGGGAGGGAATAAGGGCTTTACTCTGGCAGAGCTTTTGATTGTAGTTGCGATTATTGGAATCCTCGTTGCGATATCGATTCCGATTTTTAGCATGCAGCTGCATAAGGCAAGAGTTGCAACAGACTGGGCAAATCTCAGGTCGTATTATTCAGAGATCCAGGCGGATTTTATCTCGACCGGGAAGTACAATCCGAAAGTTCCGCTGGTTGAAGATACCAATAAGTGGGACGAAAGAGAAATTAATTTTTTGAATGGCCAAAAGGTCAAAATGAAAGAAGGATATTTTGCAATAAGAAAGCCAGAAGAAGGAAGTGGATATCAGATTTCGTATTATTGTGATAAAGCTCTGAATGATTGGGAAACACATAGTCGTACTTGTCTTAAAGTTTTTGGAGGAAATTGACCTTAAAGGCGGATTTTAATTTAGCGTTTTACAAGTGCTGAATTAAAATCCGTTTTTTATATATCAGTTTATGTGCTTGTCGTATTTTGCGTTTCTCTTTTATTGTGAAAATCAGAACGGGGCAGGTATAATAAGAAAAAATCTGGTGAAAATGGTCGATTAGTAGAGTGAACGTGCGGGGAGACTCCTGAAGGCCATAAACAGGAGAGGGGGAATGGAATGCGAAGGGTGTGTGTTTATGCTGTCTGCAGACCAGGCAGAGGGTGTTGCGTTCTGCTAGCAGCGGCGGTTCTAAGCGTAAGTGTGCGGGCTCCGGCAAAGACTGCGGCAGCATCGAATCCAGATGCGGGAAAAGGAGAAATAACTGCGATGGTGTTGGATGCGGAAATACAGGGTGGAGAGACAATCGCAACGGTATCCGATGCGAAAATGCGGGACGGAGAAACAGTCGCCACAGCATCGGATGCATGTAGACAGGACAGAAAAGAAAACGCCACGGGATTTGATGCACATACGTGGAACAGCGCGATAGCAACCTCATCGGACGCACAAACGGAGAATGAGCCGGACGAAGTATTTCTGGAAGATGATATTACTCCGCAAGAGGCCGAACTGTTTTCCGGTACTGTTCCACAAATCTCCGTGACAGTGCCAACAGAAACCGTAATTTTGCTGGGGGCAGATGGAACCTGTATTGCGGCGGACAGTGAGATTCAAAACAATGGCAATGTTCCGGTATATCTGGAGCAGGTTGCCTGTACATGGAATACCAATACCCAGGACAGCGCGGAAATGATTTTTACAGACTGGCAGGAGCAAAAGCCTTACGCGACGCTGATACTGGATGGCGGGGAAACACACCAGTTTCATCCGGGAGAAAGCGGCACAGCAGTCTGGGAAGATATGAGCGGTGGCACGTATGCCATTGCAGCAGGGGAAGCACTGGAGCTGACATGGGAGTTTTCACTCAATGAAAACTGTGTGACAGAGGTGCTTGTCGCGGAAAAAGAAGCGGCGGTTGCAACGGTAACTTACACAGTGAGCAGCCAGGCACCATAATGTACATCATAACAAAAGGGGGGATGTATCATAAAATTGCAATTCAGGGGGATAAAACGGGCACGCCAGACGGCAAGGATGCCCACAAAAAAGATTCTGATATTCTGTTTTTTCCTGTTATTCTTAATTATCACAGGTGCCGCTTTCATGGCAAATTCATCAGCAGAAAAAGAAACAACCGCATTTTTTGATCCGCATGCGCAGACAGGGAACCTGCCAGGCCGCTCAAAGGAAGAGATACAGGCCGAACTGGATAAAATCGTTGAGGCGGGAATGTTCAATATTTCCATCGCGTCGGTGGTAAACATGCGGGATGGTGATGAGGAGGCGCGGGTACGCATTGAGAACATTGCGGCGAACCATCACCATATGAAAGTAACCATCACGATAGATGGGGAAACAGAACCGGTCTATGAGTCTGCCGGGCTTGCGCCGGGGCAGTATATCGAGGCGGTCTCGCTGAAACGGAAACTTTCAGCTGGAACGTATCCTGCTACTGCGGTATTTACAGCGTACAATACCGACGATCTTTCGCCGGCCGGCGAAGCAGCAGCCAAAATCACGATCGTGGTTGGTTCCTGACAGGGGTGTAAAAACTATTTATAAAAAGAACATATGCCTGCAGGAGAAATTCTGATGGCACATAAAAAACGAAGGAGAAAGTATATGAAAAATGCAAATGGTATGAAAAAGATGGCAGGAATGGCTTCCGCACTGGTATTGGCGATGAGCTTTGGCATGACCGCGTTTGCGGCAAATGAGGCGGTGGATGACAGCAGCGCAGGGCTGAACAACGGACAGGCATCCACCGATGTAAAACTGGTTTACAGTGATGATCTGTCACAGATTTCAGCAACAGTTCCACTGAGTATTACTGTTGCGGTAGAGAAAGACGGTCAGTTTGTGTGTCCGAATGGCTACAAGATCATTAATAACAGCGTGGTTCCCATTCATGTTTCTGGAATGCAGATTGCGGATGTATCGAGCGGATATACACTGGTTGATTCAGACCGTGTGACGGGAAAGCAGATTAAACTGACGATGAAGACGGTGGGGGACAGTGTGAAACTGATTGGAAGCGACAGTGCTTCAACGACACAGCGTTTAACAGCGGGCGGCTGGGACATCCTCACCGGTGACAACAACACCCTTCCGATCACATTTGAAAACGGTAAGGTCGGAACCATTGATTCTGCGTGGGCGAATGGGGCGGCAAAGCTGTTTACGATCCGCTATACCTTTGAGGCTGGTACGGCTGCTTCCAACTAACATTTCAGCAATTGGTGATTTATGTTGAGACGAAGCGGAAAAATACAAAACCGAAGAAGACACAGCGGAGATTTTTCTGTGGTTTGTATCATGGTGATGGTGCTCTGTTTCTTCTGTTCTCTTTTTACTGCGGCAGTGTTTGCTGCCGGTAATGAAGCCGGGACGGAGGTCCGGGTAATCGTGCTGGACAAAAATGAGCAGCCTGAAAGTCCGGGAGGCGGAGATAGCGGAAGTTCCGGGAATGGCAGCAGCAGCGGGAATAAAGCGGAGAGTATAAGTGACAGAGATGATCATGGCGGCACTGGGAGTGAAGAAAACCAAAATGAAAATTTCGACAGCGAGGAACGTGAAAGTGAAAGCGGGAATCTGAATGGAAGCGCAGATGGAAATAGAAATGCAGGCAGCGGTGTAGCAGAAGGCGGAGAGGAATGTGAAGCCGGGAATGCAAATGGCAGTGTGACAGATGGAAAAAACGTGAGAGAAAGTATCCGTGCAGGTGATCAGAAAGGCATGATTGATCGTGACAGCGAGCGCACAAGCACTGATCCTGCAGAAACGGGAGCCGTGCCTGCAGCCGGACAGAACGGGGCCGGATGCAGGTGTATCTGGACCCGCTTATTTGGAATCTGTGTGATCTGTATGCTGTTTCATCATTGCCTGCGCTGGTGGTGCTGGCTCATTCTGCTGCTTCTGATTGTGTTCCTGGGTGCGCTGATTTTTGAAAATCGAAAAAAACGCCGGGCTGAGAGAAAAAGCCATTGATTTCCTGTGGAATATTCTCTATTCTAGAATTATCGTAACTGTTTCGTATCTTCACAGTCGCGAGCAAAATCCATTAAAAATTTCAGGAAAGCTGGAATAGATGAGGAGGGTTTTATGCTGAAGGAGTGGGTCCCGGCAGAAATGCCAGAAGAGGAAGAACTGAAAACAAGACTTGAGGCAGCAAGAGAAAAACTGGCTGTGCAGCAGCTCCAGATGAAGGAAAAGAAAGTTCCGGTACTTGTGCTGGTAGAGGGATGGGGAACCTCGGGAAAAGGGTCCAGCATCGGGCGCATCATCCAGAATATTGATCCGCGTTTCTTTAAGGTTTTTGACATGGAGAAAAAGTCTGAGGAAGATGCGAGAAAACCATTTCTGTACCGTCATTTCGCAAAGATTCCGGAAGCAGGAAAGTTTGTATTTCTGGATTCCGGCTGGATGAGTGAGCTGACATCCGGCTACCTGCGGGGAGAGATTTCGGAAAAAGAATATGAAAAACGCCTGGAGAGTGTGCGCCGTTTTGAGCGTCAGCTGACAGATAATGGCTATCTGGTGGTGAAGCTGTTCTTAAACATCTCGAAAAAGGAGCAGGAAAAACGCATCAGTCATCTGGCGGGAGAAAAAGACACAGCATGGCGCGTTGGCAGTTATGATCTGTGGCAGCATGCTCATTATGATAAATGCAGGGAGGTCTTTTCGGATTATTTAAAGCAGACAAACCTGCCGTCGGCACCGTGGTATATCATTGACGCGAAATCCAGAAAATGGAGAGAGCTTCAGATCATGGAAATTCTGACTCAGGGAATCGACATTGCTCTCAGCAACAGCCAGATGGCTGTGCCGCTTTTGCAGAATGTATTTCCGTTAGAGCGCATGCCACAGCTTTCGGAGATTCCACTGGATAAGACTATTTCGGAGGAAGATTATAAAAAAGAGCTGAAACAGCTGCGCCAGAGATTAAGTGATCTGCATAACCGTCTGTACCGCAAGAAGGTTCCGGTCATCATTGCGTATGAGGGCTGGGATGCAGCCGGAAAAGGCGGAAACATCAAGCGCATTACCAGCGCACTCGATCCACGAGGCTATGAGGTGCATCCGATTGCGAGCCCGGAGCCGCATGAGAAGGCAAGACATTATCTGTGGCGTTTCTGGACAAGACTTCCGAAGACTGGCCACATTGCCATTTTCGACCGGACCTGGTATGGCCGTGTGATGGTAGAGCGCCTGGAGGGCTTCTGCAGTGAGAATGACTGGAAGCGCGCGTACCATGAGATCAATGAATTTGAGAAAGAGCTTCACGACTGGGGCGCTGTCATCATTAAATTTTGGGTACAGATTGACAAGGATACGCAGTTACAGCGCTTCACGGAACGTCAGAACACCCCGGAGAAACAGTGGAAGATCACGGAAGAAGACTGGCGGAACCGTGACAAGTGGGATCAGTACGAGCAGGCCGTGAATGAGATGATCGCTAAAACCAGCACCACCTACGCACCGTGGCACATCCTGGAGTCCGTAGACAAGAAATACGCCCGGATCAAGGCGATGAAGATTGTGATCGCAGAATTGGAGAAAGCCTTAGACGGGCGTGCATGAAGTTGTAAAAAGAAAGAGTTGTAAAAGAAAATAAAACTTGTAAAAAGATGTAAAAGGATGTAAATGAGTAAACTGGATGAACATTTGATTTATGAGATTCTTTCTGTGGTGGAAGAAATTCCAGAGGGATGCGTGGCTTCCTACGGACAGATCGCGAAACTTATCGGCCGGGATAAAAATTCCCGGCTGGTGGGAAAGGTGTTAAGCCGGGCGGAGTTTTATGGAGAATATCCCTGCCACCGTGTTGTGAATCACGCTGGGCGCACCGCGCCGGGCTGGTGGGAGCAGCGGCTGCTTCTGGAAGATGAGGGCGTGCGGTTTACGGAAAACGGCTGCGTGGATATGAAAAAATATCAGTGGAAACTATGAGAAGAGGAACAACATCATGAATATACTTGTAATTGACGCGCAGGGCGGCGGAATTGGAAAGCAGATTGTGGGAGCTTTGAAAAAACGTTATCCGGAGCAGCATATCACTGCGGTGGGAACCAACAGCCTGGCAACTTCTGCCATGTTAAAAGCAGGAGCCGACGCGGCAGCCACCGGAGAAAATTCCGTCATCGTGTGCAGCCGCAGGGCAGATGTGATCATCGGACCAGTTGGAATCGTGATTGCAGATGCGCTTCTCGGAGAAATCACCGCAGCTATGGCCGCGGCCGTTGGCCAGAGCCCGGCTAAAAGAATACTGGTTCCAGTGAATCATTGCGATAACTACATCGTGGGCGTGACAGATCTGAGCATGGCGAAACTCATTGACGGTGTGGTAACCGAGGTGGGAAAGCTGATTGGATGAGCCGGACAGGCGGCTTGCCATTGAGAAAAAAATATGCTATAATTTTTCTCAATCTGGCAGTACGAAGCTGTCATACAGAGGCCGAAGTCTCTGGCTGTGTAAAGCGTAAAACTGGTAAACAACGGGTTCTGCTGACTGGCAGAGCCGGTTATTTGAAATATCGTGGCTGTGAAAGTACAAAACCGTTGCGATATATAAACATTTAGAATGATGTATGCACATGAAGGCATACGGCTCTTTCAAGAGGGGCCGCATGCCTTTTTTCTGTCTTTTTGGCGCACTGTTTGCGGTGTCAGGGACAAATATTTTGAAAAAGAGAGGACTTAATTTATGAACTTGCAGGAATTTTTCAAAGAAAACCCGAAGGTAGCGCTGGCCTTTTCCGGCGGCGTGGATTCTTCTTATTTGCTTTACGCGGCTATGAAATACGGCGCAGATGTGAAGGCTTACTATGTAAAGGCGCTGTTCCAGCCGCAGTTTGAGATGGATGATGCCATGCGTCTGGCAGAGCAGTTAAAGGCACCGGTTCGGGTGCTTCGTGCGGATGTGCTTTCCGACCCGGTTGTGGTTTCCAACCCGTCCAATCGCTGCTACTACTGCAAGAAGGTCATCTTCAATATGATCATGAAGGCGGCTGCGGAGGATGGCTACACCGTACTGCTTGACGGAACCAATGCTTCCGACGATGCAGGAGACCGCCCGGGAATGAAGGCACTGCAGGAACTGCAGGTAAAATCCCCGCTCCGGGAGTGCGGCCTTGTAAAATCCGAGATCCGCAGACTTTCCAAAGAAGGCGGACTCTTTACCTGGGATAAACCGTCCTACGCATGTCTGGCAACCCGCATTCCGACCGGATGTGAGATCACTGCAGAGAAGCTTCAGAAGACGGAAGAAGCAGAGAATTTCCTGTTCTCTCTTGGCTTCAGTGATTTCCGTGTCCGCATGATGCCGAACGGAGCAGCAAAGCTGCAGGTGCTGGCAAGCCAGCTTCCGCTTCTCATGGAAAAGCGGGAAGAGATCCTGAATGAGTTAAAAAAGAGCTATCCGGCTGTGCTTCTGGACCTGGAGGTGCGTGGATGAACAGTGAGATCAGAAAAACTTTAGAAGCAGTAAAAAATGGCGAACTTTCCGTGGATGATGCGCTGCTTGCTATTAAGAAAGAGCCGTTTGAGGATATCGGTTACGCAAAGGTGGACCTGCACCGGGGAATCCGCCAGGGGGCGGCCGAGGTCATCTATGGTGCCGGAAAAACGCCGGAGCAGATGACTGGAATTATCGGGGCCATGCTGGACAATGCGGTGCAGACCATTCTGATTACCCGGCTCTCTGCGGAGAAGGCAGAGGTAATTCAGAAAACATATCCGCAGATGAATTACCGGAAGGATGCGAAAATTGGCACCATCGGTCAGTTTCCGGCAGCAGACGGACTTGGAAAGATCGTGGTGGCAACTGCGGGAACTTCCGACATTCCGGTGGCGGAGGAAGCAGCTCTGACAGCGGAAGCCCACGGGAATGAAGTGGTCCGCCTGTATGATGTGGGAGTGGCCGGACTTCACCGCCTGCTGGCACATATGGATGAGATTATGAGCGCATCGGTCATCATTGCGATTGCGGGCATGGAAGGAGCGCTGGCAAGTGTGATCGGTGGTCTGGCGGATTGCCCGGTCATTGCAGTTCCGACCAGTGTGGGCTATGGCGCGTCCTTTGGCGGGGTATCGGCACTTCTGTCAATGTTAAATTCCTGCGCCAGCGGAGTTTCTGTGGTGAATATTGATAACGGATTCGGAGCCGGATACCTGGCGAGCATGATCAATCATATGACAGGCACAGAAAGCAAGAAGTAAAAAATTGTTTGCGAAACGCGTGAACAGTGACAAAAACTGAGAAAGCGTGACCGGGAAAGCATAGAAGAACAGTCACGGAGAGGAAATTACAATATGAAGACATTATATCTGGAATGTGGAATGGGCGCTGCAGGCGATATGCTCACCGCAGCTTTACTGGAACTGATGCCGGACCCGGATGCGGTTGTGGCAGAATTAAACGGACTTGGGATTCCGGGTGTGGAGTTCAGCAGGGAAGCCATGAGCAAGTGCGGCATTGGTGGAACCCACATGACCGTGAAGGTGCATGGGGAGGAAGAGTCCGAGGAGATGTTCCACCACCATCATGATCATGACCACAGCCTTGAGGAACATGACCATCATCACGAGCACGACCACAGCCATGGGGAGCATGATCACCACCATGATCACAGCTGCGAGGCCCACGATTATCACCATGACCATATCCATGAAGATCACGACCATCATCATGACCATGAGCATACCCATGAAGATCACGACCATCATCATGACCATGAACACACTCATGAGCATTCCCACGACGGTCATACCCACCATCATCACCATAGCAGCCTTCACGACATTGAGCACATCGTCTGCGGTCACCTGAATCTTCCGGATCAGGTAAAACAGGATGTGATGGCGGTTTACGGTCTTATCGCGGAGGCGGAGAGCCATGCCCACAGTGTTCCGGTTACGGAGATTCACTTCCATGAGGTGGGAACCATGGATGCCATTGCAGATATCACGGCGGTTTGTCTGCTGATGCACAAGATTGCGCCGGATCAGGTGATCGTTTCCCCGGTTCATGTGGGAAGCGGTCATGTGCACTGCGCTCACGGCATTCTGCCGGTTCCGGCTCCGGCCACTGCTTACATTTTAAATGGTGTGCCGATGTACGGTGGCGCAGTGAAGGGTGAGCTCTGTACCCCGACCGGCGCAGCGCTGTTAAAGCATTTTGCCACCCGTTTTGGTGATATGCCAGTCATGCGGACAGAGGCGATTGGCTACGGTATGGGCAAGAAAGATTTTGAACAGGCAAACTGCATCCGTGCAATGCTGGGTGAGACCGAAGATGCCGGAGACAGTGTGCTGCAGTTAGAGTGCAACGTGGATGATATGACGGCAGAAGAGCTTGGGTTTGCCATGGAAACGATTCTGGAAGCTGGTGCGCTGGAGGTTTACACTGTTGCGGCGGGCATGAAGAAATCCAGACCGGGCACGATCCTGTGTGTTCTTTGCCATGAGGATGTGAAGGAAACACTGGTACGGGTGATTTTCCGGAACACAACTACCATTGGCGTGCGGGAGCACTGCTGCAGCCGTTATACCTTAAAGCGCAGCTTTGAGACGGTGAAGACTCCGTACGGAAAAGTGCAGAAGAAGATTTCTTCCGGTTACGGCGTGACCAGAGAAAAATACGAGTACGAGGATCTGGCATGGATCGCAAGAGCGCAGGGCATGTCCCTGGCAGAGGTGCGTAAAAGTATTATTGGTTGACATAAATCATGACGGCTGAAAAGAAAAACAGTGAAGAAAGACGGCCCAGACAGAAACAAAGCCGAACAAAAAGCAGAGTATAACACAAAACAGGAGTAACGAAATATGAGAGACAGTATGCGGATAAAGGCAGCGGTATTACTGGTGGGAGGTGCGGTGGCCATCCTGACGGCCTGCGGTTCTGCAAAGACAGACGATAAAACCACACAGAATAGTCAGAACAGCAGCCAGGAGCAGGGCAGTACAGCGGGACAGAAGGAAGCTGGCACCGGAAATCAGTCCGGTGCAGCAGATGGAGAGAATGGCACTACGCTGGTTTACGGCAGCGGCGATTACACCCGCATCAACCCGGCCATGGATGAGCATGGGGAAATCAACATTCTGATCTTTAACGGACTAACGGCACACGATGGCGATAATCAGGTGGTTCCGGCGCTGGCAAAGGACTGGACATTCGATGAAGACACCTGTACCTATACCTTTCATCTGCAGGAGGGGGTAAAGTGGCATGACGGAGAGGAATTTACCGCAGATGATGTAAAGTTTACCATTGAGGCCATTATGGATCCGGCAAATGGTTCTGAAAACGCGCCGAACTATGAGGATGTGGAGAACATCACCGTGGAGGATCCCTACACGATCTCTTTCCAGCTGGATGCGCCGAATGTGGCATTTCTGGATTATATGACGATGGCGATTCTGCCGGAGCATCTGCTGGAGGGAGAAGATATGCAGGAGTCAGACTTCTTCCGCCATCCGGTAGGAACCGGCCCATATATGCTGGAGGATTGGGAAGAAGGGCAGATGATCACGCTGGTGAAAAATGAGGATTACTTCCAGGGCGCGCCGAATATCGACAACATCATTTTTAAGATTGTGCCGGATGACAACGCGAAAGCCATTCAGATGCAGACCGGGGAGCTGGATCTGGCGCTGCTGACACCGAAAGATGCGAAAAATTTTGCGGACAAAGAGGAGTTTACCTGTTATGATATGAAAACTTCGGATTACCGGGGCATTATGTTCAATTTCCAAAATGACTACTGGAAGCGCAATAAGGATCTGATTCCGGCGATCTGCTATGGCATTGACCGTCAGGCAATTATCGATGCGGTGATCCTGGGGCAGGGCATGCCGGCCTATGGACCGCTGCAGCGAAACATTTATAACAATGAAAATGTAGAGCATTACGATTATGACCTGGCTAAGGCGAAGGAGCTTCTGGAGGCGGCCGGCTGTGTGATGGGAGCAGATGGTTTTTATGAGCGAAATGGCGAGAAAATCGGCTTCACCATCAGCGTCGGAGCAGGAGACCAGGTGCGTCTGGATATGGCGCAGGCTGCGGCGCAGCAGTTAAAAGAGGTTGGAATCGATGTTTTTGTGGACATTCCGGTGAAGGTAGACTGGACCGGGCAGCAGGCGTATCTGATTGGCTGGGGAAGCCCGTTTGATGCAGATGACCACACATACAAGGTGTTTGGCACAGACAAGGGTGCCAATTATTCCGGATATTCGGATGCGCTTGTGGATGAATATCTGACGGCGGCACGCCAATCGGATGATCCGGATGTACGCCGGGAGAACTACAATAAGTTCCAGGAGGTGCTTGCGGACGACCCGGCATTTGCGTTTATCTGCTATGTGGATGCCAACTATGTGGCGAAGTCATCCATTCATGGAATCAGTAAGGATACCGTAATGGGGCATCACGGCGTGGGTATTTTCTGGAATGTAAAAGACTGGACAATGGAGTAGAGAAAGTATGTCGGAAGTATTGGAAGTAAAAAACCTGTCGGTGAGTTTTTTTACCCGGCAGGGAGAAGTGCAGGCTGTGCGCAATGTAAGCTTTTCCCTCAAAAAAGGAGAGATTCTTGCTTTGGTAGGAGAATCCGGATGCGGAAAGAGCGCGCTGTGCCGCAGTATTATGAAGCTGCTTCCGGCATCTGCGAAACAAAAGTCCGGGCAGGTTTTGTTAAACGGGGAGGATATTACCCATTATTCGGAAAGTGACATGTGCCGGCTGCGTGGCAGCCGGTTTTCCATGGTATTTCAGGATCCGATGACGGCATTGAATCCTGCTATGACGGTTGGAGAGCAGATCGCAGAGGCGGTAAAACAGCAGTGGAGAGCAGATTTGCATGCGCAGGAATCGTCCCGGAAACAGAAATTGTCCCGGGAGCAGGTACAGAAACGTGTGGAGGAATTGATGAAACTGGTCGGGATCGATCATCCCGCAGAGCGGAGTCATCAGTATCCGCATCAGTTTTCCGGCGGCATGCGGCAGCGGGCGGTGCTGGCTGTGGCACTGGCCGGGAACCCGGAGATTCTGTTTGCGGATGAGCCGACCACAGCGCTGGATGTGACGGTGCAGGCGCAGATTCTGGATCTGTTTCGGGACATTCCGAAAAAACTTGGCACATCAACGATATTTGTGACGCATGATCTCGGCGCAGTGGCCCGTGTGGCAGACCGCGTAGCGGTGATGTATGCCGGAAAGATTGTGGAGATCGGAACCACAGACGAGATTTTTTATGATGCGCGCCATCCCTATACCAGAGGACTGATGCGTGCACTTCCCTCTGCGTCCATAGGAAAGGATGCGCTCTACACAATTCCGGGAATGCCGCCGACCCTGATCGACCCGCCGAAGGGAGATGCGTTTGCCTGCCGCAATGAGCAGGCATTGGCGATCGATTATGAAGAGGAACCGCCCATGTTTTCGATTTCTGATACCCATTTTGCAGCAACCTGGACGCTGGATGAGCGGGCGCAGCAGACTGGAAATAGTGCAGCGGCGGTGAAGCAGGGGGAACGTGACCAGGCAGACGAGATGCCTCATACAGAAAAACAAGGCATCTGCCTGTTCCATCAAAATCCCGAAATTCTTCTGGATGTACGCCATTTGACCCAGATTTACACGCTTCCGGGAGGACGAAAAGCGAAGGCGCTGGATGATGTTTCCTTTCAGATCCGAAAAGGTGAGATTTTTGGTTTGGTGGGAGAATCCGGTTCCGGAAAATCGACAATAGCCCGCTGTGTTATGAATCTGACCCGGCCGTCATCCGGAAGCATCTGCTACAAGGGAATCGAGACCACACATTTTATGGAATTTCGAAAAAACAGGAGGATGCTGCAGTCCGCGCGGCAGATCATTTTTCAAGATTCCGCGTCCAGCCTGGATCCGCGCATGAAGGTCTGCGAGATTGTGGCAGAGCCGATGAAAATCCAGCGGGTGATCCCGCCGCGCGGAACACTCCGGGCAGAAGCGGAATTTCAGATGCATTATACCGGCCTGGATGCGGAGTATCTGGACAAGTATCCATCGGAGCTTTCCGGCGGGCAGCGGCAGCGTATTGCGATTGCCCGCGCGCTTTCCATGGAGCCGGAGTTTTTGGTGGCGGATGAGCCGGTTGCCTCGCTGGATGTGTCAATCCAGGCGCAGATCATCAATCTGTTCCGGCATCTGCAGCAGGAGCATGGATTTACGTTTCTGTTTATCGCGCATGATTTGTCGGTGGTGCGCTTTTTGTGCGACCGCATTGGCGTGATGTATCAGGGAAAACTGGTGGAGACGGCGCCGACAGAGGAATTGTTTGCCTCACCAAAACATGAATATACGAAAAGGCTCCTGGCGGCGATTCCAAAACCGGACCCGGTGCTGGAACGGGAAAGGAGACGCAATGCGGTATAAAAGTTTTTGCAAAAGCATTCTTATCCTGTTATTCAGCGTTTTCGTCCTTTCCACTGCGGTCTTCTTCATCTCCCGCATGGCACCGGGAGATCCGCTTGTGTCTTACTATGGGGACCGGGTGGAGCGGATGAGTCCGCAGGAGCGTGCCTGGGCGGAGGAAAAACTTGGTCTGGATGATGGAATACCGGTTCAGTATGTGCGCTGGCTGAGAGAGGCTGTGCATGGCGATTTCGGGATTTCCTATAAATATAAGCAGGATGTTGTGACAGTGATCCGAAACCGTATGGGAAATACATTGCTGCTTGGCGGAATCGGTTTTCTTCTGATCTTTTTTGGTTCCATGTTTTTGGGAATCCTCTGTGCGTGGCGGGAGAATAGATTTCTGGACCGCTTTTTCTGCCGTATGGGGACCATAACAAGCTGCATTCCGGAGTTCTGGCTGTCGCTGGTACTGATTCTGATCTTTTCGGCGGGGCTGCGCTGGCTGCCGAGTTCCGGCGCGTACGCAGCGGGAAAGGCAAAAGACCTGGCAGACCGACTGCGTCATCTGGTTCTGCCGCTCACGGTAGTGGTGCTGAGCCATTTGTGGTATTATGCATTTTTAATGAGAAGCCGCCTGCTGGATGAAATCCGGCAGGATTATGTTTTGCTTGCGCGAGCCAAGGGGCTTCGGCGGGGACGGATCCTGCTGACGCACTGTCTGCGCAGCGCAATGCCTTCGTATCTGAGTATCATGGCGATCGCGGTGCCGCATATTCTGGGCGGAACCTATGTGGTGGAGACGGTGTTTTCCTATCCGGGAATCGGAACTCTTACTTATGAAAGCGCACGGTACAAAGACTACAATCTGCTGATGCTCCTATGCCTGATGTCTGGAAGCCTGGTCATTTTGTGCAGTGTGGCAGCCGGAAAGATCAATGAGTGGCTGGATCCGCGGCTGCGGGCAGCCTGTGGAGAGAAGAAGGCGCAGGAGATGGATTCGGAGCCCCGGAAAGACGCGGGAGCGTGTGAGAGAGAAGCGCAGGTGAAGCGAGAGAGTGCAGAAACGTGTCATGCAAAAGAAGCAATGAAGCTGGAAACTGCGCGGACATGTTATGTGGAAGAATCGGTTAAACGGGAAGCGGTAACGGACTTCCATGTGAGGGAGAATTTGGTGGCAGATACAACGGCAGCAGATAAAAAACAAAATTTGGAATCTGTCCAGTCCGTCTCAGATCCCCGCTTTCGCGTCGTCGGCATCCGTCCTTCCATGGCGGTTCCGGTGCAGAAAAAAACTCCCTGGTATCAGGGAAAGCCAGTTTTTTCGATTTTGATTCTTGCGATTATTGTTCTTGGATGTCTTGGCACGGACTGGATCATGCCGAAAGATCCGTCTTACATGGATCTGCTAAACTGCAGTGTTCATCCGGGCCGCGAATTTCTATTCGGAACCGATACCATGGGCCGGGATATTTTTTCCATGATCTGGTCCGGTGGCCGGATTTCTCTGGTGATCGGTGTGCTGGCGTCTCTGATCGCGGCTGCGATCGCGATTCTCTATGGGGCAGTCAGCGGCTGCGCGCCGGTCTGGCTGGATGAACTGCTGATGCGTTTTTCGGAAATCTTTTTAAGTGTGCCGAACCTCCTTTTTGTAATCCTGCTGCAGGCAGCATTTGGACGAGCTGGCGTACTCAGCTTATCGGTCGTCATTGGCGTGACAAGCTGGGCGGGCATGGCAAAGGTCGTACGCACGGAAGTGCGCCAGATCCGAAACAGCGGCTATGTGATTGTGGCAAGGGCAATGGGCGGCGGCTTCTTTTATATCTTAAGACGCCACCTGACTCCGAACTTTATCGCTTCGATTCTGTTTATGGCGGTCATGAACATCCGCAGCGCGATCGTGTCAGAATCTACACTGAGTTATATGGGAATCGGCCTGCCGCTGGAGATGATCTCCTGGGGAAGCATGCTGAGTCTGGCAGAAAAGGCCATGTCTGGAGGAGCCTGGTGGATCATCGTGATCCCTGGGGCATTCCTTGTGGTAACCCTGCTTTGTATTACGGACATTGGAGAAGCCATGCGGAGAGCGGCGAACCGGAAAGAGAGCAATCTGTAAAAAGCAGTAAATAAAGATAACATAGAATCAAGAATGAAGAAATCTCTGTAAATTGGATTAAATGTCTGGTTTACGGAGGTTTTTTTATAGTTCACAAAAAGTTCACAGAAAATTAGCACTCGCCTCTTGACAGTGCTAATAATACGTGCTATAGTACACGTAGAACAAAGGAAAGGGATACAGGGGGAACAAAGAAAGAGGTTCCCGGAGGTCCCCGAAAGATCCTGGTTCCAAAGAAACAAGGTTAAGCATAGAGAAGCTTAGATAGAAAAGGAGAGATGACTTATGTTAATGCCGAGTATTTTTGGTGAGGATATGTTTGATGAATTTATGAGAGGTTTCCCGT
>CAKRRJ010000002.1 GCA_934394615.1 uncultured Lachnospiraceae bacterium
ATGGAAAAGCCCCGCCCGCTCACCTCGCTGACCCGGTTTACCACCATAAAACATTCCGGATCAATGCGGCGGACCAGCTTCTCCAGTTCCGGGAGCTGCCGGTTGGAAATTACGCTGAAGATCATCTGGGTCGGATGCTTCAGATAACCGGTCTCTCCGGAAAGCATCGTCACGCCGCGGTCCATTTCCATAATGATGGCTTCCCGGATTTTCTGAATATTCTCGCTGACAATTCGCACTTCTGTGCGCGTGGTTCCCATCAGCATCAGCTTATCTAGTACCATGGTGTAGGTCATGACCAGAATCAGTCCATACAATACCTTTTCCGGCGGATTTCCAACTGCCTGCACCAGAAGAATGCAAAAATCAAATGCATACATGGAGACAGAAACCGGAATTCTCAGATAATGATTCAGCACGAGAGGCGGAATATCCATTCCTCCGGTCGATGCACCTGCACGGATCACAATTCCAAGGGAAGCACCGATTCCAAGTCCGGAAAATATCGTGCACAAAAACAGATCCTGTGTGAGGACCAGGCTGCCAAACATCCGCTCAAAAAAGCCCAGCGCGATCGGATAGACAAAAGTGCTCACGACCGTAGTCAGCGCAAATTTCCGCCCCATCACCTTCCATCCAATCAAAAGCATGATCACATTAAATGCCAGCACAAAAGAGGACACCGGAATCCCCAACGCGCGGTTTAATGCCAGTCCGATTCCTGTTGTTCCTCCGGTAAGCAGTCCAGCCGGCATCAAAAAGAGTTTGACTGCCAGCGCATAGAGGATATTTCCCAAAATTACAATGCCCAGGGACGCAGTCTTCTGTAGTTGGTCTCTCCAGCTTTTTTCCTTTGTTTCCATAGTTTCCGCACTCCTTTTCACCTGTAGATTTAACTGAAATAAAAAACGCCTGTCAGGGAAATTTTCCCTAACAGACGTGGATCAAGGCCTTTGCCTAATACGGTTTCAGTATAAAAAATCTTCCGGATTCTGTCAAGACAATCGGTGAACTTATCCCTAGATCAGTCCCGATACCAGCGGAACCACGATGACCGTCATCAGTCCGGCCACCGCAATGGAAAGGCTGCTCATGGCACCTTCCACCTCGCCAAGTTCCAGGGCTTTCGAGGTTCCGATCGCATGGGCTGAGGTTCCCAGGGCCAGTCCCTTGGCAATGGGTTCTTCGATCTTTAAGATCTTAAACAAAGTCTCTGCAATGATATTTCCAAAAATACCGGTAATGATGATGCAGACAACCGTAATGGTCACAATTCCGCCTGCTTCCTCGCTGACACCCATTCCAATTGCTGTGGTGATGGACTTTGGCAGGAAGGAAACATAATGGATATGTTCCAGTCCAAACAGCGTACACAAAAGGAAGACGCTGCCTGCGCTGGCCGCAACGCCGGAGGCGATGGCCACGATCACGGAAACAAAATTTTTCTTTAACAGCTCCAGCTGCTTGTACAGAGGGATTGCCAGGCATACCGTGGACGGAGTTAAAAGATAACTGATGTATTTCGCGCTGTTATTATAAGAAGCATAGTCTACATTCAGGAGCTTCAAAACCGCAATCACGATGACTACGGAAACCAGAAGCGGATTTAAAATGGCCCAGCCCACTTTCTTTTTGATCCATACACCTGCCAGGTACGCTCCCAGGCTGATCACAAATCCAAAATAAAGGGATTCCTGTAAAAAACTCATACCGTTTTCTCCTCTCCTGCGTTCTTTCCGCCTTTCTTTTTCAGAACGGCTACCATCAGTTCCGTTACCTTTCCGGTCACACCCATAACCACCAGAGTGGAAACCAGGCAGATGACAATAAGCGGTACCAGAATTGCCTTCATGGCGTCATAGCTCTCGATCAGTCCGACGGATGCCGGAATGAACAGGATCGGCATGATCTCCAGAAGGAAATTTCCGGTTGCCTCAATATCGTTCAGCTTCAGCAGTCCCGTACAAAGCAGGATCAGAAGCAGAAACAGGCCGTACACACCGGCAGGAACCGGCAGCGGCAAAAGTTCGTTTAAAAATTCTCCGATCATCGTAATGCCAAAGATGATCGCTGACTCTTTGATATACTTCATGGCTCATCCTTTCCGGTGATGAAACAGGCACATCACCGTTTCATTTTATATTGTATACAATAAAATTTTCGTAAACAATTAGGTATTGTACCATTGGATTTTCAAAAGTCAATGTACATTCTTGTATTCTTTATGTTTTTTTCCTATACTTTAGTTACAAAAGAATCAAAGAAAATTTCTCAACAGGAGGCCCCTATGAACCTGGATATTCATATTAGCTCAACCAATTTGCTCACCCAAAAACAGCAGCAGGAAATCGCGGATCTGACCGCTTTTTGCCGCCATTATGACGGTACCGATCTGTCTTATCTTCTGGAGGAAGAAGACCTCTCCCATTTTCTCGGCTACCTTCCGGACGGCCGCCTCGCCGCCTGCCTGACCCTGATTCCTTACGAGGAAGATCTGGCAGAGTGCTGTGCCTTCACCTACCCAGACTTTCGGAGACAGGGATTTTTTTCTCTTCTTATGAAAGAAGCCATTTCCCAGTATCCCGATGTCGATCTGCTCTTTGCGGTTTCCGAAACCTGCACCGATGCCTTAAAAACCCTGGAAGCCCTCGAGGCAGAAAAAGACTCCGAGGAACATATGATGGAATGTGATCTGAGCAGCTGGCACATGGCACAGCAGCCCGCCTCCGCAGCCCGCCGCGTTCATCTATTTTCCATGACCCGGCTTTCCGAAACCGAATACGCGCTCTACCGTTCCAACACACTCTGCGGAACTGCCTCCGCAGAACCCGTCAGCAAAACCACAGCATGCCTCCATCATGTGGAGATCCTTCCGGAATTCCGGAACCAGGGCTGCGGCACCGCGTTTTTGCAGCTGCTTCTACCGAAACTTGCCGGAAACGGATTTCAAAAAGTTATTTTACAGGTAGCCGGAGACAATGAGCCAGCCCTTGCCCTGTACAAAAAAACAGGGTTTTCTGTTACGAAAACCCTGTCCTATTTCTTCTATTAAATGATATGAATTACAGTGCCAGCACTTTCTCTGCTGCCGCGTCAAACCAGTCGCGTTCCAGGTACTCGATGGTGCCGTTGTCTACATGCTCGGCTACCTTCGGGTCGATCGGGAGTTTTGCCAGTACCGGAATGTCGTACTCTTTGGCAATCTCGTCGATGTGGCTCTCACCAAATACAGAGATCTTCTTGCCGCAGTCCGGGCACTCCAGATAGCTCATGTTCTCAACCAGGCCAAGGATCGGAATGTTCATCTTCTGTGCCATCTTCACTGCCTTCGCAACGATCATGGAAACCAGCTCCTGCGGAGAGGTCACAATGATAATGCCATTTACCGGAAGGGACTGGAATACGGTTAACGGTACATCGCCGGTTCCCGGAGGCATGTCTACAAACATGTAGTCCACGTCTTCCCAGAGGGTCTCATTCCAGAACTGCTTGACTGCGCCTGCAATGACCGGACCTCTCCAGATGACCGGATCCGTGTCGTTGTCGAGCAGCAGGTTTGCGGACATGATATCGATGCCGAGCGCGGAAGTTGCCGGGATCATCAGGTTGTCGTTTGTCATCATAACATTGTTATCGTTTAAGCCGAATGCTTTCGGAATGGACGGACCGGTAATGTCCGCATCCAGAATTGCGGTGTGCTTTCCCTTGCTGTTCATTTTTACCGCCATCATAGCAGTAACCAGGGATTTGCCGACGCCGCCCTTACCGCTGACAACGCCAATGACTTTCTTTACGCTGCTTGCCGGGTTAAGCGGCTCTAAAAAACTTGTCTGCTCTGCCGTGCGGCTTCCACAGGATTCACCGCAGGTATTGCAGTTATGGGTACAATTTTCGCTCATGTAAATACCTCCAATTTCTAATACATTTCCGTAAACTTAAGCATACCACATTTTTTAAGAAAACAAAAGCCTTGTATACAAAAATATACCTTGTATGCCACTTGGAATCTGGTATAATATAGATAATATTTCAACAATATTTTCGTTGCTGTTCACGCGTTGCACAAACAGCAACGGATTTTGCCGATGCTTCGCATTCCAAATCGGCAAAATCTGCTGCCATCACAGTATCATACGGCATTTTCAGTTCAGAAAATGCCTATCCGTGTACAGTAACATGTTTTCCACATACAGGAAATATTGCACAAAACGTAACGAGGTAGCTAGCAATGAACATGAATATGAACCCGAACAGCGAACTGATCCAGTCCGCTGTCAATGTCCCAAATCTCGCCCAGGTACCGGATGCCCTCATCAGCCAGGCAAAAGAGTTCCAGCAGGCCATGATGATGTACACCTGCGCCATCCGCGAAGTCAAAACAAAACTGGAAGTCTTAAACGACGAACTCTCCATTAAAAATCAGAGAAACCCGATTGAAATGATCAAGTCCCGTGTCAAAAAGCCGCTCAGCATCGTGGAAAAGCTGCAGCGCCGCGGACTCCCAGTCACCCTGGAATCCATGATGAATAACTTAGACGATGTAGCCGGCATCCGCGTCATCTGCTCCTTCGTTGACGACATCTACGCCGTGGCCAACATGCTGGTAAGCCAGGACGATATCACCGTCATTGCCATCAAGGATTACATCAAAAACCCAAAGCCAAACGGCTACCGCAGCTACCATCTCATCATTGAGATCCCGGTCTTCTTCTCCGAAGAGAAAAAGAACCTGCGCGTCGAAGTCCAGATCCGCACCATCGCCATGGATTTCTGGGCAAGCCTCGACCACCAGTTAAAGTACAAAAAAGATATCGGCGCTGCGGCTGATGAGATCAGCGAAGATCTGCGCCAGTGCGCCGAAGTCATCGCCGCCACCGACCAGCACATGCTCCAGATCCGCAAGAGCATCGAAGAGCAGAGTGCGAAGCAGAACAAATAGCAATTTAGAAATAAAATCATAAAAAGTCCGAAGTTCCGGGAACAGCATACAGAAACGCGGCACTTGGTGGAATTTTGTACCTCGTGTGCTCCGCCGCCGATTGCCAGGACTGCGTTCGAAACTCGGTGCTTCGCACCTCAAACATCTCACTCCGTCCTGGCGCTATGCTCGCACACGAGGAAAATTCCAATGTGCCGCTCATTCTGTATGCTGTTCCCGGAACTTCTGCTGTACTGGCCTTTCTACGATAATAAATAAAGCAACCAAAACACTACTGACGAAGCTTGCTAATTTAAACTTTATCAGCATTGTTCTGGTTGCTTTTATTTTTTGTAGTGGAGCCAACAAAGCAGAAGCCAGTCGGGGCGGTATTCTGTAGAGCATAAATATAGGTGTGACGTGTCCGGCTCTGTCGCGACTGACGTTTGAGGGGGACGAACGATAAGTCCGTCCATCCGCAAACGGCTGTCAGCGCAGCCGTCCGAACACAACACCTATATTTTGCGCAGCAGGATACCGTCCCGACCGGCTTCGGACCTTATTTGATTTATTACACTAAATTTTTATACCGCAGCCTGCTTGCGTCCCACAGTTTTCAGCAGCCGGAACACTCCGGATGCCTCCAGGGTCTTTCCGATGGTGTAAAACAGCATGGAATTGACTGGCCACATAATGAGGTTTTTGAATACGCGCATCGGCAGAAGCGCCATGAACGCTTTTCCGTACAGCATGCTCAGCCACAGGGTTCCAAGCAGCATGTTGCAGATGATGGATACAGTCAGCTCCGCGGCGAGCACGCGCACGAAGCGGATTGGGCGCTTATAGAGGAAGCATCCATAGAGGACGCCGCCCACCATGGCTCCGATGGTAAATCCCGGAAAGTACGCGCCGGTCGGGCGGATAATGTACTTTAAGATATCAAGCGCGCCGCCGAACATGCCGCCCACAACCGGCCCGAACAGGTAATACACGAACTGGTTCGCGATCGTGGAAAATCCGATCTTTAAATAGTCGCCGAGAACCAGGGTGAAATACCCCAGCACAACGGAGATGGCGGCAAACATTGCCATGACGGTGACTGTGTTCACATGTTTCAGTTCTTCCATGGAATCCGTGAACAAAGCTGTAAATTTCTTCATAAAAAAGTTACCTCCTTTGCGCAGTATTCCTGGCTACAAAGGAGATAACCGTATCCTCTTCGCAGCGGGATGCGGTCCGCGTACCGCGAAGCCGCCGCACTCTTTTGCCCTCACTTTACTATTCAAAGTGATTCGCTTTTTTGCATCAGCTTCTTCGTCCCGCCGGCAACTCCCTGTCCGGCTGGCACTTAACGCACGCAGACCTACTCTGCTTTCTCTTATTTGATTTTGAGAAATACTATAGCACAGAATTTTTCTCCTGTAAAGAAAATTTATTACAGTTCGTGTATTTGCACGAACTGCAACGGATTTTGCCGATGCTTCGCATGTCAAATCGGCAAAATCTTCTAGTTCTGCTGTATCATACGGAATTTTCAGTTCAGAAAATTCCTACTTCTCCTGTAAAGAAAATTTATGCATCGTATAAATATAATACGGGATTAACGGGATGAGCGCGGAGATCCATGCTGCCGGATCGGCAAAACAGGTCTGCCCGAAACCGCCTCCCAGATGCAGTACCAGAAAGACCACAGCGCCTCTTGCCATCAGCTCAAACACACCGCCGAGCATCGGCACCAGGCCATATCCCATGCCCTGTAAAGCATTCCGGTACAAAAAGATGCTTCCCAAAAACGGATAGCACCAGGATACCGTTTTGAAATACAAATTCGCCGCATCGATCACAATAGTCTGGGAGCTGTCCACAAAAATCAGCGTCAGCTTTCCAGCCAGGAAATGGATGATCAGGAAAAATACGGCTGCCGCGACCAGGATCATGATCTGGGTATCTTTTACGCCCTGGCGGACACGGTCCATCCGTCCGGCACCGCGGTTCTGTCCTACATAAGTAGCTACTGTTGCGCCAAAGGCGATGAAGATCGTGTTGACCATATTCTGCAGCTTGCCCGCAGCGGCATAGCCTGCAATATAATCCGCGCCGAACACGTTGATTGCGCTCTGTACAATGATCGTTCCGATTGCCGTGATGGAAAACTGAAGTCCCATCGGTACGCCAATGGACAACAGCCGCCGGATCATCGGCAGATCAAACGCGAAATCATCTTTCTTCAGTTTTAAAATATCAAACTTCCGGATAATGTAGATCAGGCACAGCAGCGCAGAAATTCCCTGGGCGATGACGGTCGCGTAAGCACAGCCCTCCACGCCCATATGAAACTTTACAATAAACAGAACATCCAGCACTGCGTTGATCACAGCGGAGATGATTAGGAAATACAGCGGAGAACGCCCATCGCCCAGCGCGCGCAACACGGCCGCGAACGCATTGTAGGCTGCTGTCACGCAAAGTCCCGCGTAAATGATTCCCATGTAAGCCGCGGTCTGGTGAATGATCTCATCCGGCGTATTCATAAGATGCAGGATCGGCACATTGAATGCCACAAGTCCCGCTGTCATAACGACCACAAACGCCGCACAAAGATACACCGACATTGCCACATAATGGCGCATCTGTTTATAATCTTTCGCACCAAAGCACTGGGCCACCATGATCGCGAAACCACTGGTAATTCCCTGCATCCATCCGGTCACCAGAAAGATGAGCGACGTGGTGCTTCCGATGGCCGCCAGCGCGTGAACGCCAATGTAGCGCCCCGCGATGACGGAATCCACCAGATTGTAAAACTGCTGGAAGATATTCCCGAGATAAGTCGGGATCATAAATGCCAGGATCAGACGTACGGGATTGCCCCGTGTCATATCATTTGTCATGCTGCTTTACTCCTGTCGATTCCTCTTAGGATAATCCAAGCATCATGGCAGTAACCACAGCAAGGGAAGCCAGCACAAACAGGAATGCCTGGAATTTGATCTGGAACTTTGCCCACTGTCCCCACTCCAGTTTTGCTGCTGCCAGGGCGCCAAGAAGGCATCCGCTGGTCGGAACGATGAAGTTGGTGAACGCGTCACCAAGCTGATAAGACAGAACTGCAACCTGACGCTCTACGCCAACCAGATCGGCAAGCGGAGCCATGATCGGCATGGTGAGTGCCGCCTGTCCGGAACCGGATACAACAAAGAAGTTGAATACGGACTGGAACACATACATAAACCATGCAGAGATGACCGGCGGGAAATTCTTCATGCCGTTGCTAATGGTGTACAGAATGGTATTCAGAACCGTTCCATCGGTTGCGCTGGTTCCGCCCAGGATGATGATGATACCCTGTGCCATACCTACGCACATCGCTGCGCCCAGCAGGTCAGCCGCACCGCGGTCGAACGCGCGCGGAATATCGTTTAACTGCATATCGTTTAAGTGGAAAACAAGGCCGATGATGCCGGATACAAGACCCATTACAAAGAACTGGGACGCGATCTCCGGAATGTAATAGCCCTGGGTTACAACTCCCCAGATGGTCCATACCATGCAGGCTGCAATGGTTAAGAGCACCAGTTTGTGGCCCAGTGTGAACGGAAGATCCTCCTTGCCGTTCTTTGCAAAGTCCTCACGATACTCCTGATCGGACTCATAAGCAACTGAGATCTTCGGGTTCTTTTTGACCTTTGCAGCGTAACGCATAGTGAATACGCAGGTTAAGCCGGTAAAGATGATCCATAACGGGATACGGAACCATGCTCCGGACATAACCGGGATTCCGGCAATACCCTGTGCGACTGCCAGGCCGAACGGGTTCTGCCAGGAAGTACCAAAACCAATCTGGGTTGCCACGTAGCTGCACATGATGCCGACTACCGCGTCATAGCCCATAGCGATAAACATCGGTACCAGAATCATAACAAACGGGATTGCCTCCTCGCCCATGCCGAATACTGCACCACCCAGGGAAAACAGGACAGTCAGGATTGGCACCAGAAGGATCTCCTTACCGTTTGTCATGTTGATAACGCGCATGATGCCGCTCTCCACGGCTCCGGTTCTCAGCACGATACCAAAGGATCCGCCGACAACCAGGATGAAAGCGATAATGCCGACTGCGGTACCATTCTTATTACCGGTCGTCATACCTTCGAATACATAGTTTAAAATACCCTGACCGCCAAAATCTTCCGTACCAAACAGCGGCGCAACCTTGGTCACACGGTTTCCGTTCTCATCCAGGATATACTCAAAACTGTCCGGATCCAGAACGGTTCTCGTCTTCTCTTCGCCATTCATGGTGTAGGTGATCTCTTTTGTCTCATATTTACCCAGCGGGATAAACATGGTCAGGATTGCTGCAAACAGAATTACACCAAAAATGATGATATATGTATGCGGCATCTGAAACTTCTTTTTCTTTTCCATTTGTAGTTCCTCTTCATTCTCAATGATAATATATTAACGTGTCGCAACGTAAAATTATACCATACAACACAGATGTTGTAAACGAAACAACTGGATATTTCAAAAAAGAATGGCTCCGCTCCGGCATATTTGCCGGCCGCGAAGCCATTTTCTATCGTTGTTCATCCTCCGGCTGCGTATCATACGCCCGGATCTCGTCCTGAATCTCTTCCAGGCATTCTAAAAGCAGCGGGTTAAACGCGCCGCATTCGCCATTCATAATCATATTCATGGCCTGCTCATGCGGAAACGCTTTCTTGTATACACGCGGACTTACCAGCGCGTCATAAACATCTACAATGGATACCACCTGGGCAGCAATCGGGATTTCCTCTCCCTTTAAGCCATCCGGATACCCTTTGCCGTCGTAGCGCTCGTGATGCCACCTGCAGATCTGGTACGCCATCTGGACAATCGGTTCATCCTGATAAGCAGTCAGATGTTTCAGCATAGACGCGCCGATGACGGTATGTGTCTTCATAATCTCAAATTCTTCTTTCGTCAGACGCCCCGGCTTGTTCAGAATCTTCTCATCAATGCCAATCTTGCCAATGTCGTGCAGGGCGGATGCCGTGGCAATGAGTTCGCGGTCCGACCGTGACAGATGATACCGGTTTGCCTTCTGCACCAGCCGCTCCAGAAACAGATCCGTGAGGCGATTGATATGGGATACATGAAGACCACTCTCGCCATTACGGAATTCCATGATCTGGCTTAAAATGCTCACCATAACCCGGTTATTCTTTTCCTTCTCATAGATCTGATTTGTTACCATTTTAATGAGTCTGCGCTGCTTCGCGTAGAGCTTGATGGTATTGAACACACGCTGGAACACCACCTTGGCGTCAAACGGACGGCTGATATAGTCCGATACGCCAAGCTCGTATGCCTTTCGGATATATGGCTCCGAGTTCTCACTCGAGATCATGATGACCGGAACCTCCTCGATACAGTGATTCCGGGTCATGTACTCCAGAACTTCAAACCCGTTCATGACCGGCATCACAATATCAAGCAGGATCAGCGCAATGCCGGTTCCATACTGCTCCAGCATGGAAATACACTGCTCACCATTCTGCGCCTCCAGGATACGGAAATCGGAATGAAGCATTTCGGAAAGGATTTCCCGGTTCAGTTCTGAATCATCTACAATGAGGATCTGCTGTTTGATGTTCTTCTGCTCCGCGGAGTCCTGGCTCTGTTTCTGCTGTTCTTTTTCATTTCCGGCGATGACAACCGTATCCTTTCGGTTTTTTGCCTGATACATGAGCTTATCTGCCCGCATGGCAGCGTTCTCAACAGACTCAGACTCCGCAGTCATAACGCCTCCGATGCTGACGGAAAGGTGAAGATTCGTGTAGCCGGTGACATCGGCCTCATTGATCCTATTCCTTGCCAGCTGAAGCTTTTCTTCAAACTCATCTCGCTCAATGTTCGGCATTAAGAGAAGGAACTCATCGCCGCCATAGCGGATCAGTGAATCCTCGTCCCGGACACAGCCGCGGATCATAAGGACCAGCGTTTTTAACACCGCGTCTCCCGCATCGTGCCCGCAGGTGTCATTGTAAAGCTTAAAATCGTCCAGATCGATCATGGCAACGCCGGCTTTCACAACAGATGCTTTCACCTTATCCTCATAGTAACGGCGGTTATATGCACCAGTCAGCGCGTCGATGTAAAGTTCATCGTGATAGCTGTTCAGCTTTCCAAGCAGTTTTTCCCTGCCTTCCGGGTCAATGAGACAGCCGCTGTCCATACGCTTCACGAGTTCCATGACATACGGCACTCCGTCCACTTCCACATAGCGTGCCGTTACCTCGTACAATTCTGTTTCTTTGTATTCCAGTTTTGTCCTCTGAATCTTGTCCCGGTACACACTTCTGGAAATACAGTTTTCACAGGGCTGGCTTTTCTTCCAGTAATCATAACAATGGCAGTTCTGCAGCACTTTCTTTTGGCAATTTTCAGTTGTATTCTTTTTTCCGGCCAGACGAAGATCTGCTGCATCCAGAAGTCGTACATCCGTAAATACCTTCCGGTAAAGCTCCATCTGAGCATCCACCTGCTGTCTCGTCAGTTTCTCGTATGAATTCATCTAAGGATTAAGCCTCCGCTTCCAACTCCCGAATTGCCTCTGTCAACTGCTCATAGCGTACTGTCAGCTCCGGGAACAGACGGTCACCTTCGTTGATATCTCTTCCTCTGAGGTCTTCTGTCAATGCCGCGCTGGTCTCATAAAGACGGTCAAAACCAAGGTTCAGACACACACCCTTTAACGTATGCGCTGCGCGGAATGCGCGCTCTGCGTCGCGTACTTCCAGTGCTTCCTTCAATTCATTGTAACTTGGGTCTTTTAAAAATTTCAAGGCAAAGCGCTTTACCAGCGCTTCGCTGCCAAATCTGCTCAGTACACTGTCATAATTGGATCCAATTTTTTCATAGCACTCTTTTGTTGTCATTTTCCTCTCCCTGTTTCCCTTTTCTTAATCTTTTTTACCTGTTATGGTATTTGGTTTCAGTTTAGCACAGTTCTTTTGTATTTTCCACTAAAACAAACGTTCTAAGCGAAGAATAAACGAAGAAAAGGTTACTGTACATGGGTAGGCATTTTCTGAACTGAAAATGCCGTATGATATCGTGGTGGCAGCAGATTTTGCCGATTTGGAATGCGAAGCATCGGCAAAATCCGTTGCTGTTTGCGCAACGCGTGAACAGCAACAAGAAAAGACAGCGCACCAAGAACCGTGCGCTGTCTTTTTTGTTGCTTTATGATTTCGTGATTCTATTTTTATTTCTGTGCGATTGCTGCCTGTGCTGCTGCCAGTCTTGCGATCGGAACACGGTACGGTGAGCAGGATACATAATCCAGACCAATCTTGTTGCAGAACTCTACGGAAGACGGATCTCCGCCGTGCTCGCCGCAGATACCGATATGCAGATCCGGGTTAGATGCCTTACCGAGTTTGATTGCCATCTCCATCAGCTTGCCGACACCGGTCTGATCCAGTTTTGCGAACGGATCGTTCTCGTAGATCTTAGCGTCGTAGTAAGCGCCTAAGAACTTGCCTGCGTCATCACGGGAGAAGCCGAAAGTCATCTGGGTCAGGTCGTTGGTACCGAAGCAGAAGAAGTCAGCCTCTTTTGCGATCTCGTCTGCAGTCAGGGCTGCTCTCGGGATCTCGATCATGGTACCTACATGGTACTTCAGATCAGAACCAGCTGCTGCGATCTCTGCGTCTGCAGTCTCAACAACGGTCTTCTTGCAGTATTTTAACTCTTTGATATCGCCAATGAGCGGGATCATGATCTCCGGAACGATAGTCCAGTCCGGATGAGCTTTCTTCACATTGATTGCTGCGCGGATAACAGCCTTGGTCTGCATGACAGCGATCTCCGGATAGGTAACAGCCAGACGGCATCCACGATGGCCCATCATCGGGTTGAACTCATGCAGGGACTCGCAGATTGCTTTGATCTCTGCAACGGTCTTGCCTTTTGCCTTAGCCAGTTTCTCGATGTCCTCTTCCTCAGTCGGAACGAACTCATGTAACGGCGGATCCAGGAAACGGATGGTTACAGGGTTGCCCTCCATAGCCTCGTAGAGCTGTTCGAAATCGCCCTGCTGTAACGGCAGGATCTTCTCCAGAGCCTCTTCTCTCTCTTCTACAGTATCAGAGCAGATCATCTCACGGAAAGCGTCGATACGGTCGCCCTCGAAGAACATATGCTCGGTACGGCAAAGGCCAATGCCCTCTGCGCCAAGCTCACGAGCCTTCTGTGCGTCGTGCGGGGTATCTGCGTTGGTGCGTACGCCCATGGTTCTGTACTCATCAGCCCATGCCATGATACGTCCGAACTCACCAGCAATGGTTGCCTCTACGGTCGGGATTGCTCCGTCATATACACAGCCGGTAGAACCGTCAAAGGAGATTACATCGCCCTCGTGGTACTCTTTGCCAGCCAGAGTGAATTTCTTGTTTGCTTCATCCATAACGATGTCGCCGCAGCCTGCTACACAGCAAGCGCCCATGCCGCGCGCAACAACTGCTGCGTGGGAAGTCATACCACCACGAACGGTCAGGATTCCCTGAGAAGCCTTCATACCGGTAATATCCTCCGGAGAAGTCTCCAGACGTACCAGAACAACTTTCTCGCCTCTTGCTGCCCACTCTACAGCGTCATCTGCGGTGAAGACGATCTTACCACAAGCTGCGCCAGGTGCTGCGCCCAGAGCTTTTGCGATCGGAGCAGCTGCCTTTAATGCCTTCTGGTCGAAGGTCGGATGCAGTAAGGAATCCAGGTTACGCGGATCGATCATGGCAACTGCCTCTTCCGGAGTTCTCATGCCCTCGTCTACCAGGTCACATGCGATCTTTAATGCTGCCTGAGCAGTCCTCTTACCATTACGGGTCTGCAGCATGTACAGTTTGCCGTGCTCTACGGTGAACTCCATATCCTGCATATCTCTGTAGTGATCTTCCAGGGTCTTGCATACATTCTGGAAATCAGCGAATGCCTGCGGGAATTTCTCTGCCATCTCCTGGATGTGCATCGGAGTGCGGACACCTGCTACAACGTCCTCGCCCTGTGCGTTGGTTAAGAACTCACCAAACAGGCCTTTAGCGCCGGTTGCCGGGTCACGGGTAAATGCAACACCGGTACCACAGTCATCGCCCATGTTGCCGAATGCCATAGACTGTACGTTTACAGCAGTACCCCAGGAGTACGGGATATCGTTGTCACGGCGGTAAACGTTAGCACGCGGGTTGTCCCAGGAACGGAATACGGCTTTGATTGCGCCCATTAACTGTTCCTTCGGATCGTCCGGGAAATCTACGCCGATCTTGTTCTTGTACTCAGCCTTGAACTGGTTAGCCAGCTCTTTTAAATCGTCTGCGTCTAACTCAACATCGAGCTTAACGCCTTTCTTCTCTTTCATCTCATCGATGAGAGCCTCAAAATATTTCTTACCGACTTCCATAACAACGTCGGAATACATCTGAATGAATCTTCTGTAGCAGTCCCAAGCCCAGCGCGGGTTGTTGGACTTCTCAGCGATTACGTTAACTACATCTTCGTTTAAGCCCAGGTTTAAGATGGTATCCATCATACCAGGCATGGAAGCACGTGCGCCGGAGCGTACGGAAACCAGAAGCGGATTTTCAAGATCGCCAAACTTTTTGCCGGTAATCTCTTCCATCTTTGCAATATACTCGTTGATCTGACCCTGGATCTCATCGTTGATCTCGCGTCCATCTTCGTAGTACTGTGTGCAGGCCTCCGTTGTGATTGTAAAGCCCTGCGGTACCGGAAGACCGATATTCGTCATCTCAGCCAGGTTTGCGCCTTTACCACCGAGAAGATTTCTCATGGTAGCGTCACCCTCTGTAAATAAGTACACCCACTTTTTAGCCATTGGTTTATTCCTCCTCAACATATGTAGACTCTCATCTACGCTTTTGCTCCGTCCGATATCGTTTTTGCACAAAAATGATTCATTCGACGGTCTGGTATAAGTATACCATATTTTTTTCAGGAGTAAAGGTTTTTGTGTGTACTTTTTGTATATTTTTTAGCAAAAACTCGTAAAATTTTGTCGTTTTTCCGTTATTTTCACATATACGAAATAAGTTCGTATATACGAATGGTCAATTTGCCATTTTGACGAATCCCACATCAGGCTCCTACAGCAGATCAGTCAAAATGATTTCTGCCGGGCTTTCCTCAGAAATCTCCGGACTGCCTGCCGGAATATCCACAAGGCAGTTGCATCCAATTCCGCCGGAGAGCTGGCCGTTTTGCTGTTTTCCGGACAGATATACCCGGCCGCCGTCATAACGTCCGCGCAGAAGACGGCGGACATTGCTCGGCTTTCCAAAACTGGATCCTGTCACTGTATGAAGGCGGGTATAATGATACGCCTCCATTCCAAGAAGCCCTGCTGTGAGCGGGCGTATAAGCAGTTCAAACACCGCGAACGCGGAATACGGATTTCCGGAAAGGCAGAGTACCGGAACCGTTCCAAGCACAGCACACATGCTTGGCATACCCGGCTTTACCGCAATCCCGTGGAAAAGTTCCCGTGCGCCCAAACTCTCCATGACATGCGGAAGCTGATCCTTCTGTCCAACAGAAACGCCTCCTGTTGTAATAACAAAATCTGCGCATTCCGCAGCCTCACGAACTGCCTGTGCAATGGTCTCCCGCTCATCTCCCGTCATGCGGCAGAACACCACATCACATCCCATTTCTGTAAGCCGTGCCTGCAGATAGGCACGGTTGGAATTATAGATCTGCCCTGGCTCCAGCGCTGTACCCGGCTCCAGCAGTTCTTCCCCGGTCGTAATCACCGCCGCGCGCAGGTGCCTGCGCACACACAGCTCTGTCTTTCCTGCCGCCACGGCCGCAGCGGCGGTATAGGCATCCACCCGCTCCCCTGCCTTTGCCAGAAGATCTCCCGCCACAAAATCATCTCCTGCCTTACAGCAGTTTTTTCCCGGAACGACCGGAACATAAATCTCTACCGTATCCTCTCCATAATCCGTATCCTCCTGGCGGATCACACAGTCTGCTCCCTCCGGAATCACTGCTCCGGTCATAATGCGCACTGCTTCCCCACTCTGGATTGTTCTTCCAGGCCGGTCTCCCGCACAGGTCTTATAAATGACCTGCAGTACAGCCGGATGTTCCCGATCCGCATTCCGCGTATCCTCGTATCTTACGGCATATCCATCCATCGCGGAACGGGCAAACGGCGGCTGCATCATCCCGGCAGTCAGGTCCTCCGCAAGAATCATCCCCCCACAGTCCATTACCGGACGCATTGTTGTCTCCACTGCAGATCCTGCCTCAAAAACCAGGCGCTGTGCTTCTTCTAATGTAATCCGATCCACATTCCTCTCCTGTTCTCCATTTCCATTTTCTCGTTTATCCTTTGTTTTCCATCTGTTCTCCGCGCGCGCTGCGCATCCGCGCCTCGATCTCATCCGCCAGCTTTCCCGCATCCGGAAGCGGTTTCTCCGGATACCTGCAGAAATACTTCGGATAGCTGCTGTTTTTCAATCCTTCGATTAAAATGATATCCGCCTCCGGAAATGCCGCAAATAAGTCGCGCTCCGTAATGCCCTGGCATTCCTTTGTTAGCAGAAAGCGGTTTTTGGAAAAGACCGCTGTGCCATAGGCTCCTGCTTTCTGATGTCGATAACTGTCGGTTCCCGGAACATCGCTCTCAAAATCATGCCCGTCATGCTTGATGACCGCAACCCTGCAGCCGCGCTTTGTGAGCTCCGGAATGAGCCGTGTGACCATGGTGGTCTTTCCGCTGTTCTTATAGCCGCTGATTGCGAACACAAACGGCGTGTTTTTGCTGTTTAAACGGTGGTACTCCTCCGTTGTATTCACATTTTCCATGGCACGGCTCGCCGCCCCAAGCTCCATAACTTCATAACCGGCGCGTTCCAGAAAATGCACAATCCGGTAATCCTCCTCACCGATCAGCTCTTTTGCATACGGCAGCACGCTCTTCGGATAAATGCCAAACAGCGGATGAAGCCGTTCTCCCTGTGATGTCACAAGGATTTTTCCGGCGTTACCGTTCTTTTCCTGCTCCCGGTAACGGCAGAGAAGCTGCTCCACCGTTTCCCGGTCGATCATCGGCATGTCGCACGCCATAACGAGGAGCGCATCCTCCTTACAGGCAAGAAGACCGGAAGCAATGCCGCCCAGCGGCCCGATCCCGCTCCACCGGTCCACAACCATGGGAAGACCGGCCTGTTCATAAGGTTCTTCTTTGTCTACAGACAAATAAACCGCAGGCAGACAGTCACAGGCATGTAAGATTCTCTCACAGAAAGTCTCACCACCGTAGCGGAGGAACAGTTTTTTCTGTCCCTCCATGCGTGTGTTTCTTCCTCCTGAGAGAATGTACCCGGCGACTGCGCCTACGGTTTGTAATTTGTTTTCTTTCATTAGAAACGGAACTTGTCCTCGAAATACTGTTTTAACTCAGCAATCGGCACGCGAACCTGCTCCATGGTATCACGGTCGCGGACGGTCACTGCATGGTCTTCCTCAGACTCGAAGTCGTAAGTGATGCAGAACGGAGTACCAATCTCATCCTGTCTTCTGTATCTCTTACCGATGTTGCCTCTGTCATCGAACTCACAGTTGTAGTACTTGGACAGCTCTGCGTATACCTTCTCTGCGCCCTCGTTTAACTTCTTGGACAGCGGAAGCACACCGATCTTAACCGGTGCGATTGCCGGATGGAAGTGAAGCACGGTGCGGACATCGCCCTCGCCGATCTCCTCCTCATCGTATGCTGCGCACAGGAATGCCAGGGTGACACGGTCTGCGCCCAGGGACGGCTCGATAACATACGGAATGTATTTTTCCTTTGCCTCGTCGTCGAAGTAGGTCATATCCTCGCCAGAAGTATTCTGATGCTGGGTTAAGTCGTAGTCGGTTCTGTCTGCGATACCCCACAGCTCGCCCCATCCAAACGGGAAGAGGAACTCGATATCGGTGGTACCCTTGCTGTAAAAGCACAGCTCCTCCGGAGAATGGTCGCGGAGACGGATTTCGTCCTCCTTTAAGCCCAGTGCCAGCAGCCAGTCGCGGCAGAAGCCTCTCCAGTACTGGAACCACTCCAGATCGGTGCCCGGCTTGCAGAAGAACTCCAGCTCCATCTGCTCGAACTCACGGGTACGGAAGGTGAAGTTGCCCGGGGTGATCTCGTTACGGAAAGATTTACCGATCTGGCCAATACCGAACGGGATTTTCTTTCTGGAAGTACGCTGTACGTTCTTGAAGTTTACGAAGATACCCTGTGCGGTCTCCGGTCTTAAGTAAACGGTGTTCTTTGCGTCCTCAGTAACACCCTGGAAAGTCTTAAACATCAGGTTGAACTGACGGATATCGGTGAAGTCGTGCTTGCCACAGCTCGGGCAGCAGATGTTGTTGTCATCGATGTATTTCTTCATTTCTTCCTGGGACCATGCATCTACACTGCCCTCGATGGTGATGCCGTTCTCAGCCATGTAGTCCTCGATCAGCTTGTCGGCACGGAAACGCTCCTTACATGCCTTACAGTCCATCAGCGGATCAGAGAAGCCGCCCAGATGTCCGGAAGCAACCCAGGTCTGGGAGTTCATGAGGATCGCGCAGTCAACACCTACGTTGTACGGGCTCTCCTGTACGAATTTCTGCCACCATGCTTTCTTTACGTTGTTCTTCAGCTCTACGCCAAGGTTGCCGTAATCCCAGGTGTTTGCCAGGCCGCCGTAGATCTCGGAACCCGGATATACGAAACCTCTGGTTTTTGCCAGCGCTACAATTTTCTCCATTGTCTTTTCCATCGTCAGATAACCTCTCTTTTTATTTGAATATGATACAGCTGGTTCCCTCTGGGGTCACTGCTGAATAACTGCTTACTACATTGACGCCGTCTGTCACAAAAAGGATTTTTCCTTCTGTGTAAATCTTTGCGGAGCCATCGGTGATGATCCTATGGCTGCCTTTTGTCTCGGATGCCGTCTGCGGTTCCACGTTTTTCCCGGAAAGCGTCTGAAATGTCAGGTCCGGAATGGTTCCGGAATCCGCGTCCGCGATTTCCAGAGATGTTACGGTGTGGGTGTCATCCCCGTTCTCGCTGGAAAACTTTACGAAGTCGTCCGCTGAGGCATACTCAAACACCAGGGTTCCGGTCTTTCCCTCCAGGCTGCAGCGCTCAAGCGCCACCGGGAGCTTTTCCTTTCCCTTTGCATTCTCCGCCTCTGCCGAAGCACCCTGCTCCTCATTGTAGGCGCGGATCTGTTCTTTTGCGAACTCCGCAAGGCCATCGGCACTGTACAACTCGTTTTCCTTTTCCGACGTATAGACCATGACGCTTTTTACGCTTAAGTCATCTGCCACATAGATGCTGTTCTCGGAAGCATCCCAGGCTTTTCCCGCCGACCGGGAACATGCTGCTGACCACACTGCCGCGAGCAGTACAGCCGCAGTCAAAACTGCTTTTCTCTTTTTCATGATATTCTTTCTCCCCGGATACCTGCTTTGCAGGGGTTCTCTAGGATTATACCTGTTCATGTAAGGTTTTTCAACACCTTTATTTGCCGTCTTTTTCTGTCTGTGGCCGGAACATGGCCGGCTCCATCATTTTCAGGACCTCCAGGGAATGAAATTCCCGGTCTACAAATCTGTGCCTGGTGCTCTCCACACAGTGCTCCAGTTCCTTTAGTACTTCCGGAGCCAGAACAAACGTGTAAAGCGACTCGATCGGGGACGCGATAATATACTCCCAGGCATAATTTGCCGAATCGCTGACCTCGCGCGGCGGGTGTTCCGTGTAATCGCCGTTGATGACCATGCAGCGCAGCTCAAACACGGCGCGTACCAGAGGATTCGGAAGCGCAGGCTTCATAAGCGCCCGAAGTGACTGATACAACAGCAGGAGTTCTTCCGAAGCCTCCATGTTCTCACGGCTGTAATAGTCCGCAAATTCCAGAAAATACGAGCCGTAGCAGGCCGCTTCCACATCGGTCGCAAGCTCCGAAAAATAATTGGTGATGTCCGCTCCCTGCAGGTTATAGGCATCCCGCCCCTCGTAAAGGCGGAATGTGCCAAACACAAACGGCCTCGTCACGCCCATGAGCTGGCTTCCCGGCCTCTTCGCCCCGCGGGCAAACGCAGTGATTTTTCCGCGCTCCCTCGTCAGGATGACCAGACGCCGGTCATTGTCCCCGACCGGCGAGACTTTTAAGACCATGCCGGTCAGTTCTAGTGTCTCTCTCACTGTCTCCAACTGCCTTTCCGCATGCCAGCCGCATTACTCTTTCGGATTGTAGCCGTAATTCTTCATTAACAGTTCACTGTCACGCCACTCTTTTCTTACCTTTACCCAGATCTGCAGGTTTACCTTGGTCTCCAGCATGGCTTCCAGCTCTCTTCTCGCGGCAGATCCGATGCGCTTTAACATGGCTCCGCCCTTTCCGATGATGATGCCTTTGTGGGAATCACGCTCGCAGATGATGGTCGCCTCCACGTCCATAATGCCGTTCGGACGCTCTGTCATCTTCTCGATGGTAACCGCGATGCCGTGCGGAATCTCCTCATCCAGAAGGCGCAGTGCCTTCTCGCGGATGAGCTCTGCCGCAATCTGGCGCATTGGCTGGTCGGTCACGGTATCCTCGTCGTAGAACTGCGGTCCGTACGGCAGGTACTTAAACAGCTGCTCCAGTAATGTATCGGTGTTTTTGTCCCTCAATGCGGACACCGGAACGATCTCCGCGAAATTGCAGATATCCTTGTAGGCGTTGATGAACGTCAGGATGTCTTCCTGGTTCTTTACGGTATCCGTCTTGTTGATGACCAGAATGATCGGGGTCTTGATGCCCTGAAGCTGCTCGGCAATGTGGCGCTCTCCCGCACCGATAAAGGTGCTCGGCTCCACGAGCCACAGGATGAGATCCACCTCTTTTAAGGTGTGCTCTGCCACGTTCACCATGTACTCGCCCAGCTTGTTCTTCGCTTTGTGAATACCCGGGGTATCCAGGAAGATGATCTGGCCGCGTTCATCGGTGTAGACAGTCTGGATGCGGTTTCTTGTGGTCTGCGGTTTGTCAGACGTAATGGCGATCTTCTGGCCAATGAGATGGTTCATCAGCGTGGATTTGCCCACGTTCGGCCGTCCGATCAGGGTTACAAAGCCGGATTTCTTCTGAACCGGAGCAGCCTGGCCTGCGCCCTCCGCGCCGGCCTTTTTCGCCCCGTTCAGTTCTTCCAGCAGTTTATCAAAATTTGTACCTTCCGGTTTCTTTGCCATAATTGATCCTTTCGAAATACTTATTCCTGCAGCCCATGCGCTGCACAAACTGCCTATCCTCTTGTAAGGTTTGAAATCTCGCCAAACATGCTGCTGTTCGCCTCAATCTTCTCCTCGTTTCCTACCACGCAGAAACTTCCGGTCTTTAAGACCGCGCGTATCTGCGCTGCCAGCGCACGGATGTCTTCCTTGGTTGCGCCAAGGATCTGGTCACGCTCGGTCTGCATCATCTCTTCCGTCACGCCGGAGAGATAAGCAGAGAGGCCTCTGCTGCCTTTCACAGACGGTGTCAGCGGAGCGTCGAGGTTACTGATGGTTCCGATCACATATTTGGTCATATCGCGGTCGTCCGGATCGAATGTTTCCAGGTAAGCCGGAACGCCCTCGTAAATGTCGTTGGTCTCTTTTAAGTTCGGGTCGCGGTAAGATACCAGGTATCCTTCTCCGGACCGTCCAAATCCGCTCATGCAGCCGTAAGCGCCGCCCTTTACGCGGATGTTGAGCCACAGGTAATCGTAGCTTAAGATCACCTGCAGGATTTTTAACGCGCCGGTATACTTAAGGCCTGCATCGCGGAAGTTTCCGCAGCGTGCCACATAATCGACCTGGGCGGAGGTCTTTAAGCCCTCGTTCACGTTCTTTACCGGATGCGTAAACGCATAGTTCTCACCGCTGCCCTCCGGGAGCTTCTCTGCAAGAAGTTTCAAAGCCTCCGGAAGCTTTTCATATCCTTTGTCGTCCGCCGTGTAGTTCACCATCATATTGGAGCGGGTGAAGAGTTTTCGGCTCACCTCCTGCAGCTTTGCGATGATCTCCTGTTTCTTTGCCGGATAGTCTTTTTCCAGCTGCTCCAGGAAATGATAATATGCCGTACCGCCAGTCAGCTCGTTGTAGTACGCAGTTGCAGAGAAGTAAGAAGTCGCACGGGATACTGCCGTGCTGTGGCCTGCGTTCTCCAGCTTCATGCGGGCACGGGAACGAGTCTCCTGGATAACTTCGCCCAGGCGTTTCTCATCCGTGAATACGGAATGGTTCAGAATCTCCTCGATCATGGTAAAGCCAAAATCCAGACGGTCGTACAGTACACGTGCGCTTGCCATGAACATGCCGATAAAGTGCTCCGGATCTTCTAAATTCGGGTAGGATGTTACAGAGAAGTCCACGCCGCCGCTGTTTAAGTGGATCTCGCTTGTCAGGTCGGAATAGCTGTAATGCTCGGTGCTGATGGAGCCCAGAATGGATTTTAACAGGCCTGCGTAAGGAAGATCCTCCTGCGGCAGAACCTCCGTGTTAAACAGCACTTTCAGGTATCCGATGCCGGACGTAAAGAAGTTGTGGTGCAGCACCTTAATGCCTCCCTCTTCTTTTTCTGTCCAGTAAAAGGTCTCTGCCTTTTTGTCGATGTCCTCACGTCCAAGAAGCGGGATCTTCGCAAGGATCTCCGGAGTGGACGGGGTATCCTGGTATTCCTTCAGCTCTCTTGTAGCTGTTACCAGTTTCTCCAGCTCTTCCTCAGAGAGGGAGGCCTTGTACTCTGCCAGCTTCTTTGCGAGCTTCTCATCTTCCTTCGCAGTCAGATTGCGCTCCGGAGCTACTACAATCACAGCCTCAAACGGATTGTCCAGAAGATAATCCTTAATCAGCTGCTCAAAATAACCGTTCTCCACTTCTTTCTTTAAGAAATCGAAGGTTTCCTGATAGCAAAGGTGCGTCATCGGATCTCCGTCGTACAGCCAGCTGTCCAGACACTGCAGGCCATACATCAGGCCCTTCGGCGCGGAGCCATAATCTGCCTCGCGGTATTTAAACTCAAAGAAGTTCATGCCGGCAAGCAGGCTCTTGCGGTTGATGCCCTGGTCTGCCAGTTTTCTTAAGGTTCCTTTTACGATTGCCAGGAACTCGCCCTTCTGCTCCTTATTGGCATCTTTCGCGATCACGGAGAAATACGGCTGTAAAATGCCGCTCTCGTAACCGCCCAGAATATCCTTGCCGATACCGGCGTCAATGAGCGCCTGCTTTAACGGCGCGCCCGGCGCATCGAGCAGGGTATACTCCAGGATCTGGAATGCCACATACAGCTTCGGGTCAAGGTCATCTCCGACCACGGTATTGATGGAGAGGTACGTTGCATCCTCCTCAGACTCTCCCTCGGTGATGGAGTAAGAAAACTCACGCTCAACCGGAGCTTCAAACGCTTTCTGCTCACGGATCCGGGAATCCACCGGGCGCTCCTCGTAATGGCTTAAATATTCCTCATCCAGCCAGATCAGCTTCTCTGCCATGTCCATGTTGCCGTACAGGTAAATATAGCTGTTGGACGGATGATAGTAGGTTCTGTGGAAATCAAGGAACTTCTCATAGCTCAGTTCCGGGATGTGCACCGGATCTCCGCCGGAATCCTTGCCGTAGCAGGTATCCGGGAACAGGGTCTTCTGTGTCACGCTGTCTAAGATACTCTCCGGTGAAGAGTAAGCACCCTTCATCTCATTGTATACAACACCATTGTAGATGAGCGGCGCATCCTTACTCTCCAGCTCATAATGCCAGCCCTCCTGGCGGAAGATCTTCTCTTCTTTGTAAATATTTGGATGCAGCACAGCGTCCATATAGACATCCATTAAGTTCTGGAAGTCCTTGTCGTTGCAGCTCGCGATTGGGTACACGGTTTTATCCGGGTAAGTCATCGCGTTCAAAAATGTATTTAAAGAGCCCTTTACCAGCTCCACGAACGGGTCCTTCAACGGGAATTTGTCCGAACCGCACAGCACGCTGTGCTCCAGAATATGAGGAAGTCCGCAGTCATTATCCGGTGGTGTCCGAAATCCGATGCAGAACACCTTGTTCTCGTCGTCGTTGGAGACTAAAAACAGTTTTGCCTTTGTTTTTTTATGCTCCAGCACAATCCCTTCGGACTGCATTTCCTCAATGTTTTTATGCTCTACCACACGGTAGGCATCCAGTTTTTCGATTGCTTCCAGCTGATTCATCCGTCTTCTTCCTTTCCTGTTTTTGCTGTATTTGCAGCTGTTCTCACTTATAGATTTCCCATCAGGCGGTCTTTTAACAGGGCAATTCCATCACGCAGGGAAAAATGGACCAGCAGCACGCGGTCCGCTTCCGACGCGATGCCATATACCGCGTCATAATCCTGCTTCTTTGCGATGAGGCGCGCCCTGCAGAGATGGAAATTGCTCGTGATGATCCCGACACGGATCTGCCGGTTTGCGGCCGGTGCCGAATTGCCCGGTTTCACGGGATTCTGCATCCCGGCCGCCGGCTCTCCCGCCACTCCCGGCATGCCGGCTCCCGGCGCTCCAAATACATCAGCCTGGTTCTCTGCGAGCAGTTTCTCCTGCTTTTCGATGAGGATCTTACTGTACGCCAGATTTTCCACGGTACTAAATGACTGCTCTTCTTTCAGCAGATGCGCCTCACCCGCGCCGTTTTCCAGGAGATAAGCCTCCATAGCCTCTGCCTCCGTGCACGGTTCCGCATCCCCCTGCGCCCCGGAAAGCACCAGCGTAGTCTCCGGATTTTCCTTCACATACTCCAGTGCCTTGTCCAGGCGCAGCTTCAAGGTCGTGCTCAAGTTTCCATCCGGCTTTACCTTCGCGCCAAGAACGATCACATAATCCAGCGACGGTTCTGCCGATGCCGGAATGCGTCCAAAAATCAGGATCTGGGTCACCAGAATGATCATGAGCCCGGACGCGCACAGCGTAACTGAAGATACCGGAATCCAGAGCGGCACACGCTCCGGATATTTCTGATAGAAATGGATGCCAAGGGCTGTCGCACCAAAAAAGCCGCCGAACAGAAGCCACAAAGCAGCGAACGAAGTGCCAAAACCGGCATACAGAACAATCACGCCGTAGTAGACCAGGCACAACACAGCGGCCGCAGTGAAGACCCATATTAACATTGCTTTACCTCACTGTAATGTTATTTTCCCTCATAGATGATTGCGGATTCCACATCGTATCCGGCAAGGCGGTCACGTCCCTTTAAGCCGGCAAGCTCCATCACGAAACAGAGTTTTACTACTTTTCCGCCCAGCTGCTCAATGAGGCCTACGATTGCCTCTGTGGTTCCGCCAGTCGCGATTAAGTCATCCACCACAACGACCTTCTGTCCCGGTTTGATCGCATCCTTATGCATCTCGATCTCAGCAGAGCCGTACTCCAGGTCATATTTTGCGCTCACAGTCTCCCGCGGGAGCTTTCCCTTTTTGCGGATCGGCACAAAGCTCTTATGCTCTGCGTAGGCAACCGGAACGCCAAAGATGAAGCCGCGGGATTCCGGGCCAACTACTACATCGTAATCCACGTCTTTTAACATCCCGCGGATGCTATCGATAGCGAGTGCAAGGCCGTCTGCGTCCTGAAGGATGGAAGTAACATCGCGGAAAATAATGCCCGGCTCCGGGAAATCCGGGATACTTACTACATAATCAGCTAAATTCTTCATATTGGTTCTCCTTATTTGTTTTTTATCGTAATACATTCATCAGATTGTTTACTTCCTTCTGGCAGTCAGACTCCTGGAAGGAACTGTAAGCGTAAAAGCAGTATCCCGACACTTCCCCGGTCGCGCGCCCGGCCTCAACCTGGCGGCTTATGATATCGTCGAAGCGCTTCCATTCCGGGATTCCGGTATTATCTTTTGAGTTGCTTCCCGCTTTATACATGGCAAGCCCGATATAGAGCTTTGCGTTTCCTTTCTTTTTCAGGCTGACCCAGGTTTTTAAATTATTTTCGTAGGCGTAGGGCGCCAGATGTCCGTTCGGAAGCTGGTGCTCAAATCCCCAGTAGCACTGCGGCATAATGTAATCGATGTAGCCGTCGTGTGACAGCCAGGTGTCCACATCCACAAACAGGCGGGTCTCGCTGCGCAGATGATCCACATAGCCCTCCGGGCTCACGCCGAACTGTGCGGATGGCCGGATTGCCTTCACCGCCTGGTACACGCCACGGATCAGCTCATTGACATTTTCCCGCCGCCACTGCGTGATGGAGAGGCTGCTGCCGGACGCGTCGTATTCCGGCTTGTCGAACCAGCGGTTTGGGTTATTATTGTCCACTTCCGGATAAAAATAATCATCAAAATGGATTCCGTCCACCGTGTATTTCTGCACAATTTCCCGCACGCCGTTGATGATCAGCTCCTGCACCTGCGGAATAGACGGGTTTAAGTAGTACGCGCCATTCTGTTTTAAAACCCAGCGGTCATTGGATGTGTCCGCATCACTCAGCCAGCGCTTGGCCGGGCTCTGGTCCGATACCTGATTCCAGGTATTGTGGTAGCCGGTCACACGGTATGGATTGATCCACGCGTGAATCTGCAGCCCCCGGTTATGTGCCTCATTCACAAAGACCGCGAAGGGGTCAAAACCCGGATTTTTCCCCTGGGTTCCCGTAACAAAACGGGACCACGGAAAATACGACGACGGATACATCGCGTCGGAATCCGCCCGGACATGCACGAATACCGCGTTCATCTTGAGTTCCACGCAGCGGTCGAGCATCTTGCCCACTTCCCGCTTAAACGATTCCTGATCCGCCGGAAGTTTTTCCCAGTCCAGATAAGAGATCCACACGCCGTGAAGCTCATTGGATCGGATGACCGATGCGGCAGACGCGGCAAACACGCTCATGACGCCCGTCTGAAGCACCATAAGGCACGCCAGGATCAGGCATGCCGCCTGTTTTAAAAATATATGGTTTCTGTTTCCTTGTTTTTTCTTTTGTTCCTGCATTCCAGTTCCTCCCGGATGTCAGCGTTCCCAGTCATTGCCATTTTATTTATGGATAGTATAGCAGAGGCGGCACCAAAGAACAACTGCACAAATCATAAATGATTTTTTAAGAAAGGAGAAATTCCGCAAGCACCACATTGCTCACATCGATTCCAAGCTCCGTCAGACGCACCATGGGCATGTCCACTTCGATCAGGCCCTGCTTTTCCAGCTTTTTGAGAACGTCTCCATACACGTTCCACATATTCTGGCCAAAGTGGTCCATAAACTCACTTCCAGACACACCCTCCATACGGCGCAGGCCCACAAACATGAACTCTTCCATCTTCTCATCCAGGGTCAGCTCTTCAATGTCGCGCGCTGCCGCTCCGCCCTCATAGAGATCTAAGGACAGGTATTCCTGCAAATCCTCCGTATTGTGGTAGCGGTAGCCGTACGTGTAGGAAGACGCGCCAAGTCCCAGCCCAAGATACTCCACGCCGGTCCAGTAACCATTGTTGTGGCGGCACTCGTATCCTTTTTTCGCGTAGTTGGAAATCTCGTAACGGTGGTAACCGTGTGACTCCATCATCGCTTTTGTGAGATGATACATCGCGCGGTCCGTATCCTCGTCCGGAAGGTCCGGGAGTGTCATGACAGCAGCCCGGGCAGCAACCTCCGCGGCCGTCTGCTTTCTGCCTGCCTCAGCCGGAGTTCTCTCCTGTTCCGTGTTTCTCTTTTCCGGTTTCTGTTTTTCTCCGAACCGCTCGTAAAACGGCGTTCCCTCCTCAATAATGAGACTGTACGCCGAAATATGCTCCGGCTTTAACATCATGACTTTCTTCAGCGTACTCTTCCAGGAATGTACATCCTGCCCCGGCAGTGCCGACATCAGATCCACATTGATATTCTTAAACCCAGCCTGTCTCGCGCGCTGAAAGCTCTTCAGGAAGGAATCGTAGGAATGGATCCGCCCGAGGTATTTCAGTTCCTTATCGTCCGCAGACTGCAGGCCAATACTTAAGCGGTTCACGCCGCTCTGGCGGTATACCTCCAGCTTTTCCATGGTGAGCGTGCCCGGGTTCGCCTCTATGGTCACCTCAGCATCCGGAGAGATGTCGAAGTTCTCGGAAAGCGTCGCGAACAGCTCCATGACCAGGTCTGCCGGAAGAATCGACGGAGTACCGCCACCCACAAAAATCGTGGAGACACGGTACTCCTGAAAATTCGGACCCTGACCACAGATCTCTTCGATCAGCTTGTCCATATATTCCCGGTACACCCGCTCCGGCGCCGCGAACGACAGAAAGTCGCAATAGGCGCACTTGCGGGCACAGAACGGGATATGAATATAAAGTTCCAGTTCTCGTTTACTCATCGTCTAATTTCAGAACACTCATAAATGCCTTCTGCGGGATCTCTACATTGCCCACCTGACGCATTCGTTTCTTTCCTTCTTTCTGCTTTTCCAGGAGCTTCTTCTTACGGGAGATATCACCGCCGTAGCACTTCGCGAGGACATCCTTGCGCATTGCCTTTACCGTCTCACGGGCAATGATCTTGCCGCCGACAGCCGCCTGGATCGGGATTTCAAACAGATGGCGCGGAATCTCTTCCTTTAACTTCTCGCACATCTTTCTGCCGCGCTCGTAAGCGGAATCCGCGTGCACGATGAAGGAGAGCGCATCCACCTCTTCCTTGTTGATGAGGATATCCAGCTTCACAAGCTCGGAAGTCTCGTAGCCCTTCATGTCATAGTCAAAGGAAGCGTAACCTCTGGAACGGGACTTTAACGCATCGAAGAAGTCGTAGATGATCTCATTTAACGGCAGATCATATTTTAAGAGTGCTCTCGTCTCCTCAATGTACTCCATGCCGTGGTAAACGCCGCGGCGCTCCTGGCACAGCGTCATGATCGCGCCGACAAACTCCGTCGTTACCATGATCTCCGCACTCACGATTGGCTCCTCCATGTACTCGATCTCCGTCGGGTCCGGAAGGTTAGACGGGTTGGTCAGCTCGATCATCTCGCCATTTTTCTTATGGACACGGTATACAACGCCCGGCGCTGTGGTAACGAGATCCAGGTTGTACTCACGCTCCAGGCGCTCCTGGATGATCTCCAGATGCAGAAGGCCCAGGAATCCGCAGCGGAAGCCAAAGCCCAGCGCAATGGAAGTCTCCGGCTCAAAGTACAGGGACGCGTCGTTTAACTGGAGTTTTTCCAGCGCATCGCGCAGGTCGTTGTACTTTGCGCCGTCTGCCGGGTACAGGCCGCAGTAAACCATGGAGGTTACTTTCTTGTATCCAGGAAGCGGCTCTGCGCACGGACGTGCCGCATCGGTAATGGTATCGCCCACACGGGTATCTTTCACGTTCTTGATGCTGGCTGTGATGTAGCCAACCATGCCGGCACTCAGCTCATCGCACGGAATGAACTGGCCTGCTCCAAAGTAACCTACCTCAACGACTTCTTCCTCAGCTCCGGTTGCCATCATGCGGATGCGGGTTCCTTTCTTCACGGTTCCCTCTTTGATACGGCAGAATACGATAACACCTTTGTACGGGTCGTACAGGGAATCGAAGATGAGGGCCTGCAGCGGTGCCTCCGGGTCTCCGACCGGTGCCGGAACCTTGTGTACGATCGCCTCCAGCACATCCTCCACGTTCAGTCCGGTCTTTGCGGAGATACGCGGCGCGTCATGCGCCTCAATGCCGATCACATCTTCGATCTCATCCGCAACCCAGTCCGGGCGCGCGCTCGGCAGATCGATCTTGTTGATGACTGGGAATACATCCAGGTCGTGATCGAGTGCCAGATACACGTTCGCAAGCGTCTGTGCCTCAATGCCCTGTGCCGCGTCCACAACCAGGATTGCTCCATCGCAGGCTGCCAGGCTTCGGGAAACCTCGTAATTGAAATCGACGTGTCCAGGAGTGTCGATCAGGTTAAAAATGTATTCCTCTCCATCTTTCGCGCGGTAAACCGTGCGGACAGCCTGGGATTTGATGGTGATGCCGCGCTCCCGCTCCAGGTCCATATTGTCGAGCACCTGTGCCTGCATCTCACGGCTGGTGAGAAGACCGGTCATCTCGATGATGCGGTCCGCCAGCGTGGATTTGCCGTGGTCGATGTGGGCAATGATACAGAAGTTTCGGATCTTGCTTTGGTCCATTGATGCCATGTATTTATTTCCTCCAATAACGTATAGGGTCTGTTTTGTCAATTTACTATGATATCATTTTTTCAGTCTCCTTGCAAGACTGTATCCAGGACTCCGGCAAGCAGGTCCATGGCATTGCGGGCCTCCTCCGAGGTATTGGTCTGCGCGCCTGCCTCGATCAGGGCAGATCTGCCCCGCAGGTGAAGGTTGTAGCGCAAGCCCTTTAAGTAGATCTTTCTGGTAAAACCCGGATACCGCGCGCATGCCATCTGCAGCTGAAAGCAGAACGCCAGATTCTCCTCCAGGTTCGGATTTGGCAGATAGGCGATCTCGCCCTCCGGCGTGCGGCTCATACCCTGAAAAAACATGATCTTTGCCGTTGGTTTTCCCTCTATCTCCTGCACCAGGCGCATGGAATCTGCCACACCGTCCCGGTGCAGGTCCACGATTGCCTCAATGGACGGATGCTCCTGCAGGATGCCCTGGATGCCCTCCAGCGCATAGGTGTAGGCGCGGCTCCGCTCCAGTTTTCCCTCTTTCATATCGTACGCTGTAGTATCATGGATCACGTTCCAGCCGCGCTGCCTTAAAAGCTCCGCCAGGTATGTTCCCATTCCGGTCACCGTCGCGTCCGGGTGCTCCGGCCCGTAATCGGCATAAGCTTCGGTGGCGTGGGTATGGTAGATCAGAATCTGCGGCACGGATGGATTCTTTTCCAGGCGGACATCCGTTCCGAGAAGCTTTTCTGCTCTCATGAGGCTGCGGTCCGCCGTGGTGGACGCGTGGACGCTGAAATAATGTTTCATCAGATAGTCATAGTCCTGAAGGCGGGCAAGTGCCTCTGCGGCTGCTGTGACATTTTCCGTCCCAGGCCCGGCTCCTGCGCCTTCCGCAGCCTGCGTGTTTTCCATTTCTGCATCAGGCTCCGCTCCTGCCTGCCCTAAAACCTCCCATCCTGTCCCCGCCGTATTCCCCCCCGCAGCTGCTGTTCCAGACCTCCGGATTTCAGCTCCGCCCTGCTCCGAAACATTCCCGCCCGCATCCGGTTCCTCCGCATACGAAAACAGGTATCCGTACCGCTCGTACGCATACCTGTAATTTTCGTAAACCGCATAGGATGGGTCCCGGCGCAGCGGCTCCCTCCATGTGACCGCCATGCCCGGATACCTCAGCTGTAAAAATGCCGCCAGGAGCCCCTGGATGATCCACGCTGCCGGATTACTCAAAACGGACAATTTCCTTTTTCAGCCGCTTCATGATTTTCTTCTCCAGACGGGAAATGTAGGACTGGGAAATCCCAAGGCGGTCTGCCACCTCTTTCTGGGTCATCTCCTCGCCATCCGCGTCTTTCAGGCCATAGCGGAGTTCCACGATGGTCTTCTCCCTTGGGCTCAGGCGTTCGATCGCGGACTTTAGCAGCTGACGCTCCGTTTCATCCTCCAGCCCCCGGTAGATCACATCATCATCGGTTCCGAGGATATCCGAGAGCAGAAGCTCATTTCCATCCCAGTCTACATTCAGCGGCTCATCGATCGATACCTCCGCACGGATCTTGCTGCTGCGGCGCAGATACATAAGGATCTCATTCTCGATGCAGCGGGACGCATAAGTCGCCAGCTTGATATTCTTATCCGGGTCAAACGTGTTGATTGCCTTAATCAGTCCAATGGTCCCGATGGAGATCAGGTCCTCCACACCGACCGCTGTATTATCAAACTTCTTTGCTATGTACACCACCAGACGCAGGTTATGTTCGATAAGAAGTGATCTTGCCTCCTTCTCGTTCTCTGTACCGAGACGCGCGATCATCTCCGCCTCTTTTTTGCTCTCCAGCGGCGGCGGCAGGATATCTGCTCCCCCGATATAATGGACTTCCCCCTTCTTCTGCCACAGCATTGTGGTAAATGAAGGAACTGCTTTAAACTGAAACCGGTTTGGTACTGAAACTTTTACAATCACTTTTCCATCCTCCAGGCTCTTCTATTATCGTTCTCCATGCAGAAGCATTTCGTATTCATGCCGCGGTGACAGCGTTGTCTGGCTAAACGCGACCCATGGCCGCTCCAGAATGCAGACCAGCCTGCCCTCCTGCCGTACTTCCATCCGGTCCATCCTTACTGCCATCAGAATGCCGTGTTCCTTCCCGACACTGGAAAACGGAACCACAACCATGCCGGCTGGTTCCCCGCATAGGTCTTTTCCAGTCTCTGCATCCAGCACATGTACCGGCTGGTGTCCGTACGGCTCATACAGCTGGTTTCCCGTATCCATAAGCGCCCGTACCTGTTTTTTTCTTCCCTGATAGGAAAGCGTCACTTCATAGAACGCACTGCGAAGCACGGCGCTTCGGCGGAACTTTCGGAAAGCTGCCGAAAGAAGCACACACCCAAGCAGAAATACAGGCACAACGTATGCCGCCGGAACGTACCCTGCGCGGGATGCCATTCCAGTACGTTCTGTCCCGGCGTCATCCAAAAACATGCCGGAACAAAGAAGAATCCCCCCGCACAGAAGCGCTGCCATCCACAAAAGGATCAGGCGCCGGAAAAACTCTGCCCTTCCACATGCGCCAAACGCGGTCCGAAGCATCAGAACCGGCGGCAGAAACACCCACAGAATCATGCGTGGCAGAAAGGAAATCGCCGGAAACAGAATCACCCCACAGGCCGATCCTGCTCCCAGAACAGCTCCCGCAAGAAGCCTTCCTTTCCTGCATCCGCCAGGCAGCGCCGCCTGCTTTACCAGGACCAGCAAAGCAAAGTCTGCAGCCAGATTCACCAGAAAGAACAGATCCAGATACAATGTCACCGTCATATGCTTTTGTCCTCCCTGACGATACAGCCATTATAATGATTCTCAGGGAAAAATTTTGTCAAACGGATGACGCAGATCCTCATTTTTGAACGACAAAAAAAGACAGAAAACCGAATCTGGTTTTCTGCCTTTTGTCGTTTTTCCTGTTCTTTTGTCTGCGTCCTGCCTCAGAAGCGTTCTGAACTTAGCGTTTGTTCTTTAAGAAGTCCGGAATGTTGATCTGGGTCTGGTTTAACGGACGGTAGGAGCCCTGGCTCGAAGCTGCGCTCTGTGCCGGAGCTGCACTCGGTGCTGCCTGCTGCGGTACTGTCTTCACAACCGGAGCCTGTGCGTGAAGCTGCGGTGCTGCCTTCGGAGCAGTTGCGCTTGCCTCAGCTGCTGCGGTGCTGCGAAGCGGCTGGCTGTTTAAGTTTAAGCCAGACGGCATTTTCGGCTTGAAGTTTCCGAACTCTGCCATTGCCTTATTTACCGGAGTCTGAGCCTGTGCGTCCAGACCGGTTGCGATTACGGTGATGGTAGCCTCATCCTGTGCGTTCTCATCGTACATAGCACCGAAGATGATGTTTGCGTCATCTCCAGCCAGCTCCTGTACATAGCTTGCTGCCTCGTTTGCCTCGATCAGGCTGATATCGCCGGAAATGTTGATGATAACGTGGGTAGCGCCCTCGATGGTAGTCTCTAACAGCGGGCTTGCTACTGCCTGCTTTACAGCCTCAACTGCCTTGTCGTCGCCCTTGGCATGTCCGATACCGATGTGTGCGATGCCCTTGTCGGTCATGACAGTCTGAACATCTGCGAAGTCAAGGTTGATCAGGCCCGGTACGTTGATCAGGTCGGTAATCCCCTGAACTGCCTGCTGCAGTACTTCATCTGCTTTCTTGAATGCATCCGGCATGGTGGTTCTGCGGTCAACGATCTCAAGAAGTTTGTCGTTCGGGATTACGATAAGGGTATCGACACTTGCCTTTAAGTTCTCGATGCCTGCCAGCGCATTGTTCATACGGGTCTTGCCCTCAAAACGGAACGGCTTGGTTACAACACCGACAGTCAGGATGCCCATGTCTTTTGCGATCTTCGCGATGACCGGAGCTGCGCCGGTACCGGTACCGCCGCCCATACCACAGGTAACGAATACCATATCTGCGCCCTTAACAGCCTGCGCGATTTCCTCGGAACTCTCCTCTGCTGCCTTCTGTCCAGCTTCCGGCTTTGCGCCTGCGCCAAGACCCTTGGTCAGCTTCTCGCCGATCTGCATAGCGGTCGGAGCTTTGCAGAACTGCAGTGCCTGCTTATCTGTGTTGATGCCGATGAACTCCACACCTGCAATGTCCTCGTCTACCATGCGGTTTACTGCATTGTTTCCGGCACCGCCGACACCGATCACAACGATCTTTGCGGAGTTTTCCGCTTCATTTATCTTAATCTCTAACAAGATGATTCCTCCTTAACTTCCTTCATTGGCCTTTTGTAACAGTTTTGTAACATTATTTCAAAAAACAGTCTATATAATACTATAGGTGATTTCCCTGAAAATATCAACCGTTTTTTTCTCAAAACAATCGTTTTTGGTGACTGTTCACAAACCAGAATCACGTCCGGGGCTTGAATGTATACATGGCGTTCGTATTGCTCTCATCGTATGTATCCAGATACAGCGTTCCGCTCCGTCCCTCCAGCTGCGGGAGCATGTCCCCGAGCTCCGCGATCTTTCCATTCAGGCTGTCGTTGCTTCCTAAAATGACCTCAATATCTCCCATATAGAGCGTGGCCTCCCCCAGCGTGCTGTACTGGATCTTGTCCACACGCAGCCCGTAGATGGAGAGAATCTGGGTCAGGTTCAGGATCTCCTCAAAGATCCGGTCGCTTTCTACCGGAAGTTTCTGATAAAGGACGATATGACCGAATTTCAGACCGGTGATCCACGGAATTCCCGGAAGCTTCTGGTTCGCGCTCTCCACGATAATACCGTCCTTATCAAAATACATATAGCTGCTCATGTACGACACATAGCCGACCACGCTCTTTTCGTACACAATGACCTCTACTTTTACCGGACTTTTGAACACGATCTTGTAATCCTCCACAAACGGAATCTTCTCGTGTTTGCCAAAGCGGTCCCGCAGATAGCAGAATACGCTGTTCCGGCTCACGCTGTCCGGAAAGAGAATGTCCGTCAGCTGTTCCTCTGTATATTTTTCATTTCCGGTAAACTTCACTTCCCGGATCTTTACCGCCCACACGGCCGCCGCCAAAAGCAGCAGGATTACCGCCATGACTATGATGACTGCCCGTTTTCCCGCAGTTCCTTTTTCCATCTGTTTTCTGTCTCCTATATGTTATGTGCTCTCAGACTCCGGCAAAAGCGCGATCCGCGCTCCCACGCCGGAGAGATCCCGGCTGATATCCTCGTAGCCGCGGCTGATGTGCTCATACCCGCCTACCCGGCTTTCTCCCAAAGCGCCAAGACACGCCACAGCCAGAGCAGCGCCTCCGCGAAGATCCGAAGCCTCCACAAAGGTTCCGGTAAGAACATCCCTTCCCGCAACGCGCGCGAGATTGTCTTCTATTATAATATCAGCTCCGAGTTTACGCAATTCCTTTGCCATGGAAAAACGGCTTTCAAATACCGTCTCGCGGATACAGGAAATTCCGTCCGCGCGGGCCATCACTGCCATCATAACGGACTGCATATCCGTTGGAAACTCCGGATACGGTCCGGTCCGGATTTCTGCCGCGCGCGGCCTTCCCTTCATGGTAACCCGCAGACCTCCCGGCTCCGGTAAAATCTCCGCCCCCATGGCCTTCGCAAGCTCCAGCGTCTTTCCCATATGCAGGATGGGAGCCCGCTCCAGAAGCACACTCCCGCCCGCGCTCATCACCGCGCCCAGGTAAGTCCCAGCCACAATCCGGTCACCCGGAAGGGGGAATATCGTGTCCCGTGTCACGCCCTTTCCCATGACCGAAATACAGGAAGTTCCTGCTCCACGGACTTTCACGCCAAGCTGGTTTAAAAACGCGCAGAGAATTTCAATCTCCGGTTCCCTCGCCGCGCCATGCAGAATGGTCTCCCCGCTGGCACCTGCTGCCGCCATCAGAATGTTCTCTGTCGCACCGACACTCGGATAAGAAAGACGTACCTCTCCTCCGGTAAGACCACATTTGGGAGTCCATGCCGTGATGTCTGCTCCCTCCTGGCCCACACAGGCGCCAAGGGCCCGAAGCCCGGCCAGATGCAGGTCCACCGGGCGCTTTCCAATGCGGCAGCCTCCCGGAAGACTCGTGGAAACACGCCCGCTCCTTGCGAGCAGCGGGCCAAGAAGCATCACAGAAGAACGCATCTGTCCGGCAAGGTTCTCCGGAATCTCTGTCGTTTTCAGACCCCCGGCATCCAGCACCAGACGTTCTTCCTCCACTGTGCATTTACACCCCAGAGAAGCCAAAATCCCCATCATACAGAAAACATCCTGTATTTTGGGGACATGTTCCAGTATCGTGGTTCCTTCATGAAGAAGAGATGCTGCCATCACAGGCAGCACCCCATTCTTGGAACCCTGTATTTTTATCCTGCCGTCCAGGCTGTGTGACCCTTCTATCCAAAGCACAGACACTCCGTGATCCCCTCCCGTACACGATCTGAAAGCCATAAGACTGCTGCAGCGCAGCATCTCCTGCCTTATCTTATGTACGCCAGAAACCATGTGTTACCGTTCCAGCCGGATCCGGTTCGACACGCCGAGTACCATCCCCATCTCCATCATGAGGAATAAGACGGATGTACCGCCGTAACTGATGAATGGCAGCGTAATTCCAGTGTTCGGGATGGTGTTCGTTACTACCGCGATATTTAATATAACCTGAATCGCAATGTGTGCCATTACGCCCACCACAATGAGCGATCCCAGAAGATCCGGGGCATTGTTCGCGATCAGCATGAAGCGGTAGATCATGAACAGAAAGATCAGAATCACCGCAACCGCGCCGAACAGGCCAAGCTCCTCGCAGATAATTGAGAAGATCATATCGTTCTGCGCCTCCGGCACAAATCCCATCTTCTGGATACTCTCTCCGAGTCCCTTGCCAACCAGTCCGCCGGAACCAATCGCGTACAGGCCCTGAAGCACCTGATAACCACCGTCCATCGGATATGCCTCCGGCGACAGCCATACATGGATACGGCTTAACTGGTACGGCTTTAGCAGCTTGATCTTCTCCAGGAAGATCGCAAGCGGTCCTGCCGTTGCCACAACCAGAATGGCCGCTGCGCCGCATGCGTAGAACGGCCACTGCTTTTTGCACGCTACAAACAGCATGACAAACGCGATTCCTACAATAATGATGCCGGAACTTAAGTTGTTCGCCGCTACGATGCCGGCAATCGGGAGTGCCATCCCCATGACCCGCGCCATATTTTTCCAGGTGTTGACACTCGATCCCATACGGGTAATGAGAACCGCCAGATAAATGATCAGCGCAATCTTTACAAACTCAGTCGGCTGGAAGCTTAAGGAACCAACACCAAGCCAGCGTTTTTTACCATTTACCTCCTTACCAACCAGGGTTACCGCGATCATCAGCACATAGGACAGCAGGTAGGCAAGCATGGAAAGCTTCGCGTACCAGTGGTAATCCAGTTTCGAGATAAAGATGGCCAGAACCAGGCCGCCTGCCGCGATCTTGAGCTGGCGCATCATGAAATAACCGGCATCCCCGTATTTTAACTGTGCTGTGTAGGAACTGGCGCTGTAGATCATGACCAGTCCAAACACCGTCAGAAATATGATACAGAACAGAAGGCTGTAATCATAAAACCGTTTCGGCCGGTTCTTTTTTGCCATTGCGTTCCTCCTACAGGTTTCTTACACATTCTTTGAAAATCTCGCCGCGCTGCTCGTAGTTGTCAAACATCCCCCAGCTCGCGCAGGCAGGGGATAACAGGACATTATCTCCCGCATTGGCATAAGCCGCGCAGACACGCACTGCCTCTGCCATATCTTCCGCATACATGATATCGGTAAAACCGTGGCTTCTCGCGCACTCCGCGATCTTGTCGCGGGTCTGGCCGATCAGTACCAGATACTTGACCTTGCCGCCGAACTCCTCGATCCATTCATCGTACTCGCTGTGCTTGTCGTAGCCGCCTGCAATGAGTACGGTCGGGCCCGGCATCGCGCGGATTGCCTGGATGGCCGCATCCGGGTTCGTTCCCTTGGAATCGTTGTAGTAACGGACTCCGGAACGCTCCAGCACAAACTCAATGCGGTGCTCTACTGCCTTGAATTCCTTGACTGCCTTGCGAATCAGATCCATCGGCACGCCCATGCGGATGCTCATGGCTACAGCCGCCATCACATTCTCGTGGTTATGCTTGCCAAGAAGCTGCATATCCGTCTTTACATTTAAGACTTCTTCTTTCTTGCCGTCGTGGGCATAGATCATCATATCGCCGTCTAAGTACATGCCCTCTTTTAAAGTCTGGGTGCTGGAGAAGAAAAATACCTTTGGCTTTAAGTCCTTCTTCTCGCCGAACTCGCGCAGTACCTTGTCGTCGTAGTTTAAGACGATGCAGTCATCCTCTGTCTGGTTGACCGCAACGCGCTCCTTGACTTCAATGTAGTTTTCCATGGTTCCATGGCGGTTTAAGTGATCCGGGGTAATGTTCAGGATCGCGCTGATATTCGGATGGAAATCCATAATGGTCTCAAGCTGGAAGCTGGAAACCTCTGCCACCGTCACGGATTTTTCTGTGGTATCCAGAGCTACATCCGTATATGGGATACCGATATTTCCTACCACAAACACCTCATCGAAGAACTTCTTCATGATCTCGCCAGTCAGTGCGGTCGTGGTGGTTTTTCCGTTGGTTCCGGTAATGGCGATCAGCTTGCCTTTTGCCACATGGTACGCCAGCTGGATCTCACTCCAGATCGGAATCTTTGCCTCGTCGAGCACCGGTACAAAAGGAGCGTCCAGCGGAATGCCAGGGCTGATGATGGAAAGCTCCACCCCAAGAAGATCCGGTCTTGTCAGTTCTCCCAGCACAACGGTAACTTTTGCGTCCTCCTCGAAATTTTCCTTGATCTTCTCCGGATCCAGCTTGTCGTTGCCGTCGTAAAGAACGACCTCACCACCCATGGAAAGAAGAAGCTTCGCTGCCGCGATACCGCTTTTTCCGGTACCTGCCACTAATACTTTCTGACTCATCTGATATACCTCCTGTCCTTTGCTGCCTGCCCGCGCGGGCTTTGGCTCTTTTCTATCACAATCCCAGATATGCCACCAGGCAGAGGATTGCGGTGACAATGGAAAATACTGCTACAACCCTGGTCTCAGACCAGCCGCCCAGCTCAAAATGATGATGGATCGGCGCCATGCGGAAAATCCGCTTGCCATGTGTTGCCTTAAAATAAGATACCTGCATGATGACCGACAGCACCTCCACCAGATAGATCAAACCAATGAGCGGGATGAATAACGGGATCTGCATCATAAACGCGCTGGCTGCCACAAAACCGCCCAGTGCCAGGGAACCGGTGTCACCCATAAACACTTTTGCCGGGTATACGTTAAACAGCAAAAATCCAAGCAGACTTCCGACAACCGCTCCGGTGATCGGGCTGATGCCGCTGTTCTCCCCGATGGAAATGATGGTTAAAAACGTAGCGACCAGAATGGTCACACTGGTGCACAGGCCATCCAGTCCGTCGGTAAAGTTCACGCCGTTGTCGGTTCCAAGTACCACAAAGAACACAAACGGAATGAACAGAAATCCAAGATCCAGATAAATTCCGTGCACAAAACCGCCGGTAAACGGAACCAGCATAGAAGTTCCAACCTCACCGGAACACACCAGATAGTATACAAAAATGCCGGTGATGATAAACTGGCCGATGAGCTTCTGAACCGGGTTTAAGCCCTCCGAACGCTTCATGACGATTTTGATGTAGTCATCCAGAAATCCAATAACGCCAAAGCCCACGGTCATAAAAAGCACCGGAATGATGCGCGGGTAATCGCGGATATATAACAGGGATGTGATGACAACCGCTGTTAAAAATGCCAGTCCGCCCATGGTCGGAGTTCCCTGCTTTTTCAGGTGTGCCTGAGGACCGTCCTCGCGGACCTGCTGTCCGAATTTCAGCTTATGCAGAAACGGGATCACGATCGGACAGAGGATCGCGCTGACTGCAAATGCGATGATGATCGCAAGTATGGTTTCATTAATCATGATACTCTCCTAATTTCCTATGTAGTTTTCATCTCCTAAGTATACGTCTTTTCCATTTTCTTTGCAAGGCTGTTTGCGCCAAAGTTTTCAGGCATCCGTCTCAGGAGGCTTTCCGGATTCCAAGATAGGGCAGGATATTCTGAAAAATATCCGCGATCACCGGGGCCGCAATGGTGCCTCCATAGTAGATTCCCTGCGGCTCATCGATGGTGATGAGCGCAATAACCTGCGGGTCGTCTGCCGGGGCAAACCCGACAAAGGAAGAGATATAGCGTTTCAGGCTCCGCGGCAGTTTTTCCGAAGTTGCCGTCTTCCCTCCGATGCGAAAACCCGCTACCGCCGCTTTCTTTCCGCTTCCCTCTGCCACAACCTGCTCTAAGACATACCGCATGGTCCTGCTCGTCTCCTCCGAGAGGATCTGCCTGCCCTGCGAATACGAAAAGCGGTGGACAAAACTTCCATCCGAACCCACCGCCTTCACCCCGAAATGCGGGGTTATGCGGTGCCCGCCGTTTACAATGGATGCAGCCGTGGTAATGAGCTGGATCGGGGTGATCTGAAAGGACTGCCCGAATGAAACGGTCGCAAGCTCCACCAGCCCCATATTTTCTTTTTTGTGCATAATCGTGCCCGCCTCGCCGGGCAGGTCGATGCCGGTCTTTTTCCGCAGGCCGAACTGGTCAAAATACTGGCAGTAACGGTCAATGCCAAGCCGCTGCCCCACATCAATAAAGACCGGATTGCAGGAGTTCATGGCACCCTGCAAAAAAGTCTCCCCGCCATGCCCGCCAACCTTATGACAGCGGATCTTCCGATCCTCCACCACACGAAAACCCGGGCAGGAAAACTGGTCCGTCAGGGAAACCACACCTGCCTCCAGGCCTGCCGCCGCCGTAATGATCTTAAACGTGGAGCCCGGCTCATAGGTGTCGTTGATGGCCGGATTTCTCCACATCTGGTCGAGCAGATTCTTCTTTTCTTTTGCGGAGAGTCCCGCGGTCTCCTCTGTGTTTAATGTGAACGGATCGTTGAGATTAAATTCCGGCACATTCGCCATTGCCAGTATTTCCCCATTTTGCGGATCCATGATGATCACAGACACTTTTTTTGCGCCTTTGCGCTCCATAGTCTCTGTGGCCGCCTGCTCCGCGTAACGCTGGATATTTACATCCAGACTCACATACAGATCCGCGCCAGCCACCGGCTCTATGCGCTCCTCAAACGCGTTTTCCAGCTCCACGCCAGCGGCATCCGTCATGGTCAGAATGGTTCCGTTGGTTCCTTTTAATACCGATTCGTACGAGACCTCAAGGCCAATGATGCCCTGATTGTCACCTCCGGTAAATCCGAGCACCTTCGATGCCAGACTGTCAAACGGATAATAGCGCTTGTGATCTTCATCTACCTTGACGCCTGCCAGGTGCATTTCGCGGATACGGTCTCCCACCGCTTTGTCCACATTGGTGCGGATGATCTCGCGGGAGCTGCGCTTTTCCACTTTTTTGCGTACCGGTTCCTCCTCCATCTCCAGCGTTTCGCATAAGGTACGGATTACCTGCTCCGCGTCCCTGATCTGGTTATGGATCACGGAGATGGTGCAGACTGTGCGGTTCGCGGCGATTACCGTGCCGTTTCGGTCCAGGATCCTCCCTCTTGCCGCCTTGATGACACGTTCCCGCTGATGCAGGTCCTCTGCCATCTCGCTGTAGTGGTCTGCCCGGTATACCATAAGAAATACAAGCCGCCCCGTCAACCCTGCCATGCAAAGGCACAGCAGGAAAAACAGGACGGCTATCCGTCTCCGGTGATGAGTCAGGATCATCGCCGACTCCTTCATGCACTCATTATTCTATTATATGAAGTCTTGCCGTGATTCAGTACCGCGAAGAATCACGGCTGCGGTTACGGTTCCCGGCTCAGTTCTGACTGTCTGCTGATGTCGTACTCATAGTCTCGCGCTCGTTTTCCACCGCCTGGCTTCCCGCTCCGTCCTGCGTTTCCTCTCCGGTTTCTGTACTTCCGGTTTCCGCATTTCCGTTTTCTGTGCTTTCAGCGGCGGCCTGACTCTCGGAAGCCGTTGTCTCAGGAAGCGTCTGTGCAGGAGGCACATAGGCACTGGTAGTTTCCTGGCTTCCATCGTCCTGCGTGCTCTCCGGAACATCCTCCGGCAAATCAGAATCTGCGCCCGGTTCCACATACTCCTCAGTCTCGTATACCTTTGTCTCCGGTACCGGCTCCGCTGCTGTTCCGGTATTATCAGTAATGCCTTCTTCCTCCGGAAGCTGTGCTGCAGCCTCATTCTGCTGTGCCTCAAAGTCTACCGTCGGGAATACATTCAGGTACGGCAGGATATCGCCCATAATCTTGGAGAATACACCACTTGCGTAGGTACTGTGCGGCTGATCCTCCACATGCGGGGTATCGATGATGACGTATACCAGAACCTGCGGGTCATGCGCCGGCGCAAAACCGCAGAATGACAGGAGATAATTCTTGGCGGAACGCGGAATTTTCTCCGCTGTACCTGTCTTTCCAGCGATCTCGTACCCCTCTACTGCAGCTGCCTTACCAGTTCCTTCCGTAACCGTGCGGAACAGCGCGTCCTTGATAAAGCTGCTGGTGGACTCAGAAACCGTCTCTCGCACCAGTTTCGGCTTTACTTCTTTTACAATGGATCCCTGCTCATTCATGATCTGCTTTACCACATGCGGCTCGTAATAGGAACCACCGTTGATCACGGAACAGTATGCTGCCGCCATCTGGATCATGGAACAGTTGTAGTTCTGGCCAAACGAGTTGGTCGCCAGGTCCGCGGAGTTCATCTCGGACGCGCTTCTTACCAGGCCCTTTGCGTCGGCCTCACCTGGCAGGTCGATTCCGGTCTTCTGGCCAAATCCAAATGACTCCATGTAGCGGGTAAACGTGGTTGCTCCGGTCTTTGCCGCAATCTGCATCATGGCATCGTTACAGGAAACCATAAGCGCTTCCGCCACCGTCAGCATGCCATGGCCACCCTTTCGGAATGCCGTACACTTGATCTGGTGTCCTGCCACCTCCTGGTAGCCGTCACAGTAGAACGTATCGTTCGGGGAAATAATGCCCTCCTCAAGCGCCGCTGCTACCGTAAAGATCTTGGACGGAGAACCCGGCTCGTAAGTATCGCTGATGTCGTAATTTCGCCATTTCTGGTTCCATGCCACCTGGAGTCCGTAAGAACGGATCTCATCGGCAGAGTAATGCTCCGGAACCTGATCCATGGTGATGGTGCTTCCGTCAGTCTTTTTATGCTGGCGGTTATAAGTCTGCATGGCTTCTTTCAGTCCAAGCTGGCGGATTTCCTCCTCACTGTAGCTGTCGGACGCGCTTCGCGGATTGTTTAAGTCGAACATGCTGTCGTTCGCCATAGCCAGGACTTCGCCGTTATTCGGATTCATAACGACCACACCCACATGCTCCGATCCTGGATCTGCCTGCCATTCATTGATGCGCTTCTCTACCGCATTCTGAATGTTGACATCGATCGTGGATACCACGGTATTTCCATTCTGCGCCGGTTTGATGACACGCTCCAGATTGGAATCATCGTTCAGATAACCGTATTCTCTTCCGTTTGTTCCAACCAGGGAGTCGTTGTACGACTGCTCAATGCCGCCGTTTCCGGTACCGCCGTCACTCGTCGCAAAGCCAATCACATTGCAGGCAAGGGAATTGTACGGGTAGATCCGCTTAAACTCATCCTCAAACCAGATGCCCTTTACCCGGGCTTTGGAATCTGCCTTGGCATTTGCCTTGTTTGTGTCAGACTGGTACTGCTCAAATGCCTCTTTCTGATCGTAGGAAAGCTGCCTTGCGTAGCGCAGGTAAGCCTTTCCGGAATTATCCCGGATCAGATTTCTCATCTCGCCATCATCGTAACCAAACACTGTGACCAGCGCGGTAACGGTGGCGTCGAGGTAATCATCCTCCGCCGACATGATCTGCTTCGGATCGATGATCAGGTTATAAACCTTCTCCGTGGTTGCCAGATAGGTACCGTTTCGGTCCACGATATCGCCGCGCCGGTATGGGAGCACACGGCTGTCGTACTGCTGCTGGGACAGCACAATCTGGTTGTAGCTGTCCTGCTTTGTGCTGATGATGTGATACAACACATAGATTAACGCAAACAAAGCCAGCGTAATCACGATGACCGTAACCGCCAGCTTTTCCTGCATATATCTCGTGAAGACCCGGCGCGCGCCGGATCTTCGTTTTCCCCCCATCCGCGAATCCTGATTAGTGTTTTGGGATGTCCTCATATTGTCTTACATACTCGCTTTCCGTTTTATCATATAATAATACCTGATTACGGTTGGCATATACCATGCCAAGTTCTTCTGTAGCCACTTTGTAGATGTGGTCCAGATCCATATCGGTGTTGATGCGTGTCTGAAGCGCGTCGTTTTCGGATTTTAACTGCTCCAGCTCTTTTTCCAGGCCCTCAATATTGTGGATCTTTGCAGTCATGGAAGACTGCACATGCAGATAACCGACACAGATATACAGCGCACAGACCGCTGCTACCGTCAGCATGATGACATACGGCAGGTCCATCTGAAGTGTCCTTGCCTGATTTCTTCTGGCAGTATGGCTTATTTTCTGCTGGTACTGTACAGTTCTCTGTTCTCTCTGTTTTCTTTCTGCCGCCAGATTTCTGGCCGCAGAACCATACATATACTCTTGTGTCATTCCCGGTCTGCGTGAAGCCATACCCATTCCTCCCTTACTTTCTTTTGTAATTCTGATTTTATGATTACGCACGCTCGAACACGCGGAGCTTAGAGCTCTTTGAGCGCTTGTTGTATTCTAACTCTTCCTCGCCCGGCACGATCGGCTTTCTGGTAACAACCCTGCCCTTACTCTTTTTTCCGCACATGCAGACCGGAAATTCCGGTGGACAGATGCACGGATTTTCATTGTCGCGGAAACGCTGTTTTACGATCCGGTCCTCCAGGGAATGGAACGTGATGATACTCAGGCGTCCTCCCGGGTTTAACAGGTCAATCATCGTGTCGATGGAGCGGTTTAACACATCCAGTTCGTGATTTAACTCAATGCGGATCGCCTGGAACGTGCGCTTTGCCGGATGACCTCCGGTCGCCCGGATTTTTGCCGGGATTGCTGCCTTGATGGTCTCAATGAGTTCTCCCGTTGTCTCGTACGGCTTCTCCTGACGCTGGCGCACAATGTGCTTCGCGATATTTTTCGCGAACCGGTCCTCGCCATAATCCCGGATGATGCGGTAGAGATCCATCTCGCTGTAGGTGTTTACAATATCTGCCGCAGTCTGCGTATTTCTCTGATCCATACGCATATCGAGCGGCGCGTCCTCCCGGTAGGTGAAACCTCTGGATGCTGTATCCAGCTGATAAGAGGAAACACCGAGATCCAGGTAGATGCCGTCCACCTTTTCAATGCCAAGGTCATGAAGCACCGCAGCAATGTTTTCGTAATTGCTCCGCACCACCGTGACCTTATCTTTATATTCCGCAAGGCGCTGCGTGGCTGCCGCAATAGCATCCGCGTCCTGGTCGATGCCGATCAGACGCCCATGCTCACCAAGACGGCCGCAGACCTCGTAAGCATGTCCGCCACCGCCAAGGGTTCCATCTACATAAATGCCGTCCGGCCTGATGTTCAGGCTGTCGACAGTCTCATACAGTAATACCGATTTATGCTCAAATGCCATTTTAAATTCCAAGACCCTCCATATTCTCTGCAATTTCTTCCATATCGTCGTAGGTGTTTGACTGATTCCAGTTGTCTCGGCTCCAGATCTCAATCCGGCTTCCTACGCCGACCAGCACTGCGTCCTTATCGATCCTGGCAAACTCCCTTAAAACGGCCGGAAGCAAAATCCGGCCCTGCTTGTCTACTTCACATGTGGTAGCGCCCGCCAGAAAAAAGCGGGAGAATTTTCGTGCGTTTGCGTTGGTAAGCGGCAGGGCATTCAGTTTTTCTTCCAAAGCTTTCCACTCTGCGTTGTCATAGACGAATAAACAGCCATCGAGTCCCTTCGTAACAACGAATTCGTCGCCAAGCTGTTCTCTGAATCTGGAAGGGACGATCAACCGCCCCTTCGCATCCACTGTATGATTATATTCGCCCATGAACATGATCGATCACCACTGTCCCGTTATGCCACTTTTGTACCATTTCAAACCACTTTCTTCCACTTTCCACCACTTGTATCATAAGTTTAGTACATGCGTAAGAAAATAGCAAGGTTTTTTTAACAAAAAAGATTGACAACCCCCGCCTTTAATAGCCCATAGCAATATAGATTTCGATCAGTCGGTCCAGCTCCACGCTGTTCTCGTAAATATAGCGGTAATCCTCGCCTTTTTCAATACTGCCGTCCAGCTTTTTTCTGGCGCCTTCGATGAGTAACACCAGTTCCTCCTTGGAAATTTCCATGCGCGTTTTCTCCTTTTTTGTTTCCAGTGAAACAGCTCCGTATCGTTGCAGTCCGTTCGTTACTGTTCACGCGTTGCGCAAACGGCAACATCCGTTATCTGTGCGCGCGGTTGTGCCAGATCAGGTTTCCTGCTGCTACCAGGATCAGCACCAGGGAAAGCGCCTGGGAAACCGGAAGCCCGGTTCCAAACAGGATGAGCTGGTCCGTCCGCAGGCTCTCGATCCAGAACCTTCCGGTTCCGTAACCAAGCAGATAGATCCAGAGCATCTGGCCGTCGTATTTTTTATATCTGCGGAACCAGAGCATAAAGATTAAAAGGCACAGATTCCAGCAGGACTCGTAAAGAAATGTGGGATGCACCTGAATAAATTCCACTCCGTTTTCCACGATCATATGATTCAGGACATCCACATTCAGCATATTGTCATTCACCAAAGAGCGTTTGATGCGCATGGCAAGCAGACTGTCTGTATAGCCGCCAAATGCCTCGCAGTTAAAGAAATTTCCCCACCGACCAATAATCTGCCCGGTAACCAGTCCCAGCACGCCGGTATCCGCCATAGAGAAAAATGACACTTTTCTGACACGGGTGAAGACGATCAGTGTGATAACAGCTGCAATCACACCGCCATAGATGGCAAGGCCGCCTGCGCGCAGGTTAAATACCTGAAGCAGATTTTCTTTATAGTAATCCCACTCAAAGATCACATAGTATGTTCTCGCACCGATAATGGAACAGATGATCGCGTACAGCGCAAAATCCAGATAAAGTTCCGGGTCCTGCCCTCTCCGCTTTGCATCTGACTGGGCGATCCATATGCCCGCCAGCATTCCGATTCCGATGATGATGCCATAAAACGCGATCCGGAATCCAAACACTGAAATGCTGCTTTTCAGATGCTCAATCGCGATTCCAAGATGCACAAAACGGATGTCTGCTCCGTTCATAACCGTTCTCCTTTCGATGCTGTCTCTATTTTAACGCCAACGCCCTGCAAAGGCAAACAGATTCGTGCGACTGTTTTCGCCCTTGTTCGACAGCTTTTTAAGTATGTTTGATATTGGCGCGCAACTATTATGGTATAGGGAAATATGGAAAAAATCAAGTGTCAGCTATATTCTTTTGTAATTAACAGTTCCACTGCCAGGCGGTCCTGCAGGCGGCCGCTCTTTACGGCTTCCTCCGCCTCCACGCACAGATTTACATAGGAAAGGATCTGATCACGGCCAAACTGTCTTGCCTGCGGCATCACCTTTCCCACAACAAACGGCTGCATCTTTAATTTAGAAGCAATGGTACTCTTGTCGAGGCCTTTTCCCATCAGTTCCTTTACCTGCAAAAGCTGGTTAAACTGCCTTGCAATGAGGAACAGGATGCGCATCGGCGGCTCTTTTAACGTGAGCAGATCCTCGTAGAGGTCCATCGCCTTTCTGGTCTGGCGGTTCACGATTGCGGACACCATCTCAAAGATGCGGTTTGTGACCTGCACGGTACAGACCGCAAGCACATCCTCATCGGTAATGACATCACGCCCCAAGGCGTAGCTGATGACCTTTTCCAGTTCCATGCGGATGTTTTCCATGTCGTCTCCGGTCATGCTTAAGAACAGCTCCATGGTATGGTTTGTGATCTTTTTCTGCTCCCTGGCAAGGATGGTGCCCGCCCACCTGGCAAGCTGTGCGCTGTCCTGTCGGTTCAGTTCCGCTGCGTAGCCCATCTCCTTCACTTTCTTGAACAGGCGGTTCCGCTTGTCCACCTCGCTCTCTACAAACAGCAGGATCGTGGTATCCGGCATCGAAGGAAGGTACTGGACCAACATATCGGCCGAACTCTTGAACAGACCGCTGTCCTCAATCAGGATCAGGCGGTGCTCCGTAAAAAACGGCATAGTATCCGCAAGACGGATCACCTCATCGACATCGAGGCCCTTGCCCTCAAACGCGGCAAAGTTCATGGTATCGTCCCCGATGATGGCGTCTTTCAGGCGGTTCTTGTAGCTGTTCTTTAAGAAAGCCTCCTCCCCGTAAAGAAGATAAATCTGTTTAAATTCCCCGGACTTGATATCCTGATTCAGTGTCTGCATGAAATATGTCTCCCATCTTTTTTCCCAAAACCATTTGTGTTCTATGATACCACAGGGGCAGAAACGGCACAAGCAAAACAGGGCCGCCGGTAAAAACCGGCAGCCCTGCCTTTTACTCAAATCCGATCCTTGATGTTGTTGGGAGTTATCTTATGTATCAGATTATTCTTTCGTTACCAGGCTGTCAACAGTATCCTGGGTAACAAGCTGGTTGTCCAGAACAACGTGAGCCTCAACCTCTTTGCCCTCAAGGTAATCGTAAGCGGTGTTCAGGATGGCTTTACCAAGGAAGAACGGCGGCTCTGCGATGGTTGCTTCCACGCGTTTGTCCTTGATTGCTTCCAGGGTATCGTCGATCGCGTCACAGCCAACCTTTACGATATCTGCGGTTCTGCCTGCTGCGTCCATTGCCTCAAGAGCACCTAACAGCATCTCATCGTTTGCTGCGTATAAGCCGTCGATTTCCGGGTTTGCCTGCAGGATGTTCTCCATAACGCTCATTGCTTTCGCCCGGTCAAAGTCTGCAACCTGGCATGCTACGATCTCCATATCCGGATTCTCTGCGATGACAGAATTGAAGCCCTCGGAACGCTGCTGTGCAACGTTAGTTCCCATAATACCCTGCAGCTCTACGATTTTTCCTTTTCCGCCAAGGGAATCTACCAGGAACTGTCCTGCCAGCTTACCGGATTTGATTGCATCATAACCGATGTGAGAAATTACTTCGCCGCCATTTGCCTCACGGTCCATAGTGAATACCGGGATGCCAGCTTCATTACATGCCTCGATGGAGGAAACAATCGCGTCGGAATCGCAGGTATCAATGATGATCGCGTCCGGATTCTTGGTGATGAGGTTCTCTACGTCCTTCATCTGAATGGTCGGATCATCCTGAGCATCGGTGATGTACAGCTCGATGCCGTGTTCATCTGCTGCTTTCTGAACGCCGTCTTTTACATCTACGAAGAACGGGTTTGTCTGGGTGTTCATAGCAAGGCCGATCACATAACCACCCTTGCTCTCTCCGCCTTCCTCAGCCTTTGCTTCTTCCTTACTCTCTTCTGCCTTCTCCTCAGCTTTGGTCTCTGCCTTGGTATCAGCTGGTGCGCTTGCGCCTGAGCTGCATGCGGTCACGCCTGCACATACCATTGCCATTGCCATGAAAACTGCTCCCATTCTCTTTCTCATAAATACACTCTCCTTTTTATTTTACCCCGCAGGGATATATTTTTCGTTTTATTCAGCCTTTGCGGACAGGTCTTTCACTTTCTTATCTACCAGTACCGCGATCAGGATTACCGCACCTTTTACAATGTTGGTAGCGTGCGGGTTTACGTTCATAAGAGTCAGGATATTATCAATAATACCCATGATCATTGCGCCGACTACGGTCGGAAGGACAAATCCAACACCACCGCTTAAACTGGTTCCGCCAAGGATAACTGCTGCAATCGCATCCATCTCAATGCCGGTTCCGCTTGTGGACTGCGCAGAGCCCAGACGTGCTGTCAGGATCAGTCCTGCCATGCCGCACATCAGGCCGTTTAAAGTGTACACCAGGAACTCACTGGTCTTAACCCGGATACCGGAAAGGCGTGCTGCCTCACGATTTCCGCCTACCGCATAGACGCTGCGGCCATAGGATGTCTGGGTGAGAATATAATGTGCCAGTAAAAATACCACAATCAGGATGATGACCGGAACCGGGATTCCCGCAATGCTGCCCTTACCAAAGAATTTGTAAGAATCTACTTTGATCGGAATCGGGGAACCCTTTGTGTATACAAGGATTACGCCTCGAAGCAGCGTCATCATGCCAAGGGTAGAAATAAACGGCGGTATTCCGCAGACGGATACGAAAAATCCGTTTACTGCGCCGCATGCGATACCAATGATCAGAGATACCGCAACCGCTGCCGCTGTGTTTCCGGTAGATGCCAGAACGCCGGATGCCAGTACACCAGACAGTCCCAGGATCGAACCAACAGAAAGATCGATGCCGCCGGTTAAGATTACAAATGTCATACCGCATCCGACAATGCCGGCTACCGTGATCTGTTTAAATACGTTGAACAGGTTTGTCACACTCAAGAAGCTTGGAGACAAGATCGTTGCAAACACACAGATCACAAGAAGGATCAACACGGAGCGATAAATATTAATCTGATTGATCAATTTTTTCTTATTCATTTTCACTGACTCCTCCTGACGCATAGGCCAATATTTTTTCCTGATTCATTTCTGATTTATCAATCTCCAGAACGGTGTAGCCCTCGCGCATGATCACCACGCGGTCACTCATGCCGATGACCTCCGGCAAATCGGTCGAGATCAGGATAATGCTCTTTCCCTGCTTTGTCAGTTCATCCATGATCTGATAGATTTCTGCCTTTGCGCCCACATCCACACCGCGGGTCGGCTCGTCCAGGATCAGGATGGACGGATCTGCCTCCAGCACTTTTGCGAATACGACTTTCTGCTGGTTTCCGCCACTCAGTTTTCCAGCAAGCTGTGCCGGGCTGCTGATCTTGATGTTCAGGCGCTCTACCTGCGCGTTGATATTTTCCGTTTCCTTTGCCTTGTTCAGATACAGTCCGTTGCTGATCTTATCGAGAGATGACATGGAAATATTTTCCCGGATATTCCGGATCAGGACCAGTCCCTCCTGTTTTCGGTCATCGGACACAAATCCGATGCCGGCTTTCAGGGCCTTTCTCGGTGACGAGCAGTCCTTCTTTTCTCCGTTGATGATCACTTCGCCTTCCGTCATCGGAAGCGCTCCGTATACGATCTTGGAAAGTTCTATGGTGCCGGATCCAAGAAGACCGGCAACCCCGAGGATTTCGCCTCTGTGCAGCTTTAAGTTTACGCCATGAACGCCTCTGCCGCTCACATTGCGAAGCTCCATCGCCACATCCTGCTTCTTATAATCCCGTTTCGGATAAAGGTTTGTCACACTCCGGCCAACCATCATGGATACCACATCGTCGTAATCGGTCTCTCCGATGTTCTTGGTCGCAATGTATTTTCCATCGCGGAATACCGTCAGCCGGTCTGAGATCTGGAAAATCTCATCCATGCGGTGCGAGATATAGAGAATGGAAATTCCCTTTTCCTTTAATTCCGCGATGATCCGGAACAGAATCTGGATTTCTTCATCCGTCAGCGCCGCAGTTGGCTCATCCATGATGATGACCTTTGCGCCGATCGTTAAGCACTTCGCGATCTCTGTCATCTGCGATTCCGCTACCGACAGGTTTTTCACCTTGCTGCGGCAGCTGAATTTCAGTCCAAGACGGGTCAGGACCTCTTCTGCGTCCTGATACAGTTTTTTCCAGTCCACTGAGCCAAACTGTGTTCTCGGAAGCCTTCCAAGATACATGTTCTCTGCCACGGAAAGCTCAGGAACCATGTTAAATTCCTGATAAATCATGGCGATTCCCATTTTTTCCGCTTCTTTGGTCGAATGGAACACCACTTCCTGGTCGTTGACATACATGTGTCCGGAAGTATACCCCTGCGCGCCTGCAATAATCTTCATCAACGTGGATTTACCGGCACCGTTCTCTCCGCAGAGGGCATGGACCTCACCCTCTTTTACATCCAGTTTTACCCCATCCAAAGCCTTTACGCCCGGAAACGTCTTGACGATATCTTCCAGACGCAGCACAATACGATCCCCCATTTTCCGCCTCCTTCGGATTTCTTACTAATAAGCGCAGCCTGCAGTCAGGATCACATTGGTATATCCTGTAAACTCTCCCGTGAGGATGATCGCTTTCGCGTCCGCGCTTCTGGCTTTTAATTCTGTGTGCGGAATGTATTCCACCGGAAGTCCTTTCGGAAGAAGTGCCTTTGCTTTCTCGTGGAACTCCGGCGTTACGCTAAGTGCCTCATCTGCAAACGTTGCCTTTTCCACCACAATGTATTTTAAAATTTCCTCGAGTACATCCAGATAAGCCGGATCGCCCGGTCTCCATCCAAGGTCGATGCGCTCCACTCCCTTTGGGATCGGCAGTCCTGCATCTCCGATTACCAGCGTGTCTTTATGTCGCAGCTCTGCGAGCACCCTTGCAAGCTGTGGATGTAAAATTCCTGTTTTCAGCATAAATCTTTCCCCCTTAATTTTTATGTGCGTTTAAGAACTCATCGATCTCACTTCTGACTGGCATAGCCGGTGTGGTTCCGATCTTCTGAACAGACAGCGCAGCCAGCGCGTTCGCAAAATCTGCTGCCTCCCAGATATCTCTGCCCTCTGCCAGTGCTGCTAAAAGGCCTCCGTTGAATGCGTCCCCGGCACCTGTGGTATCAATCGCATTAACCTTGTAAGCCGGGATAATGCCCTTTTTGTCTCTGGTATTGATGTAGACCCCTCTGCCACCCAGCGTAATAAGTACTCTCTTTACGCCTTTTCCAAAGAACCATTCTGCTGCCTTATCTGCTGCTTCCTCACTATCTACCTTTACTCCGGTCAGAATTTCTGCCTCAACCTCATTCGGAGTAATGAGATCAACCTTGCTCAGAAGCTCATCGCTGATTGGCTGTACCGGTGCGGTATTCAGAATAACTTTCACGCCCTTTTTGCATGCAATGTCAACGATACGTTCTACTGAAGAGACGTTGGTCTCAAGCTGCGTCAGCAGATACTCGGAACCATCGAGCAGATCCTCCAGGGAATCCACTTCTTCATCGGTGATGGTATTGCAGGAACCCAGGATGACTACAATCTCGTTCTGGCTGGTATTCTCATCTACCATAATAAGCGCGCATCCGGTCTCTGTATCATCAGAATACAGGATCCGGTCCTGATTCATGCCTAAGTCTTTCATCGTGTTTAACGCAATGTCCGCAAAGGAATCGCGGCCAAGCTTGGTTACCATCGTTACATCTGCCCCAGCCTTGTGGGCAGCTACTCCCTGGTTAAATCCCTTTCCTCCAGGTCCCATTTTAAAGACGGTTCCCTTTACGGTTTCCCCCGCAGCCGGAAGGTGTGGGGTTCTTCCCATCAGATCCACAACAAAACTTCCAAATACAACTGTTTTCTTCCCCATGAGCGTTCTCCTTCTTTCCTTCTCCGTAATACCCCTGACTGTTACAGCAGTACAACTCCGTTTCCAGCGCCGATTCGGTCTGCTCCCGCCTCTACCAAAGCTTTTGCCGCCTCCGGTGTGCGGATGCCGCCGCTTGCTTTTACTTTTGCGCGATCACCAACGGTTTTCTTCATCAATGCAACATCCTCCACGGTTGCGCCGCCGGTAGAAAATCCGGTAGAAGTCTTTACAAAATCTGCTCCGGCTTTCACAGACAGCTCACATGCCCGCACCTTTTCCTCATCGGTCAGAAGACAGGTCTCAATGATGACTTTTACAACGGCTCCCTTTGATGCCTCAACAACTGCCCGGATATCATCTTCTACATATTTATCATCTTTGTCTTTTAACGCACTCACATTGATGACCATGTCCACTTCGTCTGCTCCCGCCTTAACTGCTTCGGATGCTTCAAATGCCTTTGCGCTCGTCAGCATGGCTCCTAACGGGAAACCAACGACACAGCAGGTTTTCACGCCGCTTCCTTTTAATTCCTGCGCCACTAACGGAACAAAACAGGTATTTACACAGACAGATGCAAATTCATGTTCTTTTGCCTCGCTGCAATAACGGATAATGGTTTCCTTTGATGCATCTGCCTTTAACATGGTGTGATCGATCATACGGTTTAAACTCATAATACTCTCTCCTTTTCTATTTGTTATTTTATCCTCAATATGTAACCGGTTACATGTCATTTTTAAAAAAAGAATCCGTTTTACCGGATTCTTTACCGGAACATGTGTCCTACACATGCTGTTCCTTCGTTTTCTTTTCTGATCCGCGCAGAATGATCTGATACGGAACCAGGATTCGTTTTCCCCGCTGGCGGTTTTTGCTGTCCTCAAAGCATTCCATGAGAAGCTTCATAGCCTCCATGCCCTGCTGTCTTGCGTCCCGCTCTACCACCGACAACTTATAATCGATGACTTTAAGCGTTTCAATATCATCGAATCCAAGAAGCGCGATCTCCCGTCCGGGTACCATGCCCTGCTCCGTCAGATATTTTAAACACCCAAGCGTTGACTCGTTGTTTGAAGAAAAGACTGCTGTAGGCGGATCCGGCAGATTCAGCAGATACTTCGCTGATTCATAGGCTTTTTCGCTCTTGAAATCCCCATACGCGATATATTCTTCCCGCACCGGAATCCCTGCATCCTCCATAGCCTGACGGTAACCCTGAAGCCGCTCTTTTCCTGGTTTTGAGGTACTTGGTCCTGCTATGACCGCGATTTTTTCATGACCATTGCGGATCAGCGCATCCACGCCGTCATATGCCCCGCCGAAGTTATCGACAAACACGCCGTCAAAACGTGCCCCGCGGATATCCCGGTCGATCAGAACAACCGGAATGCCGGATTCCTCCAGCTTGAGCAGGCTGTCCTTCGTGACAGTGTCGAGCTGTGAAACCGGCGCGATGATCACGCCTTTGAGGCGCTGGCTGATCGCGACATTCAAAAACTCATGTTCCTTGCTCAGCGTCTCATTCGTGCCAAAATACACGATGTTGTAGTGATAACTGTCCGCAATCTCACTGATTCCGCTGATTGCTTTAAAAAAGAACTCGTTTTCGATATCCGGAATGATAACGCCAATGCTGGGATTGTCGTTGATGCTTAAGTTTCTGGCAATCGCATTGGGAACATAATTGTATTCCTCAACCGCTTCCAGCACCTTTTTCCGTGTTTCTTCTTTTACATATCCAGAGTTGTTCAGTACTCTTGAGACTGTCGCAGAAGAAACACCTGCACGTTTAGCCAGTTCTTTAATATTCATTTATAATGTCCTCTTTCGCTTCCAATTTAGGAAACCGATTACATATATGATATTACCATACAAAGTACTAAATGTAAACACTTTTTTGTTATTATGCACAATTTCCCATTTTCTACTGTATCAGCCGTTATTCTAACATCAAATCCGGGGAAAGAAAAGGGATTTTCTGGAAAAACTCAAATTGAAAAAGAGGTTCCACAGCCTCTCCAGGCTATGGAACCTCTTTCTTATAATGTCATTTTTATCGGTTCTGTTCTACCAGGATATTCGCGTTCTCGGTATCTTTTCCTACGTTGAACTGGTCCCAGTCCAGATCCATGGTGATCTTCGCGCTCTGGTTCTGGCTGTCCGCATCATTATTGGCGGTATTCATGATCTCGGTGGAACCTGTGGTGTAGGTACCTGCTCCATCCGGATCCATGGCTACGCCAAGGAACAGATCCATGCGGTTGTCAGTTGCCGGGCTGCAGAAGATCTCCGCATTTGCAATCGCCTCTTTCAGCTTAGCCTGGTTTTCTTCTCCAAGTGCGGAAAGACGTACAAACTCAACACCTCCCACGTTGAAGTACGCGCTGCTGTCTAAATCCATAGCCTGAGCCAGCTTAAAGACATTCTTTCCATCCTGGCCGCCAGCCGGATTGTACTGCTCCTGGTTGATGAAGACTGCCACACCGAGCATCTCCTTTGCCTCATCTGACAGGCTCGCATTCGCCTCATCACCCTTTTCCACATTGAAGCGCACGTTGCTCAGTTTTGCTGCGATATCACCCACATTCAGGATATCGGTGCGGAACGCCTGCGCGTATCCCGGATACATCTTGTTCACGGTCACTTCGATCTGGTCACTGCCGTTGGTGTTTGCGGTGGTATATTCTCCAACATCCTTCTTGATGGCTGCCGCATCCACGAGCTTCGCGTCAAAGTCTACGTTATTGTAGTTCTTGGAACGATCCCGGTATCCCTCGATGCTTCCGTCTTTCGCGATGCTGTTGTAATCTTTTCCTCTCATAAAGAAGTCATCTGCTACATAGGAAGTGTCTCCGATGCCGTCCACGATGCTCCAGCCATTTTCCCTGGTCTCATTCGCGTACTGCGCATAGAGGCCGAGATCCGCGAAGGTCACCTCAAGGTCACCCGTTGTTGCCTTGGTCGTTACGTTCAGGGAATCGGTCCAGTACGCGTATCCGGTACCAGTCAGGATCAGGGACAGGGCCAGAATGCCTCCGGCCATCGGTTTTTTTCCTGCTTTTCTCATAATGAAATCCTCCTTTTTCCTCTTCTTAGCTGTTCGCTTTTTCGCTCACAACCACAGTATATACAGAAATCCCGTTTTCGAAATCCCCCGTTCGTCCTCTCTTTTCCTGCACGTTCGGACCGGTTATTTTCCACTTTCGTCCCCCTCATCTTCCACCAAAGGCGCAGCAGCTTCCGCCTGCAGGAGAACTTCATAGCAGCACGGCTCTCCCGATACCAGAAAGCGGCCATCCCGCGGCAGTCCGGACTCCTCTGCGGCATACAGAACCGGGCTGCGAAGCTCTTCTGCTGCCTGGATCAGCCCTTCTATATCGCAGAGACGGATCACCTCTTTGCCATCTGTATCCGGAAGTTTTTCCACACAAAGGAGTCTGCTTCCGTACTTTCGCAAAAGAGCCCGCATGCTCCGCACCCACTGCTGCTGTTCGTCCGGCTCCCGTGTCATCCACAGGACAAACCAGACCAGTATAAAACCGGCAAGGATCCCTGCTGCCCCCGCCGCAATCCGTCCGGCGCGCACCGGCTTTGTAACCGTCGTCTTCTCCGTAATCTCTCCGGTCTTTGTGTCTGGCTCAGACGGCGTGATCTCATAAAAACTGCCCGGCGCCGCAAGCGGGATGCTCACCTCGCAGGAAAAGGGCTCGTCCTCTGTTTTTCCCGCTGCTTCCACCTGAAAACTTCCCTCAAATAAGATGGTAAGCTCCCTGGAAACACTCCCGCCAAGAATGCGGTCCGCCTCCTCCGCACGGGCGAGATAGTCCTCCGGGCGGATGCGCAGCGTGATATCGACAGACTGCGCAGATGCGCCTCCGGCAGAATCAGATACCTCTGCATCCTGCTCCCGAAGCACCGTCTTCTGCACATAGACATCCTTTTTTCCATCCCCGGAAGCCTGATAGCCGCGCAGAACTGCTGTTGCCGTTCCAGATCCCTGCAGCGTCACGGAAGTTTCCTCTGCATTCTCCCGGCTGTTATCTGCCTTCAGCCCGGCAGAAAAGACAAGTTCTACATAATCGGTCAGGCTGGACGCACAGATATTTCCCGCCTCCAGCCATGGCTCCCCGTACAGTCCGTTTGGCAGCAGGTGCACCCGGCTGGAACTTTCTGTCCGAAGTTCATAGCTGCACAGCACCTTCTCCTGTACCTCTTCCTGCCTGCGCACGCCGCTCCGGATCAAGCCTATGCCAAAGACCACCAGAAAAATACCGGCACAGACACCAAAACGGCGCCAGAACACCGGCCAGGCAAATCCTTCATACTCCTGTTCTGTCTCCACAATCTTATCCTCCATTGATTCCCTATGTATTTTTCCTTATGATTCCGCGGCGCCTCCTCCGGTCATAATGCCCTCCGGCGCCTCCCCGCTTCCTTTCAGCAGCAAAACCCCCAGTCCCGCCTTCGGCACAACTCCGACAACAATGCCATTGACGTTATTCGGAATCACTGCGTCCACATCCGCGGCGGGATTGTTGTCACCCTGTGTGCAAAATGAAATATTTCCCGCCTCATCGCGCAGGACCTCCTTAATCCGGTGTGTGACGGTAAAGTTTTCCCGGCTGAAATTAATGACATCCTCTTCTTTTAATCCGTAAATCTCCGACTCTTTTGAGATTTTCCGGATCAGCACCACGTCTCCCGGACGGATTCCAGGCTCCATGCTGCCCGTGAGGACCACAGACGGGTAGACCGGGAATACGCCCACACAGAACCAGCAGAATGCCACAGCGGCAGCCAGTCCGGCAAACGAACGCCAAACGCCTCCCTTTCGCTCTTCCGGATCCATCCCCGGTCCATCTTCCAGTTCCAGTGACTCCCGGATCCACATGGCAAACACCACCGGATACGCCATATCCACCGCGCTCTGCGCCAGCCATGGAAGCTCTGGCAAAAACGGGAAAAGACGCAGAAACAGCTCCGGCACCGCACTGTAAACCAGGGCAGATTTCCAGCCGCCGTGATACGCCAGAACAATCAGCGTACTGCTTTTTAAGAGAGCGGGAAGAACCTGCTGCACAAGAAACAAAAACAGCGCTTTTCCGTCCTGCACAAGCGATGCCCGCTTCAGGCTGATATCGGAACACGCAAAAAACACCGCCATCAACGCCAGAAGCAGGTATTTTTGTTTTCTCCTGTGCTTCTGCAGCCGAAAGAGTACGCCTGTCCCATAGGCGCGCGCGTATTCCCGGTATGCCAGGGACAACAGAAGCGGCACTATATTTCCGGCCATTCCTGCCGGGGAATGGTCATATGGCGTTGCCGCAAGGCTTTTTAAAAAGATGCCTATCCCATAACAGAGCGCCAGATAAATGCCAGCCCCAGACCATGCATATCCCTGTACAAGTTCCTGGCCTCGCAGGCTCCCCGGCACATGGACCGCCGGGAGCACCAGAAGCGCCGCCATGCAGAGCAGGCACCAGTACGCGGGCAAAAGCCATGCACTCTGCTGAAAAAAATTGGCCAGAAACGGAGCAGACGGAATGTATACAAAAAGCAGGAGCAAAACCGCATATCTTCCATAATGCCGGCCGCGTCTTCGTCCTGTTTTCTGCCTTCTCATACGTGATCATCCTCCGCTGCCGTTATTTGCTCCGGTACATATGCATCACCGCCTGCGCCATCCACTGCTTCCGCATCAGGCAAACTATCTGTGTTTTCCGCTTCCGGCTCCTCTTCTTCTGTCTCCTGGATTTCCACCTCAACCGGCCACACCACCGCAATGTCTTCCCGGACTGTAATCCGGTCGGTCCAATATCCATAAGCCATATGCGCGGCTCCGGGAAGCAGCATCACCAAAACGGCCAGAACCGCTGTTTTCTTTTCTGTCATTCTTCCGTCACCTCCCCTGCCTGGCCCAGATACAGGTCGCATGAAACGCTGTAGATCACCGCCACGCCCATATCGCTGCCAATGCTTTCTCCGTCTGAAACCTCGGTTTCAAACGAGATATCCATAAGTTCTGAAGACACTGGGACAAGCGCTCCCAGCTCCTCTTCCGTCATGACAAGCGTATCCGGCCGCCCGGCAAGCTCTTCCTGGGCAGCTGCATCCACCGTGAGCGTGATCATGCCATACGCTCCGTCTTCCCGCATTTCACTTTCCGCCTGAATGCTGCATGGCACCGGATCTTCAAACGCTTCCGCAAATGGATCCGTGAGCTCATAGCATGCCCCGCCGCTCACAAGCAGGATCTGTTCCGGTTTTAGTTCTGCCGTACTCTCCTGCATGGAACTTCCAATCTCCCAGACACTTTCTTCCTCTGCGCAGACAAGCGGAAATTCTACCCGGACCGCTCCGCCATCCGCGAGCAGCCCGGCAAGAATACTGTCTGTAAGGCGGATATGCGCAAGCTTTCCCTCTTCCTCCGTCTCCAGCTCCATCTCCGATTCATTCTGAACCTCTCCCTCTGTGTCCAGAATGCTCACCAAAGCCGGCACGCCATCTGGAACCCGCATGCAGAACTGGTCCGTATCGAGATGCATGCTTGTTTCCAGACGGTTTGTCCAGGATGCGTAGACGCTCCCCATTCCGCAGAGCCCGGCCGCCATCAAAGCCATCAGGATAAACCGTTCCATCACTTTTCCCCGTCGTTTCATAGTCTTTTCTCCCCATCTGTGCCAGCCTGTGTTTCCAATTCCTCATCCCATTCTTTTGGCAGGGTCCTGCTCGCAAACAGCACCGCTTCCACCCGGTTTTTGAGACAGAGCTTGCCGAGAATACTTGTGATATGCTTTTTTACCGTTCCTTCCGATATGAAAAGAAGCTGCCCGATTTTTGCGTTGGCGTAGCCCCGGCTCAAAAGCCTGAGCACATCCAGCTCCCTTCCCGTCAGCACATCCAGTTTTTTCTTTTCCTCCTCTTCTGCCTCCATCGACTCAATCAGGCCGGAGGAATAAAATTTTCCGCCGCGCTCCACCACCTTTAATCCATACAGAATTTCATCCACAAACGCATCCTTCTGCACGCAGGCATCCACGCCAAGTTTTCTTGCCCGCTCAAAATCCCCGTTTTTCAGATTGGATGCGATCAGAAGTATCTTCACTGGTTTTTCCTGCTCCCGCAGCCAGCGCACAAACGTAAATCCACTTTCCTTCCTCAGTTTCAGATCCACAAACGCCATATCCACCCTGCCGTGTTCCATGCAGGCCACTGCCTCTTTCACATTGCCTGCCTGCACAACCTGTTCTTCCGGCCGGTACATCCGGATCACGGATTCCAGTCCCTGACGGGACAGCGGATGATCATCCAGCACCAGGATCATAGCCTGATTCCTCCTTTCTGTTCTGCTGCCGCAAAATTGACCCCAGAACATGACAGGGCCATTTTTGCGACAGACGCCTCTCAAGTATCTTTATATGCAGGAATGCCGCAGAAGATGCCAAAAAACGCTTTTCCTACATATCCTAATAGAAAGAAACCCTCACAGGAGGAAATATGATGCCGCAGGTTCCATCCTGGATCCGCTTTCAGGAACTTTATATAGAGCAGGAAAAATCTCATAAAAGAAAGGTGGCAGTCTGCCGGGTCATGCTCCTGGTCCTGTTTCTCGCCGTCTGGGAACTCGCTGCCTCGCTGAATCTGATCGACGATTTCATTTTCAGTTCCCCGTCCCGGGTTTTCCTTTGTTTCTTTCAGATGGTACGCGACGGAAGCATGCTCTCCCACATCAGCATCACACTGTTTGAGACAGCTGTGAGCTTTCTGATTGTGACATTTTTAGGAATCTCGGCTGCTGTGCTCCTGTGGGCCAGCCGCAGTATCTCCGAGATTGCAGAACCCTATCTTGTCATGCTCAACAGCCTTCCAAAATCCGCGCTCGCTCCTATGCTGATCGTCTGGATGGGCGCCCGCGTGCACACGATCATCGCAGCCGCGGTATCAGTTGCCGTGTTCGGCTCCATTCTGACACTGCATAACGGCTTTCTCGCCATGGATCCGGATAAGATCCGGCTCGTCTATGCGCTTGGCGGAAACAAAAAGGATGTTCTCTTCAAAGTACTGCTCCCCGGCTCCGTGCCCCTTATCATCAATAACATGAAAGTGAATGTGGGCCTGTGCCTGGTCGGGGTCATCATCGGGGAATTTCTCGCGGCGAGACGCGGGCTTGGCTATCTTATTATTTACGGAAGCCAGGTATTTCAGCTTGACTGTGTCATGCTCTCCATCGTCCTTTTGTGCCTGTTCTCCGCCCTCCTCTATAAACTGATTGCCCGCGCGGAACATAGGGAAAAGACCCGCTAAATCGAATTTCCGGCACGCAAAAAGCCCTGCGGCTATCCTTCACGAATGCCGCAGGGCTGCTCTCTTTTTATACGTTTGTTTAGTTGCTTAAAAATCCTTTTCCGATGATCTCACTGGAGTTGGAGATCAGAATAAATGCGGTTGGCTCCACTGCCTTGATGTAGTTGCGCAGGCGCACTGCCTGGCTGCGCTTCATTGTCGTCATGATGACGGTCTTGCTGTGATGGGAAAACGCGCCCTGTGCCTTGTAAACGGTAGCACTGCGATTGAGATCCTTGATGATAAAATCACAGATCGGATCCGGGTCATCGCAAATAATATTAAAGCATTTACAGAGATTGATATTCTCGATAACGCCATCGATCACAAGTGATTTTGCCATCAGGCCCAGCGAAGAATACAGGCCCGTGGTCGGTCCGAACACGAAAAACGACATTGCCACAGAGGTGATATCCACCACCAGGAGGGCGGTTCCGATGTTCATGCTGGAATGTGCCTTTAAGATCATCGCGATAATGTCGGTTCCGCCGCTGGACGCGCCGATATTAAACAAAATCGCAGATCCGATTGCTGGAAGGAAGATCGCAAAGATGAGTTCCAGCATCGGCTGGTCGGTGATGGTTCCTGTTAACGGAACAAAGCGGTCCAGCGCGCTTAAGCTGAAGGACATCAGCATGCTGGAATAAACGGTCTTGATTCCCACATCGGTTCCCAGGAACAGAAAGCCCAGAACCAGGAGTCCGGTGTTCACGATAAACGTAAAGTCACTGGCATTCATGCCGGTGAGTCTGCTGACGACGGACGAAAAACCCGTAACACCGCCAAATGAAAAGTTATTCGGGAACTTAAAAAAGTAAATTCCCACTACCATGATCCAGATGCTCACCGTGATGAGCGCATACTCCACGATTTTTCGCTTAACTGGATCTTCAATCTGCTGTGTAGCCATATTCTCCCCCAAAATCTGATTCTTTTTTGCCCCAATAGGCACCAAAAGGCAGAACGAGTTATTGCCTCTCTCATCTGCCAGAGAGACTATAACTCGTTCCCATGTAAAAGACAAACACTATTCTTATTGGCTTAATTACAGCATTTTTATTGTGTCATTATTCTATTTTTATCGTGTCAGGCTGTAATGTGCATCTGTCTTTCTGACACATACACAGTTTATCTTTCGTCCTCTCCAGACACATCTTCCGGTCCGGCTGGTTCCAATTGTGGACGGCCTCCGCCGCTCCAGCTCTGGCGCGCCACATAGCTGTCCGCCGCCATGCTCTGCATTTCTTTCATTTTCTTTCCTTTTGGGTCCACACGCTTCCACAGCGTATAGGCACTGGTCTGCTTCGCGTCACTCCAGGAAAGCGCCTCTCCCGCACAGTACGGGAAGTAAAGATCGGCGTAAAGGGATGCCATCTGTGCCTTCAGATCATCCGGCACCAGGGTAATCGTCTGCTTTACCTGTTCTCGGATTACGGATTTCGCGTACTGCAAAGACCAGTCCGCAAAATTTAAAAGCTCCGGATTTTCTGAACCCTGTTCCTTTGCCCAGGCCGCCACATCGGCATGTCCCGTCTCAAATGTCATCGTGTCGTTTAAGTCCCAGCTCAGCATGCCATACTGGTTGCCCGGAAACGAATACGGTCCCAGAACAATCTCGTGGATCCCTTCTCCCGTTCCCGACACACCCGGCTCCTTTGTGTGCTCCCGGATCCTCTGTACATGGAGATGTCCGCTGATAAACAGAGGTACCTGGTACTTTTCCAACAGCGCCGTGACTTCCGGCCCGTTCTCCATCTCACACTGCGTTGTAAACAGGCGGCTCTCCTGCAAAAGGTTATGATGCGCCAGCACAATGACCTGAATGCCATTCTCCTTCGCTACCTGAAGATGAACTTCCATCCATTTGAGTGTTGCCTCGCTGATCCGTCCCTCCACATGGTTTCCGTCATCGTAAATACAGGAATCCATCATCAGAAGCCAGTGATATGGGTCGAGCGGATAAACATAACTTAAGGATGCTTCATCGCGGTTCGGTGACTGGTCATAGCCAAACTGGTGATAGATCTCGTAAAAATCATCTGCAGTTTCCAGATATTCTGCCGGTTCCCGCATCTCACCAAAATACGTTGACGCGTTTTTATTCTGCATATCGTGATTTCCCGGGATCACCACCACCGGAATCCCCGCATCCTGTACCTCCTGCAGTTTTTCTGCCAGCAGCTGATGGTTTATTTTCTCTCCGTTCAAGGTAAGATCCCCGGTGAGGGCCAGCGCAGTCGGATGTGTCTCGATGGCTGTCTCGACCAGGGTATCCAGCATTTCCTCACTGTACTGGTCGATTTTGCCATCGTCGTGCTCCACCATGCTCCAGAACGCCTTTCCGTCGTCGTGGGTGGTGCTGCTCATAAAATGAAGGTCCGAAGCCAGCATCAGAGTCGGAGGCTCATATGGCTTTTCGGTTTCTGTCTCCGCCTGCTCCTCTGTATTTCCTGCCCCCTGCGCTCTGCGGCGCTGTCTCTGCTGTCTGCGGTACTCCGCAAGCCATTCCTGACGCTCCTGTTCCAGACGGGCCTGGCGTTCTTCCTCTGACTCCTGACCGTCGTCTTTGCGTTCCTGTTCACCTGTTCCGTTCTGGTCACCGTTTGTCCCAGGTGTTCCAGGCTCTGTCTCACCGGCATTCCCGGTTTCTGTTCCTGCCTGTACGCTGCTCTCCTGCGCTGTAGTTTCATGGTTTCCGCCTGCCTGGCGGTTTAACACGCCAAGAAGCCACACAATCCCGACGCAGATTAAAAGCAAAGCCCCATAGATCAGGGCGGTAATTTTTTTGTAATGTTTCATAACTCCTGTCTTAATCCTCTTTTCCGTCTGGCGTGATCCCTTAATATAATGAAAAAGAATCCGGCAAGCCGGATTCTCGCGCCGAGGCGCGGTTGCTTCGGCAACCATCTACCATTGCGCCGAGTGCGCATCCCTGCGGAGCGCTTTTTGTATGATAGGACGCAATTTCCTATCATACAAAAAACGGGCGGTATCACTACCGCCCGCCATCATATCACAAATTGACGAAAAAGAAAAGGTTCGAATTGTTAGATAATATCATTCACGCACACTGCGCCATACGGCCGGATGCTCATCCGGTACGCGCTGCCTGCGCCCATGGCATGCTCGATATAGTCGATATACTCGTCCACAATATCATTTGGCAGCATTGCCATGATGACGCCCGCAAAGCCGCCGCCGTGGATGCGGCATGCGCCGCGCTGCTTTTCTGCAATGAACAGCTCAGTCAGTGCCAGGGCAATGGAGATTCCCTGCTCCTGCACGCTTGCCGTGGTGTAGCAGTTCTGCAGCCACTTCCAGGAAGAGTTTCCGGATGCCGTAATGTTAGCCAGGAAGTCTGAGAAACGGTTTTCCTTCAAATCTGCAACCATGGCCTCAACCCGCTTATTCTCCTCAAAGAAGTGAAGGGCACGCATCACGGAACGGTCACCTGCAAATGCACGGACTTCCTGAATGTTATCGATAACCTGCTGCTCAGTCACTTCAGCGCAGACTTCCTTTCCAAAGAACTGTGCTACTTTCTTCATCTCGTTCGGAACAGAAGAATAATCCGCGCTTAAGTCTGCATGGCCCTTTCCGGTCTGCACAATGATGAGGCTGTGGTTCTGGGACGCAAAATCAAAATCAATCTTTTCCACCTTCGGCTCAGTCGGCTTCAGGAAATCGATGGTGATGAGGCCGCCAACCGCGCAGGCCATCTGGTCCAGAAGTCCGGAACCCTTGTCCCAGTATACATTCTCCGCATATTTTCCAATGTGAGCATACGCAACGGTATCCATGCGGCCCTCGTTAAAGAAACGGTTTAACATGGAGCACAGCAGCATCTCAAACGATGCGGAAGAACTCACGCCCGCGGAGCTGATAACATTGCTGGTGATGTAGGCATCAAAACCGCCAACCTCATAACCAGACTCCTGGAAACCTTTTAATAAGCCCTTTACAAGATCTACCGTTCCTGCTTTTTTGGCACTCGGCTCCAGCTCGTTTAAGTCAATGGTAAATTTCTGGTGGAATGTCTCACTGATGATGTTGACTTTATTCGACTCATTCTTTGCGGCAATTCCCACGCAGTCCAGGTTGATGCTTCCTGCCAGAACCTTGCCATGGTTATGGTCGGTGTGGTTTCCGCTGATTTCTGTTCTGCCCGGTGAACTGAACATAAGAATGTCTTTCTCACCGAAATTTTCCTGGAATTTTTTTACCAGATCTTCGTAACGGCAGATATTCTCCTCTGCCTTATCCGCGCCGTACAGTTCGCACATACGGGTATTTGCTGCTTCTGACCGTAACAGTTCCAATGTTTTTGCTGTGTTCATCCTTTACCCCTCCGTTTTCTCCATGCAGGCCCGGTCCGTCCGTTTTCCACGATGCGTTCCGTCCGTGCAAAAATCCCCTCGGCAGTTTTCCATTCTGACCACTCTTTCTGGTCCTCTGCCGATCTTAGCTTCCAGTATACCACACCGTTTGTTTCCCGGACAATAGAATATTCTTTTCGTTGTCTGCGTTTTTTTACGGTCGTGCGGTCTGGGTTACAGCAAACACGCAAACCGGCAAAGCAGATCCCGGTCATCTATGGTATACTGTATGGAAAAGGAACCGAAAATTCCCGCAAAAGAAAGGAAATACACACATGAACTGGAATGGCAAACCCTATCACTCCCTCGACTTCGAGATGAAATCCCGCTTTGGCCAGAAAGTCTACAAAATTGCCCTGGACGGGCATATGACCTGCCCAAACCGGGACGGAACGCTTGGAACGCGCGGCTGCATTTTCTGCAGTGAGGGCGGTTCCGGGGATTTTGCCGCACCTCTGGATTTCTCCGCGTTCTCTGCGGCTTCGATGCTCCATGACGGTCCAGGAGCGAACATGGTTCATCCGACAGACCGCAGTTCCGGCCCAGACTGGCAATCCCAGATTACCACTGCCGTCAACAGCCAGATTGAAAAGGCTGTCTCCCGCATCAAAAACAAGATGGGTTCCGCGCCGGATGCCTACATTGCCTACTTCCAGTCCTACACCAACACCTACGCGCCGCTTTCTTATCTGGAAACCCTGTTCACCGCTGCCATCCGCCATCCAAAGGTCGTGGCACTGTCCATCGGCACGCGTCCGGACTGCCTGCCGGATGAGGTACTGGATCTGTGCGCCCGCTTAAACGAGGAAAAACCTGTCTGGATCGAGCTGGGCCTGCAGACGATCCACGAAGATACCGCCGTCTTCATCCGCCGCGGTTATCCGCTCTCTACCTTCACCGGTGCTTTATCCCGGCTTCGGGCACGAAAACTAGAAACCATCGTCCATGTGATTCTGGGACTTCCGGATGAAGACCGGAAGCGGATGCTGGAAACCGTACGCTATCTGGCAAAGCAGGATATCCAGGGCATCAAGCTGCAGCTTCTCCACGTCCTGAAAGGCACAGATCTGGCTTCTGTCTACGAACAGCATCCGTTTCCTGTCATGGCCATGGAGGAATACCTGGATCTGGTGATTGACTGCGTGGCCCTGCTGCCGCCGGAACTGGTCATCCACCGCATCACCGGAGACGGGCCGAAATCTCTGCTGATTGCGCCGCTCTGGAGCGCAAATAAGCGCCTGGTGCTAAATTCTCTCACCAGACGCTTCAAAGAACGCGGAATCACTCAGGGCTGCGGGCTGACAGAACCGTCCGCTCCCAGAGATACCCCGAAGGAGATTTCCTCAAGATACTGATAAAATTGTGATTGTTCTCCCGCATCCGTCAGAGTGCGGGTGTAACCGCCGGAGCTGGTTCCCGGGATCAGTTTCAGATTCAGATCATCCCCCTGAAACTCCGCCTGAACCAACATCGTTTTCGGAATGGAGCTTCCAAACACAAAATTTCCCAGGCTGTAAAAAATCGGCTTTCCTTTATAATACTCAATGCCCTGCAGCACATGCGGATGGCTTCCGATCACCAGATCCGCACCGGCATCGATGTAGCGCTTTGCCAGCGCCCGCTGATACTCCTGGGGCGTCTCGTCACGCTCGATGCCCCAGTGGATCAGAACCACAACCTTCGCTCCTGCTGCATGACATTCCGCGATCTGAGCAAGCAATGGCTCCACAGAAACCTCATAGGAGGACAGCATGCCCGGATGGCTCTTTGCCGCAGCCCATCCAGCCTCCGGGATCACCCGGGTTGCCCCGATGAGTGCCACTCTTTGTCCGTTCTTCTCAAACACAACTGGCTGTTTTGCCGCATCCAGGTCTTTTCCAGCCCCGGTATGCAGGATCCCGGCGCCATCCAGCACCTCACAGGTGTCAAGCAGCGCATCCGTGCCGTAATCCAGCGCATGGTTGTTCGCCAGCGTCACCGCATCAATTCCCATCTCTTTGAATATGGAAACTTTTTCCGGTGCCAGGCGAAAGGTATACTGTTTGTCTGCCGCCTGGGTACCGCGGCTGCTGAACGGGAATTCCTCATTGACCGCAAAATAGTCGGCGGACTGGATGGCACTTAAATATCCCTGATCCAGTACACCGGAAATTCCGCCCGCGCGGCTGTAGGCATTTAAGACGTGGTCGGACAGCAGCACGTCACCGGAGAAGAGGATCGTCATGGAATCGCCTGCTGCATCCGGATTTTCTCCATTCGAATTTTCTCCCTCTGGATTCTGGTCAGACTCCCCGGCATTTTCCGCCTGTTCTCCCGCATTTTGATCTTCTGTCTCCAGAATGATCCCAGTTTCTGCATCGGCCTCTCCGATCCGTTCTTCCTCCAGATGTCCTTCTGCATTTTCTGCCTGCTGCACGGTCGTCTCCGCAGCCACAATTTTTTCATATGAAGTATGGCTGCATCCGCCTAACAGCACCGCACCAAACAATGCTGCCGCCACTGTTACAGCATTAATTCCGTGATAAGTTCCCATGTAATATCCTGCCTTTTCATTTCCTGCTCCAGTGCTTCTCTCGCTTCTAACGGAGCCATAAAGCACAGGCCGCAGCCTGCGGAGATGGCACTCGGAAGCGGAATGATCCGCCCCGGAAGCCCGGCTTCCTTCATGGCTTTCTCCATGCGGATGGCCATGACCGTATCGCGAAATGTAATGATCAGATGAAGTTCCTTTTTCAGCATCTTAACCCTCCCAGGCGAGGATCCGCATGGCTTTTACGGCTTCCTGCACTTCTTCCATCGTATTAAAATGAGAAAAGCTGAACCGCACGGCTCCCTGCTTTCCCGTTCCAAACGCCTCATGCATGAGCGGCGCGCAGTGTCCGCCAGAACGGACCGCAATATCAAACCGCTGCATCAGCTCATCGCCAACCGCAGCAGAATCGTAATCTTTTAAATTCAGCGTTACAACCGGAGTCCGGACTGCTGCCTCCTGGTCTCCATACACACGGATACCCGGCAGATTTCTTACGCCTTCATAGAATGCGCGCGCATATGCGTCCGCCTCTCTCCAGATTGCATCTGTTCCCTTTTCCAGAATATACTCCACACCGGCAAGAAGTCCGGCAATGCCAGGCATGTTCAGGGTTCCAGCCTCCAACAGAGTCGGCATCTCATCCGGCTGTTCTTTCTCGAACGTGCGGATTCCAGTTCCGCCTACCCGAAATGGCTTTATTTTTACACCTTCCCGCACACAGATCCCGCCCATTCCCTGGGGACCAAGAAGTCCCTTGTGTCCGGAAAAGCACAGCACATCAATGTGCATCCGCTCCATATCAATTGGAAGAAGGCCTGCTGTCTGCGCCGCATCTACCACAAACAACGTTCCGTTTTCGTGGCACAGAGACCCCAGCTTTTCCAGATCATTGGCATTGCCAGTCAGATTTGACGCATGCGTACAGACCAGGGCCCTGGTATCCGGGCGGATGCTGCCTGCCAGAACATCCAGGCAGATTCTTCCCTTTTCATCACACGGGATAATTGTCAGGTCCACACCCTCCTTTTCCTTCCGGTACAGCGGTCGCAGCACCGAATTGTGCTCCATCTTTGTGGTGATTACATGGTCTCCCGGCTCAAACAAACCCTGGATGGCCATATTCAGGCTGTCTGTGGCATTCATGGAAAATGCTACCTGGTTCGGATGCGGATAGCCGAACAGTTCTCCCAAGCGGCTCCGGGCCTGCACCGCCAGGCGCAGTGCCTGCAGGGACGCCTCATTGCTTCCTCTCGCCGCATTGCCCACATTGCCGGAAACCAGGACCTTATAAACGGCATCGGCCACCGTCTCCGGCTTATGCAGAGAGGTGGCCGCATTGTCCAGATAGATCATGGCCGTACAACCAGATCCGCTTCCGCCATGGTCTGCGCGATCACATACATGTTGGTGACACCGCCCACTTTCAGCTTTTCGGTCAGTCCATAGTAGTTTAAGCAGGTACCGCAGGTCAGGATCTGCACGCCGGCCTCTTCCAGCTTCTTTAAATCTTCCAGGGAATCAGAACCCTCGCAGGTCAGCTTCGCGCCGCCATTGTAGAACAGAATGGTGTCAGGCAGAGTCTCAAGCTGTGTCTGCGCGAATAAGAATCCCTTGATCAGGACCTTTCCAAGTTCCTCATTGCCCTCGCCCATATGGTCCGCGGTAACGGCAACCACGGTTTTCTTCTTTGCCGGAACCAGGCACTGATCTGCCGGGATCTGGTCTGCAGACTTTTCCTGCCCACTCACATGAAGGACTACTTTCCAGGTCTTTTCTTCCTCTTTCGAAGTTTCTACACCATAGCCCATCTGGCCAGCCATCTTCTCCAGGTTCTGCACTGCAATCTCGTTATCTACAAGAACCTCCACATCCCCTGCGCCATTTAAATTTTTAACTGCCTCTTTTGCCTTGAGTAACGGGATCGGGCAAACATCGCCTCTTGCATCTACTGTTGTCATCATTTTTCTCCTTCCTGTTTTCAAACACCTCAGCATGTTTCATTGTCTGAACGTGCTGTGATGTTCTTTTCTTTTCGTTGGAACCTTCTGCTGCTTTTATAAAACGGTGATTTCCTTCTTAAATCCTGCATCTTCCGGCTGGATAAGCCGCCCCACGATCTGGGCCGGAAGTCCTGCCTCTCTTAATTCCTGCAGGAAAGTTCGTCCTTCTTCCTGCGGTACCGCAAACAGCAGGCCGCCGGAGGTCTGCGGGTCAAATAAAATCTCCTCCAACGGGAATGGAACGCCCTTAAAATCCACAAACGCACCCACATGATTGCGGTTTCGCTGTCCGGCTGCCGTGATCATAAAATTCTCCGCGTGGGTATACGCCTCTTTGATGTATGGGATGCTCAGCGTGTCCACAACGGCCCACAGGCGCTTGTCCAGCATCTCGTGCAGATGGCCTAAAAAGCTGAAGCCAGTCACATCGGTACAGGCATGCACGGTGTACTTTTTGGAAATCGCCGCCGCGTACTTATTCAGCGTCGTCATAGAAGTGATGGCCTCTGCCATAGCCTCTTTCGATGCCGCGCCTACCCGGTTTGCGGTATTCATAATACCGACTCCCAGCTTTTTTGTCAGGATCAGCGTGTCCCCTGCCTGACCGCCGTTATTTTTATAGATCCGGTCCGGATGCACGACACCGTTTACGGAAAGTCCGTACTTCACATCTTTATCGTTGATGGAATGGCCGCCGCAGAGTACCGCTCCGGCCTCCACCACCTTTTCCGAACCGCCCCGCATGATCTCGCCGAGAATGTTCAGATCCTCATCTTGCGGGAAACATACAATATTCAAAGCGCTGAAGACTTCGCCCCCCATGGCATACACATCACTCAGCGCATTGGTTGCCGCGATCTGTCCAAACACATAGGGATCCTCCAGCATGGGAGGGAAAAAATCCAGTGTCTGTACCACAGCCACATCGTCACTGACGCGGTAAACCGCCGCGTCGTCACTGCTGTCAAACCCCACCAGCAGATTGGGATCCGCCGCGCCGCGCTCGATCCGGCTTAAAACCCGCTCTAGAATATCCGTTCCGAGCTTTGCCGTGCACCCGCCGCCGCTGCAAAATAAACCACCCGCCATAACTTCTCCTTTCCTGAGTCCTGCCTGCATCCTGCAGTCATTTCCTCTCAGAAAATGATTGCCAGCAAACAGGGCGTATCACTTCTCTTATCATAGCACAGTCACCACATTCCGTCCAGATACAGGAAAGGCGGCCCTGTCTTCCAAAACATTTAGTCAGGATCGCCTTTCCATCGTTTCACCACGAAACAGGTGCTATATCATTTTATGATTCCCACAGCCAGTTTTCCAGTAATGTCTCATACACCTTCTGGCAGCGGCGGATATCCGCCTCGTCCACATACTCATCTGCTTTATGGGCCATAGCCAGGGTACCCGGTCCGTAGGAGAGACAGTTGCAGTTTCCGGTCGTTCCGGCAATGACTGCCGTGTCTGTGTAGCCCGGGAACGCGGAAACCACAGGTGCTTTGCCGGTTGCCTGTTCTACGGCTGCTTTGATGCGGGAAAGCATCTCGGCATCCTCGTGATGCGCGATCGGCGGCCGGTTGCCGGTAATCTTAATTTCTGCCTGAAGTCCCGGAATCTCCGCTGCTGCATCCTCTGCTGCTGCCTCTAACAATGCCTTCACATCTTCGATATGATAGGGCGGAACTACGCGCATGTCCACCGATACCTTGCACTCTGCCGGAACCTGATACGGATGAATGCCTCCCTGAATCTCACCAAACACGATGGTGGACTTTCCAAGGAACGCATCTTCTTTTAACTCTTTCATGCGGCTGCGGGCAGATGCCAGCATATATGCCATGCCTGCAATCGCGTCCATGCCCTGCTCCGGGCGGCTTGCGTGCGCTGCCTTCCCGTGCATAGTCACCTCAAACCAGTAGCGGCCTTTGTGAGCGGTCTGAATCTCTCCGTCAGTCGGCTCGGTATCCATCACCAGACTGTCCTTCGTAACCCAGCCAAGCTCGATCACGCGCTCTGCGCCAGTCATATCGCCTTCCTCGTCACAGGTTCCGATCCACTTTACAGTGCGCTTCGGAGTTACTGTACATGGGTAGGCATTTTCTGAACTGAAAATGCCGTATGATACAGTGGTGGCATCAGATTTTGCCGATTCGGAATGCGAAGCATCGGCAAAATCCGTTGCTGTTTGCGCAACGCGTGAACAGTAACGCTTCGGAGCCTTGCCGGTTTCCTTCATCTGTGCTGCCGCTTCCAGGAACGCGCACAACGCGGAAGCCAGACCAGATTTCATATCGCAGGAACCACGGCCAAAGAAACGGCCGTTCTCCCCGTCCTCACCCAGCGGATTTTTCGTCCAGCCGCCAGCGATCGGAACGGTATCCATGTGACAGATAAACACCAGTTCTTCTTTTGTCTCACCCGGAAGGACTGCCATTAAGATCGGGCGTCCCTCCTTTGTATAATCTTTTTTCAACGCTCCGCTCTCTGGGAGCGCTGCTTTGATTTCCTGCTCCAAAAATCCGGCAATCTCATGCTCTTCTTTTCCCGGATTTGTGCTCTCAATGCCAACTAATTTCTTTGTCCATACCACTGCATCCGTATTCTGCATGTTCCCTGCTTCCTTTCTTTCAGCCCCGGCCAGCTTCCAGTCCATGTTCCACCGCCGGGGCCTGTTGCTCTCCGTCTTATATTATTCTGCTAAAGAGCTCTTTCCTCTCTTTAAGTACTGTCCTTCGCCCCGGGTTCCCACAAAGTTTCCATCAGAAACAATTTCCTGACCACGCAGGAATACTTTTTCAATGGCACCGGTCACTTTGGTTCCCTCGTAACAGGTATAGTCTGCGTTTCCGTGCATCTTGTCTGTTGTGATGGTCCACTCCTTCTTCGGGTCGATGAGTACCAGATCCGCGTCAGAACCAGTCTGGATGGTGCCCTTCTTCGGGTACAGTCCGGCGATCTTGGCCGGGTTGGTGCACAGGTAATGAACCACCTGCGGAATGGTCAGATGCTCCCCCTTTACCGCCTCTGAGAACATGAGCGGCAGACGCTCCTCCACGCCCGGAGCTCCGCTCGGACACTGGGTAAAGTCTTTTGCACCCTGCTGCTTCTGCTTTGCGAAGGTGAATGGGCAATGGTCGGTTGCAACTGCGTCCAGTTCCCCGTTCTCGAGCGCCTGCCACAATGCTTCATTGTCATCTTTCTTGCGAAGCGGCGGTGCCATAATGGCCTTTAAGCCTTCCTGATCGTCTGCGTAACGGTCATCGGTCATAAACAGGTACTGCGGACAGGTCTCCACGCCAAAATGCTTCTGACCGCGGCGTTTCGCGCGGCGCACTTCCATGAGGCCCTGCTTGCTGGATAAGTGTACCACATAAACCGGAGCCTCGCCTGCGGACTCTGCCAGATACAGGAAACGGTTTACTGCCTCTGCCTCTGCTGCAGCCGGACGGCTGATCGGATGATACTTCGCCTGAGTGTGGCCCTCTTTTACAAACTTGTCGCGCCAGTAATTGACGATGCCATCATTCTCACAATGGGATGCAATGAGGATTCCGTCTTTCTTTGCCTGGGTCAGGATCTGCATCAGATCACTGTCTCCAAGGCCATAACCGTAGGTCATATAAACCTTAAAGCTGGTGATGCCCTCTTCCTTTGCAATCTCGCCCATCTCCTGGAGCACCTGCGGATTCACATGCTGGAACACGCCGTGAAAACCATAGTCAACAACAGCATTTCCGTCTGCCAGCTTGTGGTATTCCTTTACCTGATGCCACAGGCTGCAGTCCTTCGGACCGAATGCCATATGGTCTACAATCGAGGTTGTTCCGCCGCAGGCTGCCGCGATGGTTCCGGTATAGAAATCATCGATGACACGGGCAATGCCCACATCCAGATCCATGTGGGTGTGAATATCCACAGCACCAGGCAGAACATATTTGCCTTTCGCGTCTACCACTTCAGCATCCGCGTCTGCAAGACCGGTTCCGATCTCACGGATCACGCCGTCTTCGATCAAGAGATCTGCTTCATATACGCCGCTCTCGGTGCAGAGCATTCCATTTTTTACTAATTTCTTCATAGTTGAAATTCTCCTATCCCTGTATACAACTTTAACCGCAAGAGTAGACAAGCCACTCCTGCGGTTATTCGCTGTCAGA
>CAKRRJ010000003.1 GCA_934394615.1 uncultured Lachnospiraceae bacterium
ATGGTAAAAGGAGCAGCCGGACAGGCCATGCAGAACATGAACCTGCTGTTCGGACTGCCGGAGAATACAGGACTCAAGCAGGTGCCGGTATTCCCGTAGGGAAAAAATGGATGCTGTGACGGAAGAATGAGCGGAAAAGGCTCGGGCACGTTACCGTTCACGCGTTGCGCAAACAGCAACGGATTTTGCCGATGCTTCGCATTCCAAATCGGCAAAATCTGCTACCATCACTGTATCGTACGGCATTTTCAGTTCAGAAAATGCCTACCCGTGTACAGTAACTCAGGAACAGCAGCTACGAGAAAGCAGAGGTTTCGGGAACAAAGCGAGTTCCTGACCGGGAAAGGAAGCAGCACATGGCAGGAACCATGAGTATTATAGTCCGGGAGATGACCCCGGCAGATTATGACAAGGTATATGAGCTCTGGATGAGCATTCAGGGCTTTGGAATCCGTTCCATCGATGATTCCAGAGAGGGCGTGGAGCGGTTCTTAAAACGCAATCCCACCACCAGTGTGGTGGCAGAGCAGAACGGCCGCATTGTCGGCGCCATCCTGTGCGGACATGATGGAAGAACCGGATTCTTCTACCATGTGTGTGTGGCGTCCGACTACCGGCATCACGGTGTGGGACACCGCATGGTGCATTTTGCCATGAAGGCGCTTCAGGCAGAGGGCATCAACAAGGTGAGCCTCATCGCCTTCAAATCCAACGAGGTCGGCAACGAGTTCTGGCACAATGTCGGCTGGGTGGAGCGCAGTGATGTAAACTATTATGATTTTGTATTAAATGAAGAGAACATTACCAATTTTAATAAATAAGAGGAAAACAGTATGTATACAGTCATTGAGGGCGGCGTAACCGCAGCAGCAGGATTCCAGACCGCATCCACAGCAGCAGGAATCAAATACAAAAACAGAAAAGACATGGCGATGATCTACAGTGAGAAGCCGTGTAAGGCAGCTGGTACCTTTACCACCAACATCGTAAAGGCAGCTCCGGTCAAATGGGACCAGAAGATTGTAAAAGAGTCTGAGTACGCACAGGCTGTTGTCATCAACGCGGGCATCGCAAACGCATGTACCGGCGCTGAGGGCATGGGCTACTGCGCAGAGACCGCACAGGCAGCTTCCGCGGCACTGAACGTTCCGGAGAGTGCAGTCCTGGTGGCATCCACCGGTGTTATCGGCATGCAGCTTCCGATGGACAAGTTAAAAGCAGGCATCGCAGTTATGGCTCCGGAGCTTTCCGGCACCATCGAGAGCGGCACCGAGGCAGCAAAATCCATCATGACCACCGATACCAGGAAGAAAGAAGTTGCTGTTCAGTTTGAAATCGGCGGCAAGACCGTAACCGTAGGCGGCATGTGCAAGGGTTCCGGCATGATCCATCCGAACATGTGTACCATGCTTTCCTTTGTTACCACCGATATTGCCATCTCCAAAGAGCTTCTGCAGGAAGCACTGAGCGCAGATGTCAAAGATACCTACAACATGATCTCCGTAGACGGTGATACTTCCACCAACGATACTTGCCTGGTTCTGGCAAACGGCATGGCAGGCAACGCAGAGATTACCGAGAAGAACGCGGATTACGAAGAGTTCTGTAAGGCATTAAACTATGTCAATGAGACTCTGGCAAAGAAAATGGCAGGAGACGGAGAGGGCTGTACTGCCCTGTTCGAGGTAAAGGTCATCGGCGCGGAGAGCAAGGAGCAGGCTGTGACTCTTTCCAAGTCCATCATCACTTCCAGTCTGACCAAGGCAGCCATCTTCGGACATGACGCAAACTGGGGGCGTATCCTCTGCGCGATGGGTTACTCCGGAGCACAGTTCGACCCGGAGAAGGTAGACCTGTTCTTTGAGAGCGCGGCAGGCAGCATGCAGATCATCAAGGATGGCGTGGCACTGGATTACAGTGAGGAGCAGGCAACCAAGATCCTCTCCGAGCCGGAGGTAACCGCCATTGCCGATGTGAAGATGGGTGACGCGACCGCAACCGCATGGGGCTGCGATCTGACATTCGATTACGTAAAGATTAACGCAGATTACCGTTCTTAATCCGTGTGAGTCAGAGCAGACAGGATGGAGAAAGCCGCTGTTTCCAGACAGCGGTTTCCTGAATTGAAACATATAGAGCAAGGTACGGACTGCGTCTGAGTTTGCACAGCCCGGGGAGAGGAGACGATTATGAAAAGTTCAGAAATTACCGAGTTACAGAAAGCAGAGGTCCTCATCGAGGCCCTTCCATATATTCAGCGTTTCAACCGTAAGATCATCGTTGTCAAATACGGCGGAAGCGCCATGGTAGATGAGCAGTTAAAGCATCAGGTTATCCAGGATGTGGTACTGCTTAAGCTGGTTGGATTCAAACCGATCATCGTACACGGCGGCGGCAAGGAAATCAGCCGCTGGGTGAACAAGGTAGGCATGGAGCCGCACTTTGTGAACGGCCTGCGCGTGACCGATGAGCCGACCATGGAGATCGCTGAGATGGTACTGAATAAGGTTAATAAGAGCCTGGTACAGCTGGTCAATGAGCTGGGCGTGAAGGCAGTCGGTATCAGCGGCAAGGACGGCATGCTGCTCCGCTGTGAGAAAAAGCTTTCCAAGGGCGAGGACATCGGATTTGTAGGCGAGATCACCAAGGTAGACCCGCAGATCATTTACGATCTGTTAGAGAATGATTTCCTTCCGATCATCTGCCCGATCGGTTCCGACGAGCATTACGCAAGCTACAACATCAACGCTGATGATGCTGCCTGCGCCATTGCCCGTGCCGTAAACGCAGAGAAACTGGCATTCCTGACCGATGTAGAAGGTGTTTACCGCGACTTTGAAGATAAGAGTTCCTTAATCTCCGAGATGACGGTCAAAGAGGCACAGAACTTTGTAGACAGCGGAAGCCTGGGCGGCGGCATGCTGCCAAAGCTGCAGAACTGCATCGACGCAATTCAGAACGGCGTATCCCGCGTACATATCCTGGATGGCCGTATCGCGCACTGCCTGCTTCTGGAGATCTTTACCAACCGTGGTATCGGTACTGCCATCTATAAAGATGGAGACGCGCGGTACTTCCATGAGGATGTAAAGTAGAAATAAAGGATGTGGCTGCCTTCCAGCAGCAGGAGAAAATGCCTGCGGTGACAGGGTAAGAAAAGAGGAAAAACAAATGGAAAAACAGCAGTACATTGACCGTGCAGAGCACGTATTATACAAGACCTACAACCGCTTTCCGGTGGTTTTCGACCACGGCGAGGGCGTAAAGCTGTACGACACAGACGGACAGGAATACCTGGATTTTGGCGCAGGCATCGCTGTTATGGGACTGGGCTACAGCTGTGACGAAGTGAAAAACGCAGTGAAAGAGCAGATGGAGAAGCTTCCGCACATCTCCAACCTGTTCTACAATGAGCCGGCCATCAATGCCGGTGAGAAACTTCTGGCGGTGTCCCAGATGGACAAGGTATTCTTCACCAACAGTGGTACCGAGGCTATTGAGGGCGCGTTAAAGATCGCGAAGCGCTATGCTTACAATAAGGGCATGGCACCGGATTACGAGATCATTGCCATGAAGCATTCCTTCCACGGCAGAAGCCTGGGAGCCCTTTCCTTAACCGGAAATGACCACTACCAGGAGCCGTTCGCTCCACTGATTCCGAATATCAAATTCGCGGAGTTTAATAATCTGGACAGCGTAAAGGTACTGTTCTCCGATAAGACCTGCGCCGTTATCATGGAGACCATCCAGGGTGAGGGCGGCATTTACCCGGCTACCGAGGAGTTTATCAAAGGCGTGCGTGCCCTCTGCGATGAGCACGATGCCCTTCTGATGTTAGATGAGATCCAGTGCGGCATGGGCCGCAGCGGCGAGATGTTCGCATGGCAGGGCTACGGCGTGAAGCCGGATGTCATGACCAGCGCAAAGGCCCTGGGCAACGGTGTTCCGATCGGCGCGTTCCTGGCCTGCGGCAAGGCAGCAACCGCTATGGTACCGGGGGACCACGGAACCACCTACGGCGGCAACCCGTTGGTATGCGCGGCAGCCAACGCAGTTCTGGATGTATTCAAAGAGAAAAATATTGTCGGCCACGTCAAAGAGGTTGGCGCATATCTCTATGAGAAACTGGAAGGGCTGGTGGCAGAGTATGACTGCGTTATCGCCCACCGCGGCAAAGGCCTCATTCAGGGCCTGGAATTCAATTCCGCAGTTGGCCCGGTTGTCACCAACGCTCTGTTAGAGCAGCATCTGGTACTCATCAGTGCCGGTGCCAACATCATCCGTTTTGTTCCGCCGCTTGTCATTGAGAAGGCAGATGTGGATGAGATGGTTGTGAGACTGAAGGCAGCGATTGAAGCTGTGAAATAGGAGATCCTATAAAGAGATACAAACATGAAGCCAGTGATTTTGAGACGGTATAGATATTCCGGTCTCAGAACCACTGGTTTTTTAGCCTGGACGATTCTTATTGTCGGGCTGATCTGGCTTTATTGCTGTGAATTGACAGGGTGAGCGTACAATCGATATAATCAGGAAAAGGAATAGAGTCACCGTTTACAGACAATGACGGTGACAGAATGAAGCGAAGGAGGAGACGATTTTGAAGATTGCAGCATTTGAAGTGCGTCCGGATGAAAAAGCATCGTTCGCCCGCTGGGCAAAGGCGTATGACGCAGAGGTCGTGGAGTACAGCGAGGTTCCGTCTCTGGAAAATACGAATCTGGTGGCCGGATATGAGGGCGTTACCATGCTCGGCCAGGGAAAAATTGACCGGGAGCTTTTAATGGAGTATCAAAAGCTTGGTGTAAAGTGCATTTCTACCAGAACCATCGGCAGTGACCATATTGATCTGAAAACTGCAAAGGAGCTAGGTATTCTGGTCTGCAACGCAAATTACGCGCCGGACAGCGTGGCGGATTTCACAATCATGATGATGCTGATGTGTCTGCGTCAGTATAAACAGGCGTTTTGGCGCGGCTATGTCAACGATTTCTCGCTGGCAGGCCTTCAGGGCAGGAATCTGAGCGCTATGACAGTCGGCGTTATGGGAACCGGGCGTATTGGTCAGCGGGTCATTCATGATTTACAGGGTTTTGGCTGTCGGATTCTGGCTTATGACGTATATCAGAATGCAGAGACGGCGAAGATGGCTGAATATGTGAATCTGGATACGCTGTATAAAGAGAGTGATATCATCACTCTTCATATGCCGCTGCTTCCATCCACCCATCACATGATCAACCATGAGAGCATCGAAAAAATGAAAAAAGGCGTGATCCTGGTGAACTGTGCCCGCGGCGGCCTGACGGATACCGAGGCTCTGATCGATGGAATTGAGTCCATGCAGATCGGCGCTCTGGGTATGGATACCGCGGAGGGCGAGGAAGGCATCATCCACTGCGACCGCAGAAGCGATATCATCGCGAACCGAAACTGGTTCTATCTCCATCAGTTCCGCAATGTCATCATGACCCAGCATATGGCATTCTACACTGAACAGGCGGTAGACAGCATGGTACAGTGCGGTATTGAGGGAATTGTGAAAATGGCAGAAGAGGGAACATATGCCACAATGCTGAATCGGTAAACAGTATGAAAAGAAAAGATCCAGAGTCAGAGAACATATCTGGTTCCGGATCTTTTTATTTACGTTTTGTGGAGCTGAGCTATTTGTCAGCGAGTGCGGCTGCAGCCTCTTTCTGGATCTCATCGGAGAGAATGGAGGTGCAGTGCGGGCAGCGGGTTGCTGCGATGGCAATCTTGGTTTTGCAGTACGGACACTCTTTCTCGGTCGGTTCTGCAGGCGGTGCCGGTTTCTTGTACAGCTTGTTTAACTGGCGGATGACAAGGAACACAACAAATGCCATAATCAGGAAATTGATCAACTGGGTAATGAACAGGCCGTAGGCGACAACGGAAGTCTGCTCTTTTGCGGCCTCCAGGGTTGCATAGTGCTCACCGTTTAAAGCAATGAACATGTTGCTGAAGTCAATCTTTCCGGTGATGAGGCTTAATGCCGGCATGACAATATTTTCAACCAGCGAGGTGATCAGGCCATTGAACGCGCCGCCGATGATAACAGCGACTGCCATGTCGATCATGTTGCCTTTCAATGCAAATGCCTTGAATTCTTCCAGGATCTTTTCCATAGGTAATCCCCCTTATGTAATTGATTAAAATAGGTATAGGATTTGTGGCGGAAAATGTCAAGATTGAGGAAACATAGTCCTATATATGCTTGACTGGGATATGAAAAAAATACTACAATAAAAAGGATGTTACTTAGAAAAAAGGAGAAAAAACGTGAAAACAAACACAGATTTATTTGAGAAAGCTCCAGTGCCAAAGGCCGTGGCGACAATGGCAGTCCCAACCATGATTTCCATGCTTGTGGTGGTCATTTATAACATGGCGGATACCTTTTTTATCGGGCAGACAAAAGACCCGATGCAGGTAGCCGCGGTTTCCCTGGCAACTCCGGTATTTATGATTTTTATGGCGCTGGGCCATTTGTTTGGAATTGGCGGAAGTTCAGCGATTTCAAGAGCGCTGGGAGAACGAAGGAAAGACCGGGCCTGGCACATCAGTTCCTTCTGCTGTTATGGATTACTGGGACTTGGCATCACAGTGGCAGTGTGTTCCGTACTTGGTATGAATCAGATTCTTCACCTGATCGGCGCCAGTGAGAATACCATTGGATTTGCAAGGCAGTATCTGACAATCATTGCGGTTGGCGCGCCGACCATTATGTTTTCAACCGCGTTTGCGAATATCCTTCGTGGAGAGGGCGCGTCAAGAGAGTCCATGATCGGAAATCTGCTGGGAACGGTTGTAAATATCATTCTGGATCCGGTTATGATTCTGGTTCTTGGGTGGGGTGTGTCCGGAGCGGCACTTGCCACCATCATCGGAAATATCGCGGCATGCCTGTTTTACATTTCCTACTATGTGCGCGGAAAATCCATATTGTCCATTCATTTGAAAGATTTCAAAATGGGAGATGGAATTGCGGCAGCAGTAGCGTCTATTGGTATTCCGGCTTCTTTGAATAACATTCTGATGAGTTTCGCGAACATCATTCTGAATCAGGCGCTGGTTGGCTATGGAGATACGCCGGTTGCAGCCATGGGTGTAGCGCTGAAATCCAACATGCTGGTGGTTCTGCTGCAGATTGGACTTTGTACGGGAATCCAGCCGTTAATCGGTTACAATTACGGAGCGAAAAACAAGAAACGTCTGATGCAGGTATTCAAATTTACCGGTGTGGTATCGGTCATGATGGGCGTGCTTCTGACCCTGTTTATGATCATTGCCAGAAAGACCATGATCCAGGTTTTCATCGACGACGCAGAGGTTGTGGCATATGGTATCCGGATGGTGGTTGCGCTGCAGCTTTCCGCTCCGTTTATCGGAAGCCTGTTCCTGTGTATTAATACGATCCAGGGCATGGGTAAGGCCCTTCCTTCCCTAATCCTTACAGTCTGTCGTCAGGGACTGATTTTTATTCCGCTGATCTTTCTCTTAAATTCCATGTTCGGCCTGGATGGTGTCATTTATGCCCAGCCGACAGCGGATTATCTGTCGATTCTGGTGGGTATTGTAATTTGTGCGCATTTGTTTCGGTCTATGGAGCATCGGGAAAATGAAAATAGCTTGACCTAAAGTTAAGTTTATGTGCTATGCTAACCTCAGATACAGAAAGAAATGGTCCAGTGCGCAGATAAATGGTGTGCCGGACCGCAAGGAGGAATTAGCATGAAGAAACCATACATCATCTGTCATATGATGACTTCCGTAGATGGCCGTATCGACTGCGCCATGACGGAGCAGCTGCCGGGTGTGCAGGAATATTACGACACTCTGGATTCCCTGAACGTGCCGACCCGCGTGAGCGGAAAGGTGACTGTGGTTCTGGAAATGTGTGAGCCGGGAGAGTTTCGCGCAGAGAAGAGTGAGCCGCTTGGAAAAGAAGCGTTTTATAAAGCAGCGGATGCAGCGGGATATGAGATCGTAACCGATACGAAGGGAACTCTGATAAATACAAAGCAAAGAAAATGAAAGCCGGTCCCTGGGACTGGCTTTCTCCATTTCCCTATGCTATAATGGGCGGAAAGATGCAGAAACGTGTCGAGGGAAAGGGAGGATCCTGTGATGATAGAAAAACAGATGATTGGTGAATGGACCGACGCGCTGGCGTCGAAAGCACCGGTACCGGGCGGCGGCGGCGCATCCGCGTTAGGCGGAGCCTTAGCGGCAGCTCTGGGGCAGATGGTGGCAAATTTAACCGTTGGAAAGAAAAAATATGCGGATGTAGAGGAAACGATGCAGCAGATTCTTCAGAAACTGGAAGAACTCCAAAAAGAACTTCTGGCTCTGGCAGATGAAGACGCGAGAGTGTTTGCGCCTCTCGCGGCAGCTTACAGCCTGCCATCTTCCACGGAAGAAGAAAAGCGGGAAAAGGAACGTGTTATGGAAGAAAATCTTCTGGCAGCGAGCCTGGTTCCGCTTCAGATGATGGAAAAAACGTTCGTCGTACTGGATATTCTGTCATTTTTAGGGGAGAAAGGAAGCCGCATGGCGGTATCGGATGTTGGTGTTGCGGTTCAGTTTGCCCGCGCAGCTTTAAACGGAGCTGTTATGAATGTTTATATCAACACGAAATCCATGAAGGACCGGGATAAGGCAGAGGAGCTGAATGAGAAAGCAGACGCATTGATCGAGGACGGAACCAGACTGGCAGACCGGATCTATCAGAATGTAGTGGATCAGCTTGTCTGGCGCGGCAAGAGATGGACTGGAACAATCTAGGCAGTTTACACCATGTGTGAAGCGTAATGAAATGCAGAGGAAACAGGGAGGACCGGCATGAGAGTATTAAAGGGCGCAGAGGTTTCTGCAAAAATAAAGGAAGAGGTGCAGGTAGCACTTGCAAAACGAAATGGAGAGGCTCCGAAACTGGCCATCATCCGGGTGGGAGAGAATCCGGATGATATGTCTTATGAGCGCGGTGCCACCAAAAAGATGGAGAATTTTGGCCTGCGTGTACAGTCTTATGTGTACCCGGCAGAGATCACGGACGCAGAATTCAAGGCAGAGTTTAAAAAGATCAATGAGGATCCGGATGTGACCGGAATTCTGATGCTGCGTCCGCTGCCGAAGCAGATCTGTGAGAAAGATATAGAAGGCATGATCAATCCGGCGAAGGATCTGGATGGTATTTCCCCGGTCAACATCGCGAAAGTATTTGCGGGTGACAACAGCGGTTTTGCGCCGTGCACGGCGGAGGCAGTTGTTGAGGTCTTAAAGGCGGCTGAAATCCCGATGACCGGAAAACGCGTGACAATCGTGGGACGCAGCATGGTAGTCGGAAAACCGCTGTCTATGTTAATGGTAAAAGAGAATGCGACGGTTACCATTTGCCACACAAAAACCAAAGACCTGCCGGGAACCTGCCGGAATGCGGAGATTCTGGTGGCAGCAGCGGGACGCGCGAAGATGCTGAACGCGGATCATGTGGGAGACGACGCGGTGGTGATTGATGTCGGCATCAATGTGGATGAGAACGGAAAGCTCTGCGGCGATGTGGATTACGATGCAATTCAGGAAAAAGCTCAGGCAGCGACTCCGGTACCGGGCGGTGTCGGAGCGGTGACGACGGCAGTGCTGGCAAAACATCTGGTGCAGGCAGCAGGATTGCTGTAGGAAGAGGCAGCAGGAAGAATTTTGTTACTGTACACGGGTAGGCATTTTCTGAACTGAAAATGCCGTATGATACAGTGATGGCAGCAGATTTTGCCGATTTGGAATGCAAAGCATCGGCAAAATCCGTTGCTGTTTGCGCAACGCGTGAACAGTAACAGAATTTTCGGAACGGGAAATCTGGAAAATATGGTTCCGGGCAGATTGCGGCTGCCCGGAATGCGAAATCTGTCATATCTGGAAAAACAGACAGGAAATCAGCGAAAGGGGATATTTACATGGCAAAAGTATTACTGATCAATGGAAGCGGAAATGAGCACGGATGCACGTTCACCGCTCTGAGCGAGGCAGCAAAGGCATTGCAGGAGGAAGGCGTGGAGACTGAGATCATCCAGCTTGGAAAAGGTCCGGTCCGCGACTGTATCGGCTGCGGCGCATGCGGAAAACTGGGAAAATGTGCATTTGATGAAGATCAGGTCAATGAAGTGGCAGCGAAGGCAAAGGAAGCGGATGGTTTCATTTTCGGAAGCCCAGTCTACTACGCGCATCCGAGCGGAAGAGTGCTCTCTTTCCTGGACCGTCTGTTTTATTCCGCAGGCAGCGCGTTTGCGTACAAGCCTGGTGCGGCAGTGCTCTCCGCGAGACGAGGCGGAATGACGGCATCCTTTGATGTACTGAATAAATATTTTGGCATCAGCAACATGGTAACGGTCGGTTCCCAGTACTGGAATATGGTGCACGGCAACAAGCCGGAGGAAGTGCTTCAGGATCTGGAGGGACTGCAGACCATGCGCACCCTGGGCCGCAATATGGCCTGGGTGATCCGGTGTATTGAGGCAGGAAAAGCAGCCGGCATCACCGCACCGGCCGGAAGAGAGGAACGGGCAAGAACCAACTTTATCCGATAAGTCAGAATGTTGCCGGGAAAATGGGCCAGAGGCGAGAAACAGGAGGAACTATGGAAATCAGAAAAGCAAACATGCAGGATCTGCCGGAAATCTTAAAACTTTACGCGGAAGCACGAACATTCATGCAGGAGACAGGAAATGGAACCCAGTGGGGAACATCCTATCCGCCCAAAGAACAGGTGGAGGCGGATATCCTGGCAGGAAAAAGCTATGTGTGTGAGGCAGATGGTGTGCTGGCCGGAGTGTTCTATTTTTCTGAAGGACCGGATCCGGATTACGCGAAGATTTATGAGGGAAGCTGGATTGGAAATGGTCCGTACCATGTTATGCACCGCGTGGCAGCTCCGGGGCGTGTAAAGGGGGCTGGTTCTTTCTGCATCCGCTGGTGTGTGGAGTACAGCGGTAGAAATCTCCGGATCGATACCCACAGAAACAACCTTCCGATGCAGCATGTGCTGGAAAAAAACGGGTTTACCCGGTGCGGAATCATCTATCTGGCAGACGGGGATGAACGGATTGCGTTTGAGATCCGTCCATGATCTTTGTTTCAGGAAATACAGGAACAGACAGGCATACGGGAGCCATCCCGTAAATAGAAAAATTGTGCATGATTTTGTCGGAACCGGTAGCTTTCTGGGGATAAACATGCTAAGATGGAAACACGGTATCGATGCAGAGATACTGGAGGCTGCCGCTTATGAGGCGCGGCGGCAGCAACTGGAGAGGAGGCTGCAATTATGAGTAAAGTCATTACCATAAGCCGTGAGTTTGGAAGCGGCGGGCGCGAAATAGGATTTCGCCTGGCAGAAAAGCTTGGCATCCCGTTTTACGATAAAGAAATCATTTCCATGGCAGCGGAGGACAGCAATATTTCCGAGGATGTATTCCACCGTCATGATGAGGTAATTGGAAACAAAGAACGGATCGATCACGATTATGTGTCGGTAAATCCGTTTTCCTTATACGAGGTTCCGGTATCGGATCAGGTGTTTATGGCGCAGTCCCAGATCATCAAGAAGCTGGCACAGGAAGGTCCGTGTGTGATCATTGGCCGCTGTTCCGACATTCTGGTGGAGGACGGCTTCCATGTATTTATCTGTGCGGGCATGAAAAAGCGCGTAGAGCGCATGCTGGCGCTGGAGCCGCAGGAGAGTCCGAAAAAAATGGAGAGCCGTATGCGTCAGATCGATCAGAAGCGCCGTGACTACTACCAGTATTACAGTGGAAACGAGTGGGGCAACCCGAGAAACTATCACCTGAGCTTAAACAGCGGAAAGCTTGGTGTTGAGAAATGTGTTGATATCATCGCGGAGAGTCTGAAATTGTATGAACAGCAGTAATCAGGACTCTGGAAAACAGAATAACACGGATTCAAAGAAGAATCAGGCACTTGCGGTCAGCATGACAGAAGGATCTCTCTGGAAGAACATCTTTCTGTTCAGCTGCCCGCTGATTTTTTCCCAGCTTCTGGAAGTCCTGTTTAATCTAAGCGATGTGGCTGTCGTGGGCCGCTTCGCGGATTACCGTGCGCTGGGATCGGTTGGTTCTACAAGCCTTCTGGTAACGCTGTTTACCGGATTTCTCATTGGCATGGGCAGCGGCGTAAATGTCCGGGTTGCACATGGCCTTGGAGCCGGAAACCAGAAGGAGACAGAGGACACGATCCATTCTTCTTTCCTGATCTGTCTTTTTACGGGACTGCTTATCTGTATCATCGGCTTGACCAGTTCCAGGGCATTTCTGACACTTCTTCACACGAAAGATGAGCTGATGGAGGGCGCGGTCAACTATCTGAGAATCTATTCTCTGGGTATGCCGGCACTGGGACTTTACAATTTCGGCAACGGTGTTATGAGTGCCAGAGGCGATACCAAACGGCCGCTGGTTTATCTGTTTATGGCCGGGGTGCTGAATGTGATCATGAACCTGATCTTTGTTATTGGTTTTCACATGGCGGCAGAAGGCGTTGCGATTGCCAGTGTCATGGCGCAGTATGTATCGGCAGGGCTGGTTTTGCACCATCTGTGGAGCCGGAGAGATGTCTGCCGTCTGGATCTTCGCAAACTTCGTTTTCATAAGACAGCCGGACAGGCGGTTCTGATGCTTGGCATTCCGGGAGGACTTCAGCAGGCAATTTTCGCGATCGCCAATCTGTTTGTGCAGGCAGGGGTCAATTCTTTCGATGCAGTCACGGTTTCCGGCAATGCAGCGGCAGCCAACACAGATCCGCTGGTTTACAATTCCATGTTTGCGTTCTATACAGCCTGCGCAAGCTTTATGAGCCGGAACCTGGGTGCCGGGAAAAAAGACAGGGTACTGAAAAGTTATTTCATCTGTCTGACGTATGCGTTTGCGGCCGGAGCGCTTCTTGGCGGCTTATTTCTGGTGTTTGGCCAGCAGTTTTTATCCCTCTTCGCGACAGAACCGGCAGTTATTGAGGCAGGTAAGGAGCGGCTTTATATCATGTCGTTTTCCTATGCTGTTTCAGCATTTATGGATGGCTCCATCGCGGCATCCCGCGGAATCGGAAAGAGCATTCCGCCGACGGTTATCGTCATTCTGGGATCCTGTGTGTTCCGCGTGATCTGGGTATTTACGATCTTCGCCCACTTCCATACGCTGACATCCCTGTATCTGCTGTACATCTTCTCCTGGACTATCACAGGAGCGGCAGAGGTGGCGTACTTCTGGAGGAGCTACCGGAAGCTGGCCGCGTAAAAATTTGATTTACAAAATCTAGTAAAGGTCCGAAGTTCCGGGACCGTCATACAGAACCGCAGACACTAAGTGGAATTTTGTACTTCGTGTACTCCGCCGCTTATTGCCAACCCTGCGAACCAAACTCGTTCGCGTTGCTCACTCAAACAGGGTTCTCCGGGTTGGCGCTATGCTCGTACACGAAGAAAATTCCAATGTGTCTGCTTGTTCTGCATGACGGTCCCGGAACTTCTATGTTACTGGCTTTTCTACGATAATAAATAACGCAGCCAGAAAGGTATTAGTGGAAGTTGAAAATTTTGGCTTTTATCAATATCGTTCTGGCTGTTTTTATTTTTTGTAGTGGAGCCAATAAAGTAGAAGCCGGTCGGGGCGGTATCCTGCGTAGCATAAATATAGGTGTGATGTGTCCGGCTCTGTCGCGACTGACGTTTGAGGGGGACGAACGATAAGTCCGTCCATCCGCAAACGGCTGTCAGCGCAGCTGTCCGAACACAACACCTATATTTTGCGCAGCGGGATACCGCCCCGATCGGCTTCGGACCTTTATTAGTTTCGTCTTATAATTGCAATTTTCCTCAGAAATTCTCAAAATCAATCCCCTTTACATAGTTTATAAAGTTCGCGGCCAGATGGTTCTGCAGTTCCGCCGGGTGGTAGACCATCCAGGTTTTCCGGGTGAATGCGGTTCCGTCTTTGTTGATCATGGGAACGTAATAAAGTTCCGGATCGTTGCGGAAAAACCGGCTGTCGGAGATGATGCCGTATCCGAGATCGTGCCGGATCATGGCCAGACAGGTGTCGCCGTGGTTGACCTTCATGCGGATGTTGGGCTTTTTGTCGTAGTGCTGGTACCACCAGGTGTTTGTTGCCTGGACGATAGAAGGCTCCTTGACGTAATCAATCTGCGGAAGGTCCGGCAGGTGTTCCAGGTCGATCGGTGTGTGGCTGACAAGATAGATCTGGTCTTCTGAGAGCTGAACTTTTTCCAGGGCAGAGGGCACGGTGCCGCGGGCAAAGCCAATCTGAATGGAGCGGTCTTCTGCCAGATGGATGACCTGGTTGCTGAGCGCCGTGGTGATCATGATCTTCACATCCGGGTACTGTCTGGAGTAATCCTGAATCAGGGCGGGCAGCACAAAACGGGTATAGCTGTTTGGCGCGCCGATCAGGAGCGTACCAATCTGACCATTCGAGACATTTTCCAGGTTATGCTGAACCTCTTCGATTGCCTCAAAGATAGAGCGGGCACGTTCAGCCACGTACTCGCCTTCCGGGGTGAAAATCACGCCTTTTGACGTACGGATGAAAAGTGTGGTATTCAGTTCCTGCTCGATCATTTGCAGGCGTTTGCTTAAGGCCGGCTGCGTGATAAAGAGCAGGTTTGCTGTTTTCGATATGCTTTTTGTATTGTATAGGGAAGCGATGATCTTCCAGTCCTGGTCTCTCATAGAATTCTTTATAACAGTCAGAAACATTTCTGTTTCCGTTCTGTCCTTTCTTTTTCTGGTATGCATGACATTTTGAAGTTGCTCTCATTATATCACGAATTTGCTTGTTATAAATTTATCAAATATTCCATTTTGGAATTGCGGACCTATGAAGAATGGCAATTTCAAAAATCCTCCAGTCTGCGTTAAAGTAAAGGCAGAGCAGAACATGTTTCTGGAAAGAACTGAAACGAGGTGAAAATTATGGCTGTGATCGCGCTTGCAAGTGTGACATTAAATGCGGTGAACCCAATGACGGATTTCCTGCGGGAGAGGGATCCATCGCTCAAGGTGAGAAACTATCTGGACAGTTACCTGCTGGAAAAGGTGGGAAAAGAAGACGGCGTAAACGATGCATCGGTAAAGAGGATGTTTGATCTGGTGGCGACGGCAGCAGATGACGGAGCGGATGCCATTCTTATTACCTGCACGATTTTTTCCCCGTATGCGGAAGTTTTTTCAAAAGTCCTTTCCAAACCGGTTGTGAGTCCGGATCAGGCGATGCTGGATGCTGTGGCAGCAAAGAATGGAAAAACAGCAATCATCTGTACCTTCATCGGAACGGTAGAAATTACCAGAAAAATGTATCAGAGCCGCTGCCGCGCAGCCGGAGTACCGGACGATGTGGATCTGTATGTGGCAGATGGCGCGCTGGATGCGCTCAATGAAGGCGACTGGGATACTTTCCATGAGCGGATCCGTAAGAAAGTCCGCGAACTGGATGCGGAGTATGACAATATCGTACTCGCCCAGATTTCCATGGCCGGAGCCGCAAGAGGCATGGAGCTGCAGCATGCAGCGCTGTTTTGCAGTCCGGAGAGTGCGTACCAGACGGTGCGCAGTCTGCTGGAGCATAGATGACACAGAAGACAGCCGGGATGAAAATGACTGCTCAGGTACTTTCAAAGAGGTAAATATCAGAGAAAGGACATTGTGAGTCAGAGAATGATTGCGGAAATGGAGAGATAACATGAATAAGACGAAGCAGGAAATCATAAAAACAGGAAAATGGATCATGGAAAAGCAGCTGACCTGGGGGACATCCGGCAATCTGAGTGCCCGGGATGAAGCCGGCGTCTATATCACAGCCAGCGGAACTGTTCTCGGTGAGCTGACAGAGGACGATATCATCCTCTGTAACCTGGATGGAACCGTACTGGAGGGAGAGAAGAAGCCGTCGAAGGAGACAGGTATGCATCTGGAGATTTACCGGAAGTGCCCGGATGTAAACGGCGTCCTTCACGCATCTCCGTTTTACAGCACCTTCTGTGCCTGCATGGACCTGGAACTGAAAACCAATCTGTTTATTGAATCGATGTACTACGGCGCGTCCCTGAAGAAAATTCCTTACTATCACGCAGGCAGCCGGGAACTGGCGGAGGCCGTGCGGGAGGTCTGCGATCAGACGCACCTGATTCTGATGGAGCACCATGGAATTCTGCTGTACGACAAAAATCTGGCGGAGTGCCGGACTGGACTGGATGTGATGGAGCAGGCCTTTCAGATGAATGTGATGGCGCAGATGGGAAATCTCCCTTTAAAAGAAGTGGAGCCGGAAACCGTAGCAGAATTTCTGAAAGGCGGTTATTATAAGAAACGTACGTGGAGGTAGTTATGGGAACAATCTTTTTGGGGGTTGTGGCAGATGATTTTACTGGCGCGTCGGACGCGGCATCTTTTCTGAATGCGGCGGGTGTTCAGACTGTTCTGGTTAACGGAATACCAAAGCAGGAGATTTTGCTGCCGGAAGGAACCGGGGCGCTGGTTGTGGCACTGAAAAGCCGTACAGCTCCGGTGGAGGAAGCTGTACAGGAAAGCCTGGAGGCCTTTGCGTGGCTGAAACAAATGGGAGCCGGCCAGCTCTACCTGAAATACTGTTCCACGTTCGATTTCACAGAGCACGGCAATATCGGCCCGGTGGTGGATGCGGTGATGGAGCGGTACGGGTATGAGCGGACCGTTCTGTGTCCGTCGCTGCCGGTCAACGGACGCACGGTCAAACATGGCATTTTGTATGTGAATGGGGTGAAGCTGGAGAAAAGCTCCATGAAAGACCATCCGCTGACACCCATGAGAAAATCACGGATTTCTGATCTGATGGAAGGGCAGGGAAAGTACCCAAGTGTGGAGCTTGGCGAAATGTATGAAATGCCGCCGATGCCAGAAATGGGACGCTGCTATCTGGTTCCGGATTATTATGAGGAAGAACAGGGAGACCAGATTGCGGAAGCGTTCGGTGATCTGCCGTTTTTGACCGGAGGTTCCGGCCTGGCAGGGGCGTTGGGGCACCGGTATGTAAGAATGCATGGGAAGGACAAAAGCGGAACATGTGGGAAGCAGGCAGAATGCGCTGTATCAGAGGGGAAAACCCTGCTTCTGGCCGGAAGCTGTTCCGCAATGACCCTGCAGCAGATAACCCGGTACCAGCAGGGCGGTCATCCATCGTCCCGGATCATTCCGGCTGAATTGCTGGCCGGAAGCCAGAGCCTGGATACTTTCTGGAATTGGGCAGACAGCCGGGAGTCAGGAGCTTTAATCTATAGTTCCGCAGAGCCGGAAGATATGAAAAAAAGCCAGGAACTTGGCCGGGATCGGGTGGCAGCAGCCATTGAAACCCTGCTGGCAGGTCTGGCAAAACGGGCAGTGGAACATGGTTATACCAGAATCATCGTGGCTGGAGGAGAGACATCCGGTGCCGTGACAAAAGCGCTTGGGTACGACACCTTCCTGATCGGTCCGAGTGTCGCGCCGGGAGTTCCGGTCATGAGCCCGCTTGCCGCCCCGGAAATCCGCCTGGTCCTGAAATCAGGAAATTTCGGGCAGGTAGATTTCTTTGAGCGGGCAGTCGCTTTTTGCAGCAGATAAGAATTGTAGCTGCTCCTGAGAGAGCATTTTCACTGGAACAAACAATTTTGTATCCGATTCGATTATGAAATCGAGACTGAGTGAATATTTCGGTTTTACCCAGCGGGAAGTAGAACAGATTCTGAGAGATTCCGGCTATCAGAAGGAAGCGGAACGCATTCGAATGTGGTACGACGGGTATCATTTTGGTGAGTTTGATATGTACTGCCCGTGGGATGTGCTCAATTATGTGTATGATCTTCAGGAACAGGAAGAGATGAGCCAGCCGGTCAGTTACTGGAGAAATACCAGTGATAATTCAGTGATCCGCTCTTTTCTTGATCATAAGCAGAATCTGATTACAGCAAAGCTGGAAACTTTGCTGGGCGGCGGTTATATTATTCAGGAGATTGCAGAAACCAGAGCGAAACTTGAGCAGGAATGTGACGCGGCATTATCGCAGATTGAGAACCGTGGATATGCAGAAGAGTTTCTGGAAAGTGGAAATGCAGTTTTATGTTATGGAATTGCGTTTTATAAAAAAGAATGTCTTGTAAAGAGAGTATAGTGAAAGAAAAGGAATGGAAGCTGAGAAAATCCACTGGCTTCCATTCTTTTTTTGCATATGGAGGCAGCCTTCCTTTTTCAGTGTTTGCCTGAAAAATAACATATTCCTTTCATGGAAAATCCTGTCGTCTTATGTTATACTAGGTAACAAATCCTTTTTTAGAGTAGCGATTTCGGTAAGGAGGTGCCGATTATGATGCAGAGGATCTGCCCTGTATGCGACCAGGTTATGAAGCATGCCCACTATTGCAGTGTCTGCAGGTCGTGGGTGAAGGAACCGGTTTATATGAACGTGACATACTATCTGAATGAGCGTCATCCGAAGAATGAGGCGCACTGCAGCTATCATAACGGTGCAAAAGAGCCGGAGAAACACGCACATTCCGCAAAACAGGCACAGAAAGCGGGAAAATCCGGGGCGTGGGAGGCAAAAGCTGGCGCAAAGCCAGATACCAAAACGTTCCAGACAAAGCAAAAAAAACAGAACTGGAACCAGCAGGCGAGTCCCAAAACGTCAGCAGATTCATGGGAGCAGGTTGAAAAAACGAAAGTTGGAAAAAACACCAGAAAATCGAACCCGAAACCAAAACTGCTTCTTTTGTATATAGCGATCATCATCATAATTTGGATCGCAAAGCTGATCGGCGGTCTTGGCAGCATGCTTTTTGGCATGTTCCGCAGCGGAGGCCTGGATGACCTGACACAGATCGTTCAGGAGGCAGACGACGGCGCGGCGCGGGAGCTGACCGACGAGGAAGCGATTGCTTACGGTGGTCCGTGCACCGACGAGAACCATTTTTCTGTCACCATGGATGCGCTGGAGCAGCCGTTTCAGGAACTGCTGGATGCAGGTGCGGTTTCCGTAGAGTCCCAGACCGCGTATTCCTATAATATGCTTTATCCGGACGATACGACCTGGTTTTCCACTTCGGAAATTTATTATATGGATACCGACCAGTTTGGAATCAATGCCCAGATTGAGTTTGACTCCGATACGGCAACCAGGGAGCTTCACCAGATCTATCTGGAAATGCCGGACCGCGGCACGCTGTCAGACCTGACAAAGCAGGTCCTTCTGATGTTAAAGAATCATGGCGCGTGGACTGCGGAACAGGAGGACCCCCTGGCGGCGGAAAAGCTGGATTACCTGTGCAATGAGCTTCTCGATCACGAAAAAGACGGTGAGGAGCATTTCTGGCAGGGAGCCGGGCTCTATCTGGATTCCGCATCCACGGGATATGGAAACTGCAGCGTTTATATTTACCCGAATACAGACGAAACGGATTTCAGCACTGGCTCGGAATCGTTTTAGACTAAGTATAAAAATCAATAAAGAGAGGACAGATACCAATGAAGATCAGAGATATTCTTGCAAAAAATGAACCGACACTTTCCTTTGAGGTGTTCCCGCCGAAAACAGAGGATAAATACGAGTCTGTGGAGAAAGCAGCAGCCGAAATCACCAAGTTAAATCCGGCATTCATGAGCGTTACCTACGGAGCAGGCGGCGGAACCAGCCAGTACACCGTAGACATTGCGGCATCCTTAAAGGCAAAAGGCGTAACCCCGCTGGCGCATCTGACCTGCGTTTCCTCTACCCGTGAGAAAGTTCATTCCGTGCTGGATCAGTTAAAGGCGGAGGGTATTGAGAATGTGCTCGCCCTGCGCGGCGACATCCCGAAGGACGGAAAGGTAGAGAACGATTACCGTTACGCCTCCGAGCTGATCGCGGAGATCAAGGCTTCCGGCGATTTCTGCATCGGAGCGGCGTGCTATCCGGAGGGGCATGTGGAGTCTGTCAACAAGACGGAAGATATCCAGCACCTCAAAGAAAAGGTCGAGGCTGGCTGTGATTTCGTGACAACCCAGATGTTCTTCGACAACAACATCTTATACAACTACCTCTACCGTGTGCGTGAGAAAGGCATTACCGTTCCGGTTATCGCGGGCATTATGCCGGTCACCAATGTGGCTCAGATCAAACGCATCTGCTCCATGTCCGGAACATATCTTCCGGCGCGCTTTAAGGCAATCGTGGACCGCTTCGGCGACAATCCGGCAGCCATGAAACAGGCGGGTATTGCTTACGCAACGGAGCAGATCATTGACCTGATCGCAAACCATGTAAACGGCATTCATGTGTATTCCATGAATAAGCCGGATGTGGCAGCACAGATCAAGAACAGCCTTTCCGAAATCATCCGGTAAGAACATAGGCTGAAGAAAACGATTGCGGAGAGAAAACGATCATGGGAGAAACATTTCACTGGAACGACCGGGAACTGCTCCGCTATCTGGGATGTAAGGGCGGCGCGGCACCGGATGCGAATATTGAGGAGCTGATCGGTGAGTGCAAGCGGGAACTGGAGCAGGCGGCATCGCCGCGCGTGATCTGGCGGGAGTATCCGCTCGCGATCTGCGATCATGTCATCGACATGACCTGTCTGCAGACACAGAGCAGGAGCCTGGAACGCAACTTAAAGGACTGTGAGCAGGTGCTGCTCTTTGCGGCTACGCTTGGCAGCCAGGTGGACGTGCTCCTGCACCGCTATGGCATGATCCAGATGAGCAAGGCGGTTGTGATGCAGGCGGCATCCGTCGCCATGCTGGAGACGTTCTGCGACGAGAAAAACCAGCAGTTAAAAGAGGAATATGAGAAGCAGGGGTGGTATCTGCGCCCGCGCTTCAGCCCGGGATACGGGGATTTTCCGCTGGAGTGCCAGCGGCAGATCGCCCCGGCGCTGGAGCTGGGCAAGCGCATCGGCGTGACGCTGACGGACAGCCTGCTCATGGCACCGTCCAAATCGGTTACGGCGGTGATTGGATTAAGCCGGCTGCCGCGCAACTGCACGGTGCAGGGATGTGAGGCCTGCGCAAAGCGCGACTGCGCTTACCGCCGGTAATGGATGCGCCGCATTCGTGCAGCACATGAAATGCAACCATAAATTTACACGAAGGAGTGGCAACGATCATGGATATATTACAGGAATTACAGAATCGGATCATATTCTGCGATGGAGGAATGGGAAGCCTGTTACAGGAAGCCGGCTTAAAGCCGGGAGAACTGCCGGGCACCTGGAACATCACCCATCCGGAAGAACTGGTCCGCATTCACAGATCCTATCTGGAGGCAGGGGCGGATATCGTGACCACAAACACCTTCGGCGTGGATCGTTTAAAATATAATGAAACGACGGAGTTCCAGCTGGAACCGGTCATTCAGGCAGCGGTGGCAAACGCGAAGGAAGCCATCCGCCAGAGCGGAAAGCAGGCCTGGATCGGCCTGGATATGGGACCGACCGGAAAGCTGTTAAAACCGATGGGAGACCTGGCGTTTGAGGATGCCTGCTCCATTTACCGGGAAATTGTGGAGATCGGCGCAAAGGCAGGAGCGGATTTTGTTCTCATCGAGACCATGAGTGACAGCTACGAGACCAAGGCAGCTGTGCTTGCGGCGAAAGAGGGCTGTGACCTTCCGGTTTTTGTAACGGTAACCTTTGACGAGCGCGGCAAACTTTTAACCGGAGGCAGTCCGGCGTCCATCGTGGCAATGTTAGAGGGACTGGGTGTCGATGTACTCGGCATGAACTGCGGACTTGGCCCGGTGCAGATGAAAGAAATCTTAAAAGACATCCTGGAGGTTTCATCTCTTCCGGTCATGATCAACCCGAACGCGGGACTTCCGAGAAGCGAGAACGGAAAGACTGTCTACGATATCGACGCGGCACATTTCGCAAAAACCGTGGAAGAGATTGTGGATATGGGTGCGCGGATCGTGGGAGGCTGCTGCGGTACGACACCGGAGCACATCCGCATGGTGGCGGAGCGCTGCCGTGACAAAAAGCCGGTTCCGGTCACAAAGAAGAACCGCACGGTCATTTCCTCGTTTTCCCAGGCAGTAGAGATCGGAAAGAATCCGGTTATCATCGGTGAGCGCATCAACCCGACCGGAAAATCCAAGTTTAAACAGGCGCTGCGTGACCACAACCTGGAGTACATCCTCCGGGAAGGCGTGACCCAGCAGGATCACGGCGCGCATGTGCTCGATGTGAACGTGGGACTGCCGGAGATCGATGAGCCGGCCATGATGGAAGAAGTGGTCCGTGAGCTGCAGAGCATCATCGACCTTCCGCTCCAGCTCGACACGACCGACGCGGAGGCCATGGAGCGCGCGATGCGTGTATACAACGGAAAGCCGCTCATCAACTCCGTAAACGGAAAACAGGAATCCATGCGCACTGTATTCCCTCTGGTCAAGAAATACGGCGGCGTAGTGGTAGCACTGGCACTCGATGAGGGCGGCATCCCGGAGACGGCAGAGGGCCGTATCGAGGTGGCAAAGAAAATCTACAGGACAGCTGCGGAGTATGGCATCGGTCCGGAGAACATCATCATCGATGCGCTCTGCCTTACGGTAAGCTCCGACAGCCAGGGCGCGATCACCACACTGGAGACGCTGCGCCGCGTGCGCGATGAGCTTCACGGAAAGACGATCCTTGGCGTGTCCAACATTTCCTTCGGACTGCCGCAGCGAGAGATCATCAATGCGGCATTTTTCACCATGGCAATGCAGAACGGACTGAGCGCGGCGATCATCAACCCGAACTCTGAGGCGATGATGCGTGCTTACTACAGCTTCCGGGCGCTCATGAACCTGGACCCGCAGTGCAGTGAATACATTTCTGTCTACAGCGGACAGGTCGCAAGCCTTGGACAGAGCGCGGTCACCGGAGCATCCGGACAGGCAGGCGCAGTGGGCACCACAGCGCAGGCAGCAGGAGCGCCAGACGCGCAGCAGCTTCACACCAGCATTGTGAAAGGCTTAAAAGACCAGGCGGTTCATGCGGCGAAAGAACTGCTGCAGACCCAGGATGCCCTGGATGTCATCAACAGCCAGATCATCCCGGCCCTCGATGTGGTCGGAAAAGGCTTTGAGAAGGGAACCATGTTCCTGCCGCAGCTCCTTATGAGCGCGGAGGCGGCAAAGGGCGCGTTCGAGGTCATCAAGGAGAAGATGGACGCGAGCGGGCAGAAGCAGGAGAAGAAGGGAACCATCATCCTGGCAACGGTAAAAGGCGACATTCACGATATCGGAAAGAACATCGTAAAAGTTCTGCTGGAAAACTACAGCTACGACGTACTGGACCTTGGCAAGGATGTGCCTCCGGAGCTGATCGTGGAGACCACGGTGGAAAAACAGATCCAGCTTGTCGGACTTTCCGCGCTGATGACGACTACCGTTCCGAGCATGGAAGAAACCATTAAGCAGCTGCGCAAGGCAGCACCGTGGGCGAAGGTCATGGTCGGCGGAGCAGTGCTGACACAGGAATACGCCGACACTATGGGCGCAGACCAGTACTGCCGCGATGCAATGGCATCCGTGAACTACGCGGAGCAGGTGTTTGGATAACGCGCTTACAAAATAGTAAGAAATTTTTAAAAGAATAGAAATGGCAATTTGTGCCTCTCTGGATTACACTAATATACATCGGACTGAAAACAAAAGAAAGACAGAGAGGAGAATACAGACATGCTGTTTCAGAATAAAAAGACAGGAAAAAGGCTGGCTGCGCTGGCGCTCTGCGGATTGTTCGCGCTGCAGACACCGGCAGTCACCGCAATGGCTGCAGAGACTTTAACGGTGAGCAGCCAGGGGTTTTACCGGAGTGACGGGACAAAGCTGGAAGGAGCGGTGGCCAAGGGCGTTACGATTTCCAAATACCAGAACCAGGCAGGCCCGATCGACTGGGATGCCATGAAAGCGGACGGTGTAACCTTTGCCATGATCCGTGTTGGTTACTTAGATGATCTGGACCCGTATTTTAAGGAAAATATGGAGGGAGCCATCAGCCACGGCATCCGTGTGGGCGTGTTCCTCTATACCATGGCGCTCGACGACGACACTGCGCGCCGGGAAGCACAGTTTGTTCTGGAGCAGATCAAGGGATATCCGGTTTCCTACCCGGTGGCTTACGATGTGGAGTCCAAATATCTGCTGGATAACGGCAAGACTCCGCAGGAGCTGGCAAACCACGCGAATATTTTCTGTAAGGCCATTGCGGACGCGGGATACCGCCCGATCCTCTATGGAAATAATCAGTGGCTTACAAATTATATCGATATTTCCCAGGTTCCGTACGATATCTGGTATGCGCGCTACGGAACAAACGGCGATTTCCAGAACCGTAAGATCTGGCAGTTCACGGAGACGGGTTCTGTTGCCGGAATTACCGGAAATGTCTGCATTGAGGCTTCTTATTACGATTATCCGGAACTTGCAGGCGGCAATACCGGAGGCGGAACCTACACGGTTGGCAGTTCTGAGAGCGGAGGACCTGGCGTGAACCTGCCATCGTCCGGCGCGACCCAGGCAGTTCCGGCCGCAGGACAGTCCTCTTCGGACAGCCAGTCCGGACCGGCAGTGACGGCAGACTCCCCTGCCCAGTACGGCCAGTCGGACGACCAGCTGACAAAGGGACCGGGTGAGTCATAAAAAACAGATTGAAAAAGGCGGCAGTCGGGCTTTATTTTACGACAGCCGTCTTTTTTTTATAAGGTGAAATCCAGTAAAAATACCGCTTGTATTTAAACACCTCTTTCGGTAGAATAGAGCTAGGCTGAATCAGGGATTCTCTTTGGAAACGGAGAGAAAACATGAAAAATAAGAAAACTGCTGTTTTAAAGTGGGCTGCACTGGCAGTCTTTTTGTTGCTTGCCGGGTGCTTTTACAGCTGTGGAGGCAGGAAAAATCCGCAGATGACGCTGTCCGGTCAGAACGGACGCGGCTTTGCGGCGGAGACCGCGCCGCGAAAAACGCTAGAACAGGGCGGCAATGCAGGACAAAGCAACGCCGGACGGAGAGAGTCTGGACAAAGCGGTGCCGGACAGGAGCCGGAGATCGGGGAAACGCGGGATGCCGCAGAGATTTCCGAACCGCCAAATGGCGCGGAAACTTCGGAATCTGTGCAGGCAGCAGAGGCGGAGTCATCCGCAGAGGCGCTCTGTTATGTCTATGTGTGCGGCGAGGTGCAGAACCCGGGCGTTTACCAGCTTGCGGAGGGCGCACGGATTTTTGAGGCAGTTTCGCTTGCGGGCGGTTTTACGGCAGAGGCGGCGCAAAACTGGCTGAACCTGGCAGATATGGTCAGCGACGGCATGAAGCTGGAAGTTCCGTCAAAAACGCAGGTGACGGAAGAAACCTGGCTGAAACGTGCTTCGGAAAACAACGGAAACAGGAGCGCGCAGGCGGAAGGCAGCAGCACAGTCCGGGTGAACATCAACACCGCGTCAAAGGAGGAACTGATGACCTTAAAAGGCATCGGCGCTTCCAGGGCGGACGATATCATCCGGTACCGGGAAGAAAACGGCGGCTTTCCGGCAATTGAGGATATCATGAAGGTGCCGGGCATCAAGAATGCGGCATTTCAGAAAATAAAAGAAAACATTACAGTATAGGGAATAGGTGAGAACATGGCAAAGATTCTGGTGGTTGATGATGAAAAACTAATTGTGAAGGGCATCCGCTTCAGTCTGGAACAGGACGGTATGGAAGTGGACTGCGCATATGACGGAGAAGAGGCGATCAATCTCGCAAAGCAGACGGAGTACGATGTGGTGCTTCTGGATGTGATGCTTCCGAAGTTTGACGGATTTGAGGTCTGTCAGGCAATCCGGGAGTTTTCCGAGATGCCCATCATCATGCTGACTGCCAAGGGCGGGGATATGGATAAGATCCTTGGCCTGGAATACGGCGCCGATGATTACGTCACCAAACCCTTTAACATCCTGGAAGTAAAAGCACGCATTAAGGCAATTATGCGCAGAAACTCCAAAAAATCTGGAAAGGCGAAAGACGCCGAAAACAAGATGATCACGGCAGGAGACTTAAAGCTTGACCGCGAGGGCCGCCGCGTCTTTATCGGAGAAAAAGAGATCAACCTGACAGCGAAGGAGTTCGATCTTCTGGAGCTTCTGGTCTGCAATCCAAACAAAGTGTACTCCAGGGAGAGCCTTTTAACCTTTGTGTGGGGCAACAAAGCTTCCGAGTCGGGCGATGTGCGTACCGTGGACGTTCATGTAAGACGCCTGCGTGAAAAAATCGAGCCGAGCCCGAGTGATCCGAAGTATGTGCATACCAAATGGGGAGTCGGCTACTATTTCCGCGCGTAAGACAGGAGTGAGACATCATGGGACAGAACGGATGGAAAAACCGGTGGAGACGGCTGGACAACACCGCCAAGATCTTTCCGGTTATTGCAAATGAAAATGTGAGCCAGGTATTCCGGATCTCGGTTACATTAAAAGAACCGGTGGATCCGGAGATCCTTGGCAGGGCACTGGAAGACATCCTGCCGGAGATCCGGAATTTCCGGGTAAAGCTCCGGCGCGGGCTTTTCTGGTATTATTTTGAGGAGAACGACCGTATCCCGCAGGTGAAGCGGGAGAATACCTATCCATGCCGCTTTATCGACCCGCATGGAAACCAGCGCTTTTTGTTCCGCGTAACCTATTACGAAAAGCGGATCAACCTGGAGGTGTTCCATGCCCTGACAGACGGGCTTGGCGCTGTGAACTTCTTAAAATGCCTGACAAGGCAGTATTTAAGGCTTGCGAGCGGCGCATCGGAATTTATGACGCAGGACGATGAAAACGCCAGAAAACAGGAAGTCTTCCATGTTCAGGACAGTTACCTCGAGCACGGCGATGACGGAAAGCCGCGCAGCTACAGTTCGCGCCCGGCATACCAGTTAGAAGGGCATTATCTGCCGCTTGGAACGGGGCAGGTCCTGCATGGGTATGTTCCGGTCAGCGGACTCAAAGCGGTGTGTAAGCAGCATGGCGTGAGCATCACCAAATACCTGGCGGCGGCGCTTATCTGGTCGATCTGGCAGGAATATTTAGATGGCCGGAGCAGCAGGCGCGCGGTCGTGCTGAATCTGCCGATCAACCTGCGGGCGTTTTTTGGGTCCGATACCATGGCAAACTTTTTTGCCGTTACCATGATCGGCTGGCTGTTCCGCAATCCGGACATTCCGTTCGATGTGCTCCTGCAGAAGGTGAGCAGCCAGATGGACCGGAAGATCGACAAAGACAAACTTGCCGAGAGCATTGCATACAATGTTTCAAACGAGAAAAAATGGTATCTGCGGGCAATCCCGCTGTTTATCAAATCCCCGGCACTTTCCCTTGTGTTCCGCTTAAAGGATCGCGCCTACACCATGACGCTCTCCAATATCGGACCGATCGCGGTGGAGCCGGAGTATCAGGACCTGATCGAGCGGTTCCATTTAATGATCGGCGTGTCCCGGCGCCAGCCGGTGAAATGCGCGGTATGCGCCTACAAAGACGAGATGGTTATTACGTTCACCTCCGTCTTTGCGGACAGCCGTCTGCAGAAACGCTTCTTTGGAAAGCTGAAGGCCGATGGCGTGCCGGTGCGGTTTGAGGGAAATGAACTTTCCGCCGCGAAAAAACGGGATATGTACCCGAGAGTCCGCAAGGTGCTGATTCCGTGCGGAGGCGCGGAAGCGAAGGCAACCCGCGTGGCAAAAAAGGTCGGGAACACCGGCGTGGGCGCGGCAAAGGAGATTCGCGACTATGTGAGCGGGCGCAGAAGCTGGAAAGAAGAATTAAAACGCCGCCTGCATATTTAAATAGAAAAACAAACAGACAGAACTCAGACGGAGGAAGAAGGCTTGAAGAACAGAGAAGTGAGTCTGCGCGGAAAACTGGTGCGGGATATGATGAAAAACATGATGGATTCCGCCATGGGACATAAGATCCAGACCGGGGAATACCGGATGGATCCGAAGGAACCAGCGTGGATCTGCCCGCCGGATTACGAGTACGAGATCGTTGATATGGGGCATTTTAAGATGGAGTACCTGCGGCCCGACGGTGTGTGCACCGGCAGGGTCATTCTGCAGCTGCACGGCGGCGGCTATATTGGTCCGATGAAGAATATTTACCGGGATTTCGCCATACAGTATTCCCGGAGGAGTTTTGGCGGCGATGTGCTGACGATCGATTACCGGGTCGCGCCGGAGCATCCGTACCCGGCAGCGCTTGAAGACGCGGTGGCTGCTTACCAGTGGCTGATCGGTGAGAAGGATTACAAGGCGGGGAACATCATCGTTGCGGGTGACTCCGCAGGAGGCGGACTGGCCCTGGCGCTCATTATGTACCTGCGCGACCACGGTATGGAGCTTCCGGCCGGTATCATCGCCATGTCTCCGTGGACGGACTTAACGAACAGCGGCGCTTCCTACCAGACCAATTTCGACCGGGATCCGCAGTTTGGCGGAACGACAGATAACATGCTGTTTGGAAGTACCTATATTGGAGACGCGGATCCGAAAGACCCGTACATTTCTCCGCTGTTTGGAAGTTTTGAGCGCTTTCCGCCCATCCTGTTCCAGGTCGGAAGTGAGGAAGTGCTGTTAGATGACACGCTTCGGGCAGCAGATAAGGTCCGGAAAGCGCATGGAAAGCTCCGGGTCACGGTTTATGAGGGCATGTTCCATGTGTTTCAGATGGCATTCCGGCTGATTCCGGAGAGCCGTGAGGCGTGGGAGGAAGTGAGCCGTTTTCTGGAAGTGATTTACCGCATTGAGCGGAAAAAAGAAGGAAAGACCGTCAAGCGGGTAAAATCCGGACGGGAGAGAAGCAGGAGAGACCAATGAAGATCACACTGGTTACCGTAGGAAAGATCAAGGAAAAATTTTATACGGATGCGATCGCGGAGTACGCGAAGCGGCTGAGCCGTTACTGTAAGCTGGAGATCCTCCAGGTGGCAGATGAAAAGACACCGGATAAGGCCAGCGAGGCAGAAGAGGCGCAGATCAAGGAAAAAGAAGGAAAACGCATTCTGGAGCAGATTAAGGACGGCGCGTTTGTGATTGCCCTCGCGATCGATGGAAAAATGCTGGATTCCGTGGAACTCGCGGAAAAAATCGATAAGCTTGGCATTGGCGGCATCAGCCAGGTCGTATTTGTGATCGGCGGTTCGCTGGGACTTTCCAAAGCAGTTCTGGATCGCGCGGATTACAAACTGAGCTTTTCCAGAATGACATTTCCGCATCAGCTTATGCGGGTCATTCTGCTGGAACAGATCTACCGCAGTTACCGGATCATCCACAAAGAACCGTATCATAAATAAGTAAACAAACTCAAAAAGGAGGGATTTTCATATGAAAAACTGGAAGAAAAAAGCAGCGCTTGTGCTGGTGGCAGGCCTTCTGTCAGCGGCGGGAGCAGTGACTGCGCTTGCGGCATCCAAAACAAGACTGGAGCGGGTTACCGGCGCTTACTGGGGGGATGACGGCACCACGGCAAACTGGGACGAGGTGGAGGACGCGAATCAGTACGAGATCCGTCTTTACCGCGATGAAAGCCAGGTAACCAGTGTCAAGACGAAAAAAGAGTATTATGACCTGGAGAGCAAGATGACAAAAGAGGGCAACTACACCTTTAAAGTACGTGCCCTGGCAAAATCCAGCTCCAAAGAATTTACCGATGGTTACTGGTCAGAGGAATCCGATGAGAGCTACATTTCTCCGGAATTCGCGGAGAAAGTGAAAAATGGCGGAACCGCATCCAGCGGCGGCCCGGCCGGCGGACAGGCTGTGACGGGTTCCGGCGCGTCCGTTGTCGGACAGGCAAAATGGATCCAGGAAGAAGGTACAGGCCGCTGGTGGTATCAGAATGCGGATGGAAGCTATCCGGCAAATGGCTGGTGGCAGGATCCGGCAACCGGAACCTGGTATTTCTTTGATGCGCAGGGCTACATGCAGACTGGCTGGATCGATTGGAACGGAAGCCGCTATTACTGCACAGAGAGCGGCGCAATGGCAGTCGGCGAGTACACGATCGACGGAAATTTATGTCGGTTTGATGCTTCTGGCGTGTTACTGCAACAGTAAAAGAACGAATAAAACACACCCTTTCCCTCATATATATTATGCAGGGGAGGGGTGTTTTTTTGGATAAGCGGGAGGAACTCATCAAAATCTTTTCCAAAGATATCCGGGTGATCTTACGGCAGGTCATGGTGGATTTCGACCAGGTGCAGGAGATCCGCCTGCGGGTCCACGCGCCGCTTCTGATGATCTGCAACAACCGGGAGTATTACATAACGCCGGATGGAACGCTGAGTATGCGGGCGGAGGAGGCCTATCTGGTGACGAGGGAGGCGCTTCGGGAGACGCTTGACTACATGAGCAGCTATTCGCTCTATGCCTTTGAGGAGGAGATCCGCCAGGGATTCATTACGATCCAGGGCGGACACCGCATCGGAATTGCGGGAAAGACGATCACCGACGGGCACGGGATCCGCAGCATGAAGTTTATTTCGTTTATCAATGTGCGGCTTTCCCACCAGGTGAAGGGCTGCGCGGCAGCGGTCATCCCGTATCTGTACGAGCATGACATGATCCTGCATACGCTCATCATCTCACCGCCGCGCTGCGGGAAGACAACGCTTCTTCGCGATATCATCCGGCAGGTGTCGAATGGGAGCGGGGAACACCCGGGACTCACGGTCGGCGTGATTGATGAGCGGTCGGAGATCGGGGCCTGTTACCAGGGGGTGCCGCAGAATGAGCTGGGAATCCGGACGGATATTCTGGACTGCTGCCCGAAAGCGCAGGGGATGATGATGCTGATCCGCACCATGTCGCCCCAGGTCATCGCGGTGGACGAGATCGGGAGCCGGGAAGACATGGAGGCGATCGAGTATGTGATGAACTGCGGCTGCAAGCTGGTTGCCACCGTTCACGGAAGTTCGATCGAGGACATCAAGCAAAAGCCGGTTCTCCGGAAGATGGTCCTGGAAAAATGGTTTGAGCGCTATGTAATCTTAAATAACCGGGGGAGAACCGGAAACATCGGGGAGATCTATGATTCCCGGGGATGCCGGCTGTACCCGATCGGAGGTGAATGCCTTTGAGCATACAGGGATGGATGAAGTTGTCCGGCGCGGCATGCATTGTGCTTGGCGCGGCTGGGACCGGAATTTGGTTCGCGGCGCGCTACCGGCAGCGCATTGCGGAGCTGGAACAGCTCAAGCAGATGGTATTTTTGCTGAAAGGGCAGATCCTCTACGCGAATGCCCCGCTTTCGGAAGCCATGGAAACCGTGGGACGGCGGATGGACGGGGCACTTGGAACCCTGTTTCTGGAGACTGCAGCGAGCATTGAGAAGAGGCCCGGAGAGCCATTTTTGAACATCTGGCGGGAAGGGGCTTCGCGTCTGGATGGAAAGACGGCTCTCTCAAAATCGGACAGGCAGACCCTGACGGCACTTGGCGAGCATCTTGGTTTTCTGGACCGGGAGACGCAGGAGCGGACCCTGCTTCTTTATCTGGAGCAGGTGGATACGGAGCTGCAGGCACTCCGGGAACACCGGCAGGAGCGCTGCAGGCTCTACACCAGCCTTGGGATTATGGGCGGCCTGTTTCTGGCTGTCATCCTGGTTTGACGGGAGGGCGCGCGTATGGGAGTGAATCTGATCTTCCGCATTGCCGCGGTGGGCATTCTGGTGTCGGTGATCTGTCAGGTACTGCGGCACAGCGGGCGGGAGGAACAGGCGTTTCTGACAAGCCTTGCCGGTCTTGTGCTCGTTTTGTTCTGGCTTGTGCCTTATATTTACGAACTCTTTGAAACCATGAAAAATCTGTTTGCGTTATAGGGGATGCCATGACGGTAGTAACGGTTGGAATCATAGGGATCGCGTCCGTACTTTTTGCAGTCCAGATGAAGGGACTGAAAGGGGAATACGGACTGTATCTGGTCCTGGCCGCGGCCTGTGTGATTTTCTTTTACGGCGCGTTGCGCCTAAAAGGAATCCTGGAAGGCATGCGGAAAATCCAGGAACTGATCCGCATCGATCCGGTATATTTAAATACCCTGTTAAAAATGACCGGAATCACCTACATTGCGGAGTTTTCTTCCGGAATCTGCAAAGATGCCGGATACGGCGCGCTCGGAACACAGATCGAGATTTTTGGAAAGCTGTCAATCCTGGCGGTGAGTCTCCCGGTCATCCTGGCGCTTCTGGATACGCTGCAGGGGCTTCTGGCATGAGGCGGGCGGCTGCTTGTATGATGTTCTTGTTTCTGCTTTTTATGCCCGTTTCCGTGCCGGCTTACGCGGCACAGACGCCTTTGTGCTTTGCGTATCCGGGAGGCATTGCAGGAGTCTCTTCCGATGCCGGACAGACTGGGGAGGAAGCTGCCCTGTTTCCGGTGGATGAGCTGGACGGTCTTGGGGATATTGAGGTGTATCTGCGGGAAACGCTTTCTGTTCCTGCCGCGCATTTCTCGTTTCAGGATCTGATGCGGGCACTGGCTGCCGGAAATCTGGATGAGGCGGCAGCGCTTTGCCTGGAAGTGCTAAAGCAGGGCATTTTCGGGGAACTGCGCGGAAAAAACCGCATGGTGGGAAAGCTGGTGGCGCTGGGGCTGTTTGGTGCGCTGTTTGCCGGATTTTCCGAGGTGTTTTCCGGCGGTCCCATGGCGGAGACAGGATTTTTTCTGACATATCTGATGGCGTTTTCCGTTCTGGCAGCGGCGTTTGGAGAGAGCGCGCAGGCGGCTGCCCGGGTACTGGAGCAGCAGGTGCAGTTTATGAAAGTTCTGCTTCCTTCTTATTTTGCGGCGGTCGTCTGGTCGGGAGCAGGACTTGTCTCGGCGGCATGGTATGAGGCTGCATTGTTTCTGATCGCCGGAGTGCAGCGTTTTTATGTGGGGCTTCTGCTTCCGCTGGTGCGGATCTATTTTCTGTCGGTGATGGCGGGTTCCATGGTGCGGGAGGATATGCTCTCACGCATGATGGATCTGCTGAAAACCGGAATCTGCTGGGGAAGCCGTTCTCTGATTGGTCTTGTGCTCGGGTTTCAGATGATTCAGGGGATGGTGCTTCCCTATGCGGACTCCGTGAAGAACGCCGGGATGCAGCGCCTTTTGCAGGCAATTCCGGGAATTGGGGATGGGGCAGGCACGGTGGCAAAGCTGATGCTTGGATCCGGCGTGCTGATCAAAAACACCATCGGCGCGGCGGCAGTCGTGATCCTGTTTCTGCTTTCTGTTTTGCCGCTTGCAAGGCTTCTGATCCTGTATCTTCTGTACCGGGGTGTGGCGGCAGTGCTGCAGCCTGTGGCAGATAAGCGGCTGGTGGCCTGCATCAGCGGTGTCGCGGAAGCACAGAAAATGCTTCTTACCGTGGCAGCAACCGGCTTTCTTCTGTTTGCGGTCACGATCGCGCTGGTGTGCCAGGGAACCAATGCGGTATATCTGGCTTCGTAAATGAAGCGCGGCGGAGAGGGGGCATGGAAAAAAACATGATGGCGGCAGTCTATGAATGGATCCGCGGCCTGACGGCATTTTTCCTGTTTCTGTCTGTCATGGAAAATCTGCTTCCGGGAAAGAAATATGGAAAATACATCCGTCTGTTTGCCGGCATGGTCCTGATTCTGGTCGCCCTGCAGCCGTTTCGCGGCGCGGCGGACTTAGAGGAGGTGCTGGCGCGAAGCTATGAGGGGCTTGTGATCCGCGGGGAGGCAGACGAGCTGCGGGAAAATCTTGGCCAGACACAGAAACAGCGCCTGAGACAGATTTTTTCTCAGTATGAAAGCGCGGCAGCGCAGGATGTGGAGCGTCTGGCACAGGGCTGCGGCGTGCAGGCAGAGCACTGCCAGGTTTTTCTGGAAGACCGGGAGGACAGCCCGGAGTTTGGACATGTGACAAAGATTGCTGTCCGGCTGGAGGCCGGGAGCAGCGAAGAAGACCGGAGAAAGCTGGAGCAGAAGATTCGGGAGTATTATGGTCTGGAGGATGGATATGTGGAAATTGAAATTGCCGGAGGGGAAAGACCGGTGGATCGTGCTTCTGACGGTTGGAGTGATTCTGTGCATTCTGGCGTTTCCGGCGGGGAGTAAGAGCGGCAAGGGGACGTTTCCCGGCTCCGGAGTTATGGAGAATGCGGACAGCGTGCGGACGGTGGAGGGAAAGGCAGCCTCCGACTACGAGAAAGAGCTGGAGGAACGGGTGCGGGAGATCCTGCGCGGCGTCTCGGGCGTAGGCGAGGTGGATGTGATGATCGTGCTGCGTTCCTCTGCGGAAAAGATTATTCAGGTCGATAACACGACATCCCGGTCCGTCACGACCGAAAACGGGAGCGGAAGCACCCGGTCGGTGGAAAATCTGGACCAGGCGCACACCGCAGTGCTGACAGGAAGCGGGAGCGGGCAGGAACCGGTTGTCGCAAAAGAAGTCTATCCGGAACTCTCCGGCATCATCATCAGCGCGACAGGCGGAGGGAGCGCCGCCGTGCAGGCGGAGATTTCCGAGGCCATGGAGGCATTATTCGGGCTTCCGGCGAATAGAATAAGAGTGTTAAAGCGGGTGGAGTAAAAAAGGAGCGTCGGTATGAAGCTGAAACGGGAAGGAACGCAACAACGGGATATCAATATGAAGAAACTGTTTCGAAGAAACCAGATCATCATTACGGCCCTGGCGGTTATGATCGCGGCTGCCGGATACCTGAATTACGCGGGCAAGCGGGAACTGGAGGCCAGCACGGGAGATGGCATCTATCAGGCGGGCACGTTTGATATTTCGGAGGAAGATCTTCTGGCGGAAAACCAGAAGAGCAGTTATGATGCTTCCGGACTGATCGAGGAGGCGCAGCCGCAGGCAGAGGGGAGTGAACTCCAGGCGGAGGCACTGCAGGATGACGGGCTTTCCGGAGCCGGACAGGGAACGGAACTTGCGGAGATCGACAGCTGGGACGAGGGTGAGGAGAGCGGCATGGAAAATCCGGGCGAGGCAGTGCTCACGAGCGGTCTTACTGTCTCGGATTACATAGCGAACGTGCAGCTGAACCGGGAACAGATCCGGGCGAGAAATAAGGAAACGTTAAATTCCATCATCAGCAGTACCACGATCGATGAGGCGGCCAAGCAGGAGGCCATCCAAAACATGATTACGATGACGGCAGTTGCGGAGAAAGAAAACGCGGCGGAGACACTGCTGCAGGCGCGCGGCTTTGCGGATCCGGTTGTGAGTCTCACGGATGGAAAGGTGGATGTGGTCATCAACGCGCCGTCCATCACCGACCAGCAGCGGGCGCAGATCGAGGATATCGTGAAGCGCAAAACCGAGGTCGGAGCAGAGAACATCATCATCACCCTGTTAAATCTGGAAGACTGAACAAATCCCCTTTCCAAATCAGAACAGATTTGTTATACTATAAGAAATGAATTCTGATCTGAGGAGGGAATACTGTGGCAGAGTTAGAAGGAAGAAATACCCATAAATTATATGAAAAAGAGATGATGGGCGAGGTCCGCATCGCAGATGAAGTCGTAGCCATCATTGCAGGACTGGCAGCAACAGAGGTGGAAGGCGTGGATTCCATGGCTGGAAACATCACAAACGAGCTGGTTGGAAAACTTGGCATGAAGAACCTGTCCAAGGGCGTTAAGGTAGATGTGACCGAAGAGCATGTTTCGGTAGACCTGTCCTTAAACATCAAGTACGGCTACAACATCCCGGATGTGAGCGAGCGCGTACAGGACCGCGTAAAATCCGCAATCGAGAACATGACCGGCCTGACCGTGCTGGATGTGAATATCCGCATCGCTGGCGTGAACATCAACGAGCAGTAAAAAACAACTGTATAGCATGCAGGTGGCAGAACAGGAGAGGCTGTCGCAGACCTGGACCCGGAAAACGATCCGTATACCGGGGCCAGATTTGCGGCAGCCTCTTTTTTATATGATAGGAAATTGCGTCCTATCATACAAAAAGCGAGAATGTGCCAAGGCACATTCTTTCTTATGTTATTTCGATTGGATTGGAGGGTCCAATTCGTTAAAAAGTTGTAAAGAAGTATGATAATAAAATATCGATGGTTACATTTTCAGAAGAAAGGTGCTATAATCCATGGATGTTTCCGAAAAAGAACAATCGGAACGTTACAAAACGAGAGGAGGAATTGATGATGAATCTTGCATTTTGTATTCCATTTGCGGGACTTCTGCTCTGCATCGCGGTGCTGCCGCTGGTGAAGGCAGAATGGTGGGAAGCACATCAGCCGCATGCGGTCGTATTCTGGTCGCTGCTGTTTGTGCTTCCTTTTGCTTTTGTATATGGTCCGGGACAGGCATTTGAGAAGGTACTCGAATGCATTGTGGATGATTATCTGACCTTTATCATCCTGCTGTTCGGGCTTTTCTGTGTTTCCGGCAATATTACCCTGGAGGGCGACCTGGCGGGTTCTCCGCGCATCAATGTGGGCCTTCTGCTCATAGGAACCATGCTTTCCAGCTGGATCGGCACGACCGGCGCGAGCATGCTGATGGTGCGCCCCATCATTAAAATGAATGCCTGGAGAAAGCGGAGAAGCCACATTATGGTGTTCTTTATTTTCCTGATCTCCAACATTGGAGGCTGCCTGACCCCGATTGGTGATCCGCCTCTGCTCATGGGCTTTATGCGCGGCGTCCCGTTTTTCTGGAGCCTGCATCTTCTTCCGGTACTGCTCTTTAACGTCATGATTTTGCTGACGGTCTTTTATTTCCTGGACCGCCGGGCGTACCGTAAGGATATCGCGAATGGCCTGAAACCGGATATCAGCAAGCCGGGTACTGAGGTACATATCCTGGGACTCCACAACCTCATTTTTCTCGCCATGATTGTGGCAGCGGTTATTTTGAGCGGAACGCTTCCGGGTATGGCAGCATTCCAGGACGCAGAGGGAGCTGTGCGCGGTATCCATCTGTTTGGCGAAGTGACCTTAACTTACCCGGCACTCATTGAGGTTGCGATCATCCTGGCAGCAGCATTTCTTTCTTTTAAGACCACAAGTCCGGAGATCCGCAGAAAGAACCACTTCACCTGGGGCGCCATCCACGAGGTTGCCGTGCTGTTTGTTGGTATCTTCATTACCATGCAGCCTGCGCTCATGATCTTAAAGGCAAACGGCGCGAGCCTTGGACTCAACAAGCCATTTGAGATGTTCTGGGCAACCGGATGCCTGTCGAGTTTTCTGGACAACACGCCGACGTATCTGGTATTTCTCACAACGGCCGGAGCGCTGGGCTTTACCGAGGGCATGCCAACGATTCTCGGCACTGTACCGGTGGCCATGCTGGAGGCAATCTCCTGCGGAGCGGTATTTATGGGCGCAAACACCTACATCGGCAACGCGCCGAACTTTATGGTAAAATCCATCTCCGACGAGAATGGTATCCGGATGCCGTCATTTTTCGGCTATCTGCTCTGGTCACTCACATTTCTGGTTCCGGTATTTCTTCTGGACATGCTGGTATTCTTTTTGTAAAGGGGGAAACAGACTATGGAATATACACAGGAAAGTCTCCGCGAGCTTGCGGAGCGCATCTACGATCTGGATGCGGAAGTTTATACTTGTCTGGGGTCCTCTCTGGGCCGTGTGTTTAACCGCGACCGGGAGCGCTGCGTAACGGAGCTGATGCAGCTGATGATGGAGCGTGACAGCGGTCACCAGCTCCGGAGTGAGCTTGCGCTGATCAGCAACATGGCGCGGACCATCCCGGACAAGGAGAGCCGTTCCATGATCATGCGGGAGTACACGAATATCCTGCAGGAGGTCATTGCGCTGCCGACGAGCTTTGGCGGCGGCGATGTTATAGACCAGAATATGGCAAAGTTAAATGCCCTCAACCTGGAAAAACGTTTCGCCGGAAATGACCATCTCATCATCTGCATCAGCCGGACTTACGGCTGTGCCGGAAATGAAATCGGGTTTACGCTGGCAGACCGTCTGCACATCAACTACTATGACGCGGAAATTTTCTCTGCCGTGTTAAAGCGTCTGGAGGCGGAGAAAGACGATGTGGAAGATAAGGCTGGTTATCCGGGAAGGGCAGTTGATAAGGCAAACCAGGAATCCGCCTTCGCGAAGCCTCAGAAGATGACGTTAAAGGCCTGGGCCTCCGAGTTCAGCCGTTATCACGGCCTGAGCAAGCGCGATGCCGTATTCTTCAACCAGAGTGACCTGATCTGTGAGATGGCAAGGCGTGAGGATTTTATTGTGATGGGACGCTGCGCAGGTGCTATCCTGACCAACAATCACATCCCGCACATCAGCATTTTTATCACGGCTCCGTTTGAACAGCGCCTGCGCCGCACCATGCAGGTACACCCGGATTTAAGTGAGAAGAAGGCAAAGCACCTGTTAAAGCAGCTGGACCGCCAGCACCAGGATTATTACCGGTTCTTTACCGGGAAAAAATGGGGCAAGGCCGACAACTACGACCTGTGCTTAAATAGCGCGGCATACGGCATTGATGGTTCCGTGGACTTTATCCTGCGCATGCTGGACCGGGATGACCTGGTGAAGAAACCGCAATAAAGGAAAACGGAAACCGAAAGCTGCGGGAACTTTGTGCTGGCCGGATGCCGGAATGCCCAGGGTGAGCGTGTTACCGGCTGTGGAACAGCACGATTCCTCCGATGGCGATGAGCGCGCCGATGGCTTTGCGCCACTCAAACGGCACTTTCTCGACCCCGAACAGGCCAAACAGCTCTATGGCATAAGCGACAACGATCTGTGTCACCACGATGAAGAGCGTGGCTTTCGCCGGACCCAGCCCGTCCATGCTGCGGATGACCGTGTAGGTGATGAATGCGCCGAGAATGCCGCCGCAGGCCATATACCAGGGCCGGACGGAGAGAAGGGAAGATACCGGAGTCCGCTCTGATGCGATCCACAAAGCAAGGCAGATGAAAAATGCCGTGAGCTGGACGAAGCCTGCGGAAAGCCAGATGCCGGTCTGCTTTGTCAGGCCGGTGTTGAGCACGCCCTGGATGCTCATAAGCGCACCGGAAATGAGTGCAATAAGAAATCCAAACATAGAAACCTCCTTGAAAATAGTTTTCAGGACAGGGATTGATAGAAACTGCCGTATGGGATAGGATGTCCTGCGCGGCAGTTTTTCATTCCATCGAAAACGGCGTTGTGAAACTGAAAAAAGTGTGGTATGATAATGCGTAAGATTGAATAACTGTGCGGTAGGTCTGTGAAAGTACTGAACAGTTGCACCAGGAGGAAAAGATACATGACCAGAAGAGAAATGCGCGAGCATTGTTTTAAGATCCTGTTCGGAGTAGAGTTCTACCCGACAGAAGAGATAAAAGACCAGGTGGAGCAGTACTTCAATGCTCCGCAGGAGGACGACATCGCAGACAACGGAACGGAGGAAGTCATCCACAGTGTGGATATGAAAGAGGTTGACCGTACCTTCCTCACCGACCGCGTGGAGGGAATCGCCGGAAAGATCCCGGAACTGGATACCCGCATCGACGAGGTGGCACAGGGCTGGAAGACCAGCCGTATGGGAAAGGTGGAGCTCACCATCCTGCGCCAGGCGCTCTATGAGATGTTATACGACAGCGAGGTACCGGCAAAGGTAGCCATCAACGAGGCAGTAAACCTTGCGAAGAAGTTTGGCGGAAAGGATTCACCGGCATTTATCAACGGTGTTCTGGCGAAACTGGTAACAGAAGAGGCATAATATGGCCAGCGTCTATTCTGTTTCCCAGGTTAATTCCTATATTAAAAATATGTTTGCCCAGGATTTTGCCCTGAACCGCATCGCGGTGCGGGGCGAGGTCTCAAACTGCAAGTACCATACATCAGGACATATTTATTTTACGCTGAAGGATGGGACCGGAACTCTGGCTGCAGTGATGTTTGCAAGCCAGAGGAAAGGTCTCTCTTTTCAGTTACAGGAGGGACAGCAGGTTGTGGTGAGCGGCGCGGTCGATGTGTATGAGCGGGACGGGAAATATCAGCTCTATGCAAGAAAAATCGAGCAGGAAGGCCGCGGGGACTTATACGAGCGCTTTTTAAGGCTCCGGGAGGAGCTTGAGGATATGGGCATGTTTGCCCCGGAGTATAAGCAGCCCATTCCGCGTTACGCGCGGACCGTTGGCGTGGTAACGGCACCGACCGGGGCGGCCATTCGCGATATCATGAACATCACCGCGAGAAGGAATCCGTACACCCAGCTTGTGTTGTATCCGGCCCTGGTGCAGGGCGCAGGGGCAGCAGCCACGATCGCGGCAGGCATTCATACCCTGGACCAGATGGGGCTGGATGTGCTGATCGTGGGGCGCGGAGGCGGCTCCATCGAAGATCTCTGGGCGTTCAATGAGGAAATCGTGGCGCGCGCGATCTTTGACTGCAGCACGCCGGTCATCTCGGCAGTCGGGCATGAGACGGACGTAACGATCGCGGATTATGTGGCAGACCTTCGTGCGCCGACCCCTTCGGCGGCAGCAGAGCTTGCCGTGTTCGATTACCGGCAGTTTGAGACGGCAAGGCTTTCTTACCAGGCAGCGCTCGTTCAGGTAATGGAGCGGAAAACGGAACAGTACCGCTACCGCACGGAGCAGTACCGGCTTCAGTTAAAGCTGCACGACCCGGAACGAAAGCTGCGTGAGCAGAGACAGCACCTTTTGGATACAGAAGACCGGATGACGCGTGCGATGGAGCAGAAACTCACAATGCTGCGTCATCGCCTGGCGCTGGTGAGCGGACGGATGCACGGCCTTTCCCCGCTCGCAAAGATCAGCGGCGGATATGGCTTTGTGACAGATGAGACCGGAGCAAAACTTTTGAGCGCGGGACAGGCAGTGCCGGGATCCGAGATCACGGTTCGTGTCTCGGACGGAAAGATCCGGGCGCAGGTGCTTGAAGCCGAGCAGTACGAGGAAGATCCGGGTAGTGCGGAATGAAACGTGGATATGCGGATGATTATGAGGGACAGATATGGAAAAGACGATTGAACAGACGTTTGCGGAGCTCGATGAGCTTGTGGAGAAGCTGGAATCTTCCGACACGACACTGGAAGAATCCTTTGCCTGCTATGAGGCAGGCATGAAGCTTGTGAAGGCCTGCAGCGACAGGATCGATAAAGTAGAAAAGCAGATGATCATTCTGCAGGGAGGTGCAGCAGAGGATGGAGATGCATGAGGAACTGAAAAAGAGGACCGGAGAGGTAGAAGCAGTGATTGAGCGCTACCTTCCGGAAGAAGAAGGACACCAGAAGACCATTTTTGAGGCAATGAACTACAGCGTGCGTGCCGGCGGAAAACGCCTGCGCCCGATGCTGATTGAGGAGACATACCGTCTGTTTGGCGGAACGGAAGAGGCAGTGGAGCCATTTATGGCAGCGATGGAGATGATCCATACCTCCTCCCTGATCCACGACGACCTGCCCTGCATGGACAACGATGAACTCCGGCGCGGCCTTCCGACTACCTGGAAAAAGTTCGGTTACGATATGGCAGTGCTTGCGGGCGATGCCCTGATGATCTACGCGTTCGAGACAGCAGCGAAGGCGTTTGCCATGACTGCATACCCGGACCGTGTGGCAAAATCCATAAAGGTTCTGGCAGAAAAGACCGGCATTTACGGCATGATCGGCGGCCAGGTCGTTGATGTGGAACTGACCGGAAAGTCGATCCCGCAGGATAAGCTGGATTTTATCTACCGCCTGAAAACAGGAGCTTTGCTTGAGGCTTCCATGATGATCGGAGCCATTCTTGGCGGTGCGGATGAAGCTGCGGTGAAGCAGGTAGAACAGATTGCTTCCGCGGTTGGTCTGGCATTCCAGATCCAGGACGATATTCTGGATGTGACCAGCACAAGCGAAATGCTTGGAAAACCAGTTTTAAGTGACGAGAAAAACCAGAAGACAACCTATGTGACTCTGGTAGGACTGGATACGGCGCGGCAGGATGTCGCGGAGATTTCCGCCCGCGCGGCAGCGCTCTTGAAAGAGCTTCCAGGAGAAAATGCGTTCCTGGAGAATCTGATCACCATGCTGGTAGAACGGAAAAAATAGGGGAGTTGCAAAAGCTATGATTTTGGAACACATCGAAGGTCCATGGGACGTGAAAAATTTAAGCCAGGAAGAACTGAAGACCCTGGCTGCGGAAATCCGCCAGTTCCTGATCGAAAAGATCAGTGTGACCGGCGGCCATCTGGCTTCCAATCTTGGCGTTGTGGAGCTGACGATCGCATTGTATCTCGCGTTCGACCTGCCGAAGGATAAAGTGATCTGGGATGTCGGACACCAGTCTTACACCCATAAGATCTTAAGCGGACGCCGCGAAATGTTCGATGAGCTGCGCCAGTATGGCGGCATGAGCGGTTTTCCGAAACGCAAGGAGAGTCCGTACGACTCGTTTGATACCGGACACAGCTCCACGTCCATTTCTGCGGGACTTGGCATCGCGCAGGGGCGGGATCTGCTTGGGGAGGACTACGCGGTTATTTCCGTGATCGGAGACGGTGCCCTGACCGGCGGCATGGCGTATGAAGCGCTGAACAATGCCGCGCATCTGAAAAAAAACTTTATCATTGTCTTAAACGACAACAACATGTCCATCTCGGAAAATGTGGGAGGCATGTCGAAATACTTAAGCGGCCTGCGTTCGGGCGCGGGCTACAACGAATTAAAACGCCAGGTTTCTGAGACACTGCTCCGGATCCCGGTAGTCGGCTCCAGCCTGGTCGAAAAGATCAGCCGGACAAAAGACAGCATCAAACAGCTAGTCATTCCTGGAATGCTGTTTGAGAATATGGGTGTGACGTATCTTGGCCCGGTGGATGGACACGACATCAAAGCACTGGTCAAGACGCTGAAAGAGGCACGCCGGATGAACCATGCGGTGCTGGTGCATGTGCTCACGAAAAAGGGAAAGGGTTATGCGCCCGCGGAGAAAAATCCGTCCCGCTTCCATGGCATCGATCCGTTCGACATCGCAACCGGAAAATCCCTGAAAGAGAAGGTCTATCCGACCTACACAGATGTATTTTCCAAGGAAATCTGCCAGCTGGCGGAGACGGAAGAACGTCTGGTTGCCGTAACGGCAGCCATGCCGGATGGAACCGGTCTCAAAGCGTTCTCCAAACGCTATCCGGACCGTTTCTTTGATGTGGGCATCGCGGAGCAGCATGCGGTAACTTCCGCGGCGGGCATGGCAGCAGCCGGATTGAAACCGGTCGTTGCGGTGTATTCCTCCTTTTTGCAGAGAGGATTTGACCAGGTGCTGCATGATGTCTGCATCCAGAACCTTCCGGTGGTCTTTGCGTTAGACCGCGCCGGACTGGTTGGAAGCGATGGTGAGACACACCAGGGTATTTTTGATCTGTCATATTTAAGCTGCATCCCGAACATGAGCATCATGGCGCCCAAAAATCTGTGGGAGTTAAGACAGGAGCTGGAGTTCGCTGTCTGCCATTACAACGGTCCTATCGCGATCCGCTACCCGCGCGGACAGGCGTACCGTGGCTTAAAGGAGTTCGATGCCCCGGTGGAGTACGGAAAAGGCGAGATGCTTTACGAGGGAAGCCGCATTGCCCTGCTTGCCGTCGGCAGCATGGTGAGTACAGCCGAGCATGTGCGTGAAAAACTGAAGGCAGCGGGATTTTCCTGCACCCTGGCGAACGGCCGCTTTATCAAGCCGGTGGATTATGATCTGGCAGACCGTCTGGCGAAGACACATGAGCTTCTGGTGGTTATGGAAGAGAATGTGCTGCAGGGCGGCTACGGGCTTTCTGTGAAAGCCTATGTGCAGGAACATCATCCGGAGGTACAGGTCCTCACGATCGCGCTTCCGGACGCATATGTGGAGCACGGCAATGTATCGGTGCTGAGGGAAGAACTCGGAATCGACAGCGACTCGATCATCCGCACCATGCGAAATGCCTGGAAACCGCTGGATGATGCCATGAACGAGGCTGATTCTGCCGGAAAGAGTTCCGGGGAAGCTCCGGTGAGCGGAAATGAAGTTACTGTACACAGGTAGGTATTTTCTGAACTGAAAATGCCGTGCGATACAGTGATGGCAGCAGATTTTGCCGATTTGGAATGCGAAGCATCGGCAAAATGCGTTGCTGTTTGCGCAACGCGTGAACAGTAACGAAATGAAGAACAGAAAGAGGAAAATGAATGAAAGAAAGACTGGATATCCTGATCGTAAATAAAGGTCTTGCGGCTTCCAGAGAGAAGGCGAAAGCCATTATCATGTCAGGAATCGTTTATGTAGACGGACAGAAAGAAGACAAGGCGGGCTCCATGTTCGATGAGACCGCAAATATTGAAGTGCGCGGCGCAACCTTAAAATATGTGAGCCGCGGCGGTTTAAAGCTGGAAAAGGCTATGACCCATTTCGGCGTGGAATTAAAAGACAAGGTATGTATGGATGTGGGATCCTCCACCGGCGGTTTTACCGACTGCATGCTGCAGAACGGCGCTGTAAAGGTGTATGCGGTCGATGTCGGACACGGCCAGCTGGACTGGAAGCTGCGCAACGACCCGCGTGTGGTCTGCATGGAAAAGACCAACATCCGCTATGTGACACCGGAGGATATTGCGGACCGGATCAATTTTTCTTCCATCGACGTTTCCTTTATCTCTCTGACCAAGGTGCTCGGACCGGTCAAGGCGCTGTTAGCCGACGACGGACAGATCGTGTGCCTGATCAAGCCGCAGTTTGAGGCAGGCCGGGAGAAAGTAGGAAAGAAAGGCGTTGTGCGCGAGAAGAGCACACATCTGGAAGTCATTGAAAAAGTCATTGAGTTTGCGGTGAGCATTGGCTTTGAAATCTTAAATCTGGAGTACTCCCCGATCAAGGGACCGGAGGGCAATATTGAGTACCTTCTGTATCTTCAGAATCATACCGACGGACAGACTTATCCGGAGTACAGCGTGGACGCGAAAGCGATCGTGGACGCGGCACATGGAGAACTGGATAAGTAACAGGAGAGAATATGAAACATTTTTACCTGATTGCCAATCCGTCCAAGCCGGGCGCTCTGGATGTGGCAGAAAAGATCGAGACAGAATTAAAGCGCTGCGGAGCCACCTGCATGCACACGCGGGGCTATACGAGAGCGGACCAGATCCCGGCAGATACGGAATGCGTGATCACACTTGGCGGTGACGGAACGCTCATCCAGGCCTCCCGCGACCTGGTGGACCTGGAGCTTCCCATGATGGGAATCAATATGGGACATCTCGGCTATCTGACCCAGGTGTCCCGCGAGGAATCGCTGGATCCGGTGTTCGATGCCCTGTTAAACGACGCGTTTACGCTGGAAAAGCGCATGATGCTGGAGGGAAGTGTTATGGGGGCGACAAAGAGCGTGAAGGGCATTGCCTTAAACGAGATTGTTCTGACCAGACAGGATGTCCTGCAGATGCTGCATTTTCAGGTATATTTAAACGATGTGTTTTTTAACGAGTATATGGCAGACGGCATCATTGCGGCAACCCCGACCGGTTCCACAGCGTACAACCTCTCCGCGGGAGGTCCGATCGTGGCGCCGGGAGCGCAGCTTATGGTGTTAACACCGATCTGCTCCCATTCCCTGAACGCGAGAAGCATTGTGCTTTCCCCGGAGGACCGCATCAGCATCCGTCTGGTGAGCTGGGCAGGCGGCAAGTCCTATTCGGCAGTCTTCGATGGAGACCAGGTATTTCCGCTTCGCTACGGAGAACGCCTGGAAATCTGCAGGGCACCGAAATACACAACGCTCATTCAGCTGAAAAACGTATCATTCCTTGAAAACATCAGACAGAAAATGGACCGTATTTAGTAATGATGAAACCGGAGGTTGACCCATGAAACTGGAACGTCACAGCAAGATTGTGGAACTGATTGGAAAATATGAGATCGAGACCCAGGAGGAGCTGGCGGAGCGCCTGAACCAGGAGGGATATAAGGTGACCCAGGCGACCGTTTCCCGCGATATCCGGGAACTGAAGCTGACAAAGGTGCAGTCTGACAGCGGACGGCAGCGCTATATGGTCATGCAGAGCCAGACCGCGTTCAGCGATAAATATATCCGCATTTTAAAAGACGGGTATGTCTCCATGGATATGGCACAGAATATCCTTGTGATCAAGACCGTATCCGGCATGGCCATGGCAGTGGCAGCAGCACTGGACGAGATCCATTTCCATGAGATCGTGGGCTGCATTGCGGGCGATGACACCATCATGTGCGCGGTGCGAAGCGTGGACGACACCATCCTGCTCATGGATAAACTCAAAAAACTGATTCTTGCCCGTTAAGAAGGGGGTGCTGCAATGCTTTTGGAACTGCATGTAAAAAATCTGGCGCTGATCGAGGCGGCAGATGTGGAACTGGAGGATGGACTGAATATCCTGACCGGTGAGACCGGAGCCGGAAAGTCCATCATGATCGGTTCCGTCAACCTGGCGCTTGGACAGAAAGCGTCAAAGGAAATGATCCGAAACGGCGCGGAATATGCCTATGTGGAACTGGTCTTTTCGGTCAGTCCGGAGAAAGAAGAGGCGCTGCGCACGCTGGATGTTACGCCCGATGAAAACGGCATCCTCATCATCAGCCGCAAGATCATGGCGGCGCGGAGCTTAAGCCGCATCAACGATGAGACCGTCACGGCGGCAAGGCTCAAACAGGTTACTTCTCTTTTGATCGATATTCACGGACAGCATGAACATCAGTCTCTGCTTCATGCCTCCAAACATCTGGAAATTCTGGATACCTACGCAAAATCCCGAACCCTGAACCTGAAATCACAGACAGCATCCCTCTATGCGCAGTATACCCGGCTGGAAAAGCAGTTAAACCAGCTTGTGACAGATGCCGAGAGCCGCAGGAGGGAAGCGGATTTTCTGCGCTTTGAGATTGAGGAGATCGAGAATGCGGATGTGAAGGAAGGCGAGGAGGAAACGCTTGCCGCAGCTTACCGCAAATACGCGAACGCAAGAAGAATCATTGGAAATCTGTCTGCGGCTTACCGGGAAGTGAATGCGGAGCCGGTGGGAAACGCGCTGCATGAAGTCTGCGAGGTGGCAGAGTTCGATCCGGAATTGAAAGCCATTCAGGATCAGCTCTATGACGCGGAGGCGGTGTTAAGCGATGCGCACCATGCCATTGGGGAATACTTAGAACAGCTGGATTTTGATGAAGAAGCATTCCAGCAGACACAGGAGCGCCTGGACCTGATCCGGAATCTTCAGGCAAAATATGGCAGAAGCACAGAGATGATCCGGAAAGCGCTGGAAAAAAAGCGCGCGCGTCTGGAACAGCTCGAGCACTTCGATGAATACCGTGCCAGACTGGAACAGGAATATAAAAAGGCAGAAGGAGCGCTTGAGGCGGCATGTATGGAGCTTTCCGCGGCCCGCAGGGAAGAAGCAAAAATGCTGACGGAAAAGATCCGGGAAGGGCTTGTGGACCTCAATTTCCTGGATGTCCGCTTCTCGATGGAGTTTCAGCGCCTGCCGCACTATACGGCGGATGGCTTTGACGCGGCGGAATTTGTGATTTCCACAAACCCAGGTGAGCCGGAGCGTCCATTAGGACAGGTCGCATCCGGCGGTGAGCTTTCCCGCATTATGCTGGCGATCAAAACGGTACTTGCCGACAGTGATGACATTCCAACGCTGATCTTCGATGAGATTGACACGGGCATCAGCGGCCGGACCGCGCAGAAAGTCGCTGAAAAACTGGCTGTCATTTCCAGAAACCACCAGGTCATCTGCATCACGCACCTGCCGCAGATCGCATCCATGGCAGACTGTCATTTTGAGATCGCAAAGTCCACCGACGGAGCGAGCACAAAAACAAAGATCGTGCGCTTGAGAGACGAGGCGGTCACGACAGAGCTTGCAAGACTGCTTGGCGGTGCCCAGATTACGGAAGCAGTGCTTCAGAACGCGCGGGAAATGAAAGAACTGGCCAGACAGACAAAAATGCACAGCTAAAAAATAACAGTGTGATTTTCGAATCCGGCACACATACTAGAAAGGAGCTAAAAAAGCTCCTTTTTTGTTACCTTTCTTGAGCCGGCAAGCGTGTGGCAAACGGCGCGCAGAACGGCATTTTCACAAACAGGAGGAATGCGGGATGAGAAAAAAACACAGGTCAGGAAAGCGTTTTTACCAGATCCTTACAGCGGTATTCTGGGTCAGCCTTGCGCTGACGGCTGGATATGGCTGGTATTATACGGAGCATCATATCCCGAAAAATCTGAGCATCGTGGAGGGGCAGGAGGAGTCCTTTTCGCTGGAACTGCCGCTTTACACGACACTTGAGAAAGAGAGTGAAGAGGTAGTGCTGCGCGGAAGTTCCGGCATCCCGGAGGATGAGATCCGCATTCAGCCAGACAGCTCCTTTTCTCTGTACGCGAAGGAGAATGGAAGTTTTCGCCTGGGTCTTAAGCTGTTTGGCACCATTCCGTTAAAAGAGATCCAGGTGGATGTGGTGGACGCGCATTACGCGGTTCCCTGCGGCATGCCGGTCGGCATTTATTTAAAGTCTCGCGGTGTTATGGTGGTTGGCACGGGCCGGGTGACGGATGAGAGCGGCCAGGAAGTGGAACCGGCTTACGGCGTTTTACAGTCCGGGGATTACATTGAGGCGATTAATGGAGAACCCCTAAGCGACAAGGAAGCCCTCATCACAAACTTAAACCGCATGGGGGAGAGCGAAGCGCTTTTGCGGGTGCGGCGGGAGGGAAAGGAACTGGAACTTTCTGTCAGCACAGTGAAAACGGAGGACGGGAGCCGGAAGCTTGGGGCCTGGGTGCGGGATGATACCCAGGGAATCGGGACCATGACCTACATGGAGGCAGATGGGAGCTTCGGGGCACTGGGACATGGCATCAGTGACAGTGATACGGGCCGTGTGGTGGAAATCGAAGACGGCGCGCTGTACGAAACCGAGATTCTTGGGATTGAGAAGGGAAGCGCCGGAAATCCCGGTGTTATGGCAGGCGTGATCTATTATGGTCCCGGATCGCGCCTTGGGAGCGTGGAGAAAAATATCGACTGCGGCATTTTCGGAACGGCAGAGAAAGCATTCTGCGATACGGTGAGGCAGCAGGCCGTGGAGGTCGGATACCGACAGGACGTGAAGAAAGGCACCGCATGGATTCGCAGCTATGTTTCCGGCGAGCCGTGTGATTACGAGATCGAGATCCAGCGGGTAGATTACAGCCCGGCGCGGGAGAACAAGAGCCTCGTCTTTCAGGTAAAGGATCCGGAGCTTTTGCGCCTCACCGGCGGCATTGTGCAGGGCATGAGCGGCAGTCCGATCCTTCAGGATGGAAAACTCATCGGGGCAGTCACCCACGTTTTCGTCCAGGATTCGAGCAGAGGATATGGGATCTTTGTGGAGGATATGATGAAAAAATAATAAAAAACGCATTTTTTTTCAAATTCCGCGTGATATTTCATCCATTCCATTCGTTTTTATAGTAGAAAGCCGGATGAGGGCGGCGGCTTTTGGCAGGGGATACGGCAGGCAGGGCTTTTGTCTGCGAAAAGCGTCGAACCATGCGTGCGGTCCCGGTTGCTGCCCTGAGACGACGGCTAGTATAATACAATTTATGCAGCAGTCCGGCAGATTTGCGGTATTGTGTCGGAATAGAAACAGGAGGAATGGATCATGGCTGAATTAAAGATTGTGATTGCAGAAGATAATCCGCTTATGCTGGAGTTACTTGCCAATATACTGGAGGCGGAGGATGGATTCCATGTAGTTGGAAGAGCAGACAATGGAGAAGATGCCTATCGACTGGTCATGGAGGAAAAACCGGACATTGTACTGCTGGATGTGATCATGCCGAAAATGGACGGCATTACGGTACTGGAAAAGATCAGAATGTCTGAGGGAAAGAACATGCCGGCAGTCATTATGGTGACTGCAGCGGGGAATGAGACGGTAGCATCCGCTGCGTTCCGGAACGGAGCAAGCTACTATATTTTAAAACCGTTCAACCGTGAGGTACTTCTGGATAAGATCCACCTGGTCGCGAATGAGCGCTGCCGGATGAAAACAGCTTCGGTCGTGCGGGAAAAACCGGCGGAGAACTACTACAACAAGACGGATTACATACGCCAGAACCTGGAAGATGATGTGACACAGCTTCTTCACGAGATCGGCATTCCGGCGCATATCAAGGGATACCAGTATCTGCGGGATGCTATCACGATTTCGGTGGAAGAGAAAGAAATGCTGGTTTCTGTCACAAAGGTACTGTATCCCGCTATTGCAAAGAAGCATAATACGACAGCGAGCCGTGTCGAACGCGCGATCCGGCATGCCATTGAGGTGGCGTGGAGCAGGGGACAGCTGGAGATGATCCACGAAATCTTTGGCTATACCGTGAACAGCGGAAAAGGAAAACCGACCAATTCCGAATTTATCGCGCTGATCACTGACAAGATCCGGCTGGATTACAAGCGGGCACTCTGATCATTCTGACAATCCGATATAAAATCTAAATTTACTGACAAATTCATAAAGATTTTACTTCCTAAAACGGTATAAATCATGTATACTGATAAGTAAGACAGTCAGCTCGGGGGCAGACTGGTGCAGAGGAGGGGTTCGTATGAAGAACATATTATTTGTCGCATCAGAAGCAGTTCCGTTTATCAAGACAGGCGGGCTTGCAGATGTGGTTGGTTCTTTGCCAAAGTGTTTTGACAAGGAGTATTTTGATGTCAGGGTTATGATACCAAAATATCTGTGCATCCCGGAAAAATGGCGCAATGAGATGACTTATATCGATCATTTCTATATGGATTATCTGGGACAGAGCCGTTATGTAGGCATCATGCAGTACATTTATGACGGAATCACCTTTTATTTTATTGACAATGAGTCTTATTTTTGCGGCCCGAAGCCGTATGGAGACTGGCTGTATGACCTGGAAAAGTTCTCTTTCTTCTGCAACGCGGCATTGTCCGCGCTTCCGGTCATTGGTTTCAAACCGGATGTCGTACACTGTCACGACTGGCAGACCGGCCTGATTCCGGTATACTTAAAAGACCGTTTCCGCGGCGGAGAGTTCTTCGCGAACATGAAGTCTGTCATGACGATCCACAACTTAAAATTTCAGGGTGTGTGGGATGTCAAGACGATCCAGCGTTTCTCCATGCTTCCGGATTATTACTTCACGCCGGATAAGCTGGAGGCTTACAAAGACGGCAATATGTTAAAAGGCGGCATCGTCTTTGCGGATGCCATCACTACCGTGAGCCAGACTTACGCGGAGGAAATTAAAATGCCGTTCTATGGCGAGGGACTCGATGGCCTGATGCGCGCGCGCTCCGGCGACCTGCGCGGCATCGTGAACGGTATCGACTACGAGGAGTTCAATCCGGAAACCGACAAGCTCATCGCGCAGCCGTACAATGCGAAGAATTTCCGCAAGGAAAAAGGAAAGAATAAGAAACAGCTCCAGGCAGAGCTTGGACTTCCGGTCGATGAAAAGAAATTCATGGTCGGCATCGTTTCCAGACTGACAGACCAGAAAGGCCTTGACCTGGTACAGTGCGTCATGGATGAACTTTGCAGCGATGACATGCAGCTGGTTGTTCTTGGTACCGGAGACGAAAAGTACGAGAATATGTTCCGCCATTACGACTGGAAATATCATGACCGGGTATCTGCCCAGATCTATTATTCCAACGAGATGTCACACAAGATTTACGCAGGCTGCGACGCCTTTCTTATGCCGTCGCTGTTTGAGCCGTGCGGCTTAAGCCAGCTTATGGCGCTGCGCTACGGCACTGTGCCGATCGTGCGTGAGACCGGTGGATTAAAAGATACGGTAGAACCATACAATGAATACGAGAGCCGAGGAACCGGCTTCTCCTTCTCAAACTACAATGCCCACGAGATGTTAGATACGGTCCGTTACGCGAAGTATGTTTACTATAGCAAGAAACGCGAATGGAACAAGATCATCGACCGGGCCATGGCAGCAGATTTCTCCTGGCAGCAGTCCGCTGGAAAGTACCAGGAGCTTTATGACTGGCTGATCGGATACTAATGCCTGCCTGGCTGTCTGGTGGAGAAAACCGGAGACGGCAAAAAAGACTGCGGTTCACGGACAGAAAATGTCAAAACAGCAGCAGAAAGCAGGATTACAACATGGGATTTTGGGATAACATACTGGGCAACGAAGTACTTATCAGTGCCGTTGTGGGCTGGACCGTTGCCCAGGTTTTAAAGACACTGACCGATTTCGGACTGAACAAAAGTTTTACACCGGAACGGCTTGTGGGATCCGGCGGCATGCCGAGTTCTCACTCCGCGACGGTCTGCGGGCTTACCACGGCATCAGCACTCTGTTATGGTGCAGATTCGTTCCAGTTTGCCATCAGCTTTGTGCTGGCAGCAGTGGTTATGTACGACGCCATCGGTGTGCGGCAGGAGACTGGAAAGCAGGCGAAGCTGTTAAACCTGATCATGGAGCAGGACTGGTTCAACTTAAATGACCAGGACATCCAGCAGCGTCTCAAGGAATTTGTCGGCCACACGCCGCTTCAGGTAGCAGCAGGTGCCGCGCTTGGCATTATCCTGGCATTTGTGGTTCACCAGTTCTATTAATGGAAGACCAGGAACGCGGAAAAAAACAAAGAAAAGACAACGAAAACACGTTGACAGCAAAAAACGGATATGCTATCATATTCTGGTATGAGTTAGCGCCGGGACCCAGTCATCTGGATACTCCAACCAACGACCTGGTTTACGGTGAGTTTAATATTTTAAGGAGGAAATCAACATGATTTCAAAGGAAAAGAAAGCAGCAATCATCGCTGAGTACGGCAGAAAAGAAGGAGACACTGGTTCACCGGAGGTTCAGATTGCAATTCTTACTGCAAGAATCGCAGAGCTGACCGAGCACTTAAAGAGCAACCAGAAGGATCATCATTCCAGACGTGGTCTGTTAAAGATGGTAGGTCAGAGACGTGGTCTTCTTGACTACTTAAAGAAAACCGACCTGGAAGGCTATCGTGCTCTGATTGAAAAGTTAGGCATCAGAAAGTAATTAGGACGTTAGGGTGGAGAGGTCATCTCCACCCTTTTGTTTTGTTCAGAAAAAGAAAAAGGAGACGACTCATGTACAAAAGTTTTAGTATGGAACTTGCTGGAAGAACTCTGACTGTCGATGTAGGCAGAGTCGCAAAGCAGGCAAACGGCGCAGCATTCATGCATTACGGCGACACCACCGTATTATCTACCGCAACTGCATCCGACAAGCCGAGAGACGGCATTGATTTCTTCCCGTTAAGTGTAGAATATGAAGAAAAGTTATACTCCGTAGGAAAAATTCCGGGAGGTTTCAATAAGAGAGAGGGAAAAGCATCTGAGAACGCGATCCTGACTTCCCGCGTCATCGACCGCCCGATGCGCCCGCTGTTCCCGAAGGACTACCGCAACGATGTAACCTTAAACAACATGGTTATGAGCGTGGACCCGGAGTGCCGTCCAGAGTTAGTTGCCATGCTGGGTGCTGCAATCGCAACCTGCATTTCCGATATTCCGTTTGACGGACCGTGCGCAATGACCCAGATTGGCCTGATTGACGGCGAGTTCGTTATCAACCCGTCCCAGGCTCAGTGGAAGCAGGGTGACTTAAACTTAACCGTAGCTTCTACCAGAGAGAAAGTCATCATGATCGAGGCTGGCGCAAACGAGATCCCGGAAGCTAAGATGATCGAGGCAATCTATAAGGCTCATGAAGTGAACCAGGAGATCATCAAGTTCATCGACACTATCGTGGCAGAGTGCGGTAAGGCAAAACACAGCTACGAGAGCTGCGCGATTCCGGAAGAGCTGTTTGCAGCCATCAAGGAGATTGTAACTCCAGAGCAGATGGAAGAGGCTGTCTTTACCGATGACAAGCAGACCCGTGAGGAGAACATCCGCCAGATCACCGAGAAGCTCGAGGAGGCTTTCGCAGATAACGAGGAGTGGCTGGCAGTTCTTGGTGAGGCTGTTTACCAGTATCAGAAGAAGACCGTCCGCAAGATGATCTTAAAAGACCACAAGAGACCGGATGGCCGTGAGATCACCCAGATCCGTCCGCTGGCAGCAGAAGTTGACCTGATTCCGCGTGTACACGGCTCTGCTATGTTCACCCGCGGACAGACCCAGATCTGTAACGTATGTACCCTGGCTCCGCTGTCTGAGCAGCAGAAGTTAGATGGTCTGGATGAGAACGAAGTATCCAAGCGCTACATGCATCACTATAACTTCCCGTCCTACTCTGTAGGCGAGACCAAGCCGTCCAGAGGACCGGGACGCCGTGAGATTGGTCATGGCGCACTGGCTGAGCGTGCCCTGGTTCCGGTACTGCCGTCCGAGGAAGAGTTCCCGTACGCAATCCGTACCGTATCTGAGACTTTCGAGTCTAACGGTTCCACCTCCATGGCATCCACCTGTGCATCCTGCATGTCCTTAATGGCAGCAGGCGTGCCGATCAAGAAGATGGTAGCAGGTATTTCCTGTGGTCTTGTTACCGGTGATTCCGACGACGATTTCGTTCTTCTGACCGATATCCAGGGTCTTGAGGACTTCTTTGGCGATATGGACTTTAAGGTAACCGGTACTACCGACGGTATCACCGCAATCCAGATGGATATCAAGATCCACGGCCTGACCAGACCGATCGTAGAAGGCGCGATCGCAAGATGCCGTGAGGCAAGACTTTTCATCATGGATACCTGCATGAAGCCGGCAATCTCTGAGCCGAGAAAAGAAGTTGGCAAGTATGCTCCGAAGATCGACCAGATCAGCATCGACCCGCAGAAGATCGGTGATGTAGTCGGCAAGCAGGGCTGCGTGATCAACAAGATCATTGAGGAGACCGGCGTGAAGATTGACATTTCCGAGGAAGGCAACGTAGCAATCTGCGGCACCGACAAAGAGATGATCGAGAAAGCAAAGAGCATCATCAAGAACATCGTAACCGACATTGAGCCAGGCCAGATCATTACCGGTAAGGTTGTCCGCATTATGCCGTTCGGTGCTTTCGTAGAGCTGAAGCCGAAGAAAGACGGTATGATCCACATCTCCAGACTCTCCGACAAGCGTGTTGAGAAAGTAGAAGATGTTGTCAATATCGGCGATATGGTAACGGTAAAAGTCCTTGATGTAGATAAGATGGGTAAGATCAGCCTGAGCATGAAGCCGGGTGACCTTGCGAAAAAGGAAAGTGAAAACTAAACTATGAACTGTAAAAGATATTTTACAGGTGCTCTGGCTGCCTTTATGGTGGCCAGTAGTGCTTTTATGGCTTATGCGGACGGACCAGTTTCTGGTACCGATCCGGCAGGACTGACTTCGGCTCCGGGTGAGTATGTGGGCACCGGGGCTGAGAATGCAGAAAGCGCCACGGAGAATGCGCCGGCCGCTGCAGAAACGCAGGCAGAAGGTCCGCAGACAATCGCGGCAGGCACGCAGGAGCAGGGCAGTACATCCCAGACTGTAACAGCCGGGACAACGAACCCAAGTCCGGTATCCCAGACGGAGGCAGCTGACACTTCTGCTTTCGGAAACACAGTAACTGCGGGCAGCAGTACTGTTACCGCAGGGAGCAGCACCATAACAGCCGGAGGAAACACTTCTTCCGGCAGCCAGACAGTTTCCGCGGGAACCCAGGCAGCAGGACCGGCGGCCGGACTTTCCTCCGGCACACTCACTGCGGGAAGCGGTCAGGCTCTTTCGGGCATGACGGGTCCGTCTGGTGTGGCAATTCCGGCCGTGATCGGCGCGGGAGACATTTCCTTTGCCGGACAACTGACAGATCCGATTGTGAAGGTGACGGAGAAATACAGCTACGATCAGATGTGCAGCGACATCAACAGCCTGAAGGCCCGCTACGGAAACCATCTGCAGGTGAACACCATTGGCAGCACCGTAGATGGAAGAATCCTGTATGAGATGGTGATCGGCAACCAGAACGCGTCAAAGCATGTTCTGATCCACGCAGGCATTCATGCGCGCGAGTATATGACGCCGCTCCTTGTCATGAAGCAGGCAGAGCATCTGTTGAGCTTCTATGACAGCGGAAACTATCAGGGACGCAGTCTGAACGACATCCTGAGCGGTGTGGCAATCCACATTGTTCCGATGGTAAATCCGGATGGCATTACCATCAGCCAGTTTGGCGTTTCCGCTCTGAGATCTTCTGACCTTCGCCAGGTTGTAAACCAGTGCTATGCGCAGGACAAGGCAGACGGACGCACCAGCCAGTCCTTTGACCGTTATCTTACCTTATGGAAAGCAAACGGACGCGGTGTGGACTTAAACCAGAATTTCCCGGCACTGTGGGATTCCATCACGACCGGACCGTCCCATGCATCCTACGCAAACTACAAGGGAACCAGCGCCCTTTCTGAGCCGGAGAGCCAGGCGCTCGCAAATCTTGCAAATTCCAGAACCTGGGCAGCCACCATCAGCTACCACAGCATGGGCAATCTGGTTTACTGGGATTTTGCCGGAAACAAAGTGGCAGAGCAGTCCAAGGCACTTGCGAATCTGGTGACGGGACTCAATGGTTACCGTACCAACGGAAGCAGCGGAAAAGGCGGCTTTAAGGACTATGTCCAGACCAAAGACAATCCGATCCCAAGCCTTACCATTGAGGTGGGAAGTGTTTCCTGTCCGATGCCGGTGAGCGAGTTCGGCAATGTCTGGAACAGCAACCAGGCAGTTTTAGCGGCTGTGGCTGCTTATGTAGCAGATCATTAACAAAAACTGAACAAAATTCGTTGAGAATGCCTGCCGCAGAGGATGCGACAGGCATTTTTGCATACTTTTTACCCAAAATTTACCTAAATTTTAAAATCTGTTGAAAATGGAAGAAGTGGTATGGTATGATTAATTTGTTTGCGGACTGAAGAGAATAAGAGAAAATAAAGTACGCGAGACGAGGAGGAGAGTATGTCAATCAGCGACATTTCAAACGGGTTTGGCTTTCTTGGCGGTCTCGGCATGTTCCTTTACGGCATGAGCATCATGGCGGACGGCATGCAGAAGACAGCAGGAAGCAAAATGAGCAGTTTCCTTGGAATGCTCACGAATAACCGCTTTCTGGCAGTGGCCCTGGGTGCGTTAATCACGGCGATCATCCAGTCCAGTGGTGCGACAACGGTTATGGTAGTTGGTTTTGTAAGTGCGGGTGTCTTAAATCTGTCCCAGGCAGTCGGCGTGATCATGGGTGCCAACATCGGTACCACTATCACGGCATGGATCGTATCCATGAGCCAGCTGGGCGATGCATTTGAAATTATGAAGCCGAGCTTTTACGCACCGGCCATCATTGGCATTGGCGCGCTGCTTCTGGTATTTACAAAGAGTCAGAAGAAAAAGACCATTGGTGAGATCCTGATCGGTCTCGGACTGCTGTTCATTGGTCTGGATTTTATGTCCGGATCCATCAACCCCTATACAGATGCCCCGATCTTCGCGAAGGCATTTGAAGTGTTAGGAGGCAACCCGATTCTGGGTATGATCATCGGTGCAGTCGTTACCGCGCTTTTACAGAGTTCCTCTGCATCGGTTGGTATTTTGCAGACCCTTGCCATGAATGGCATCGTAACGACCAACGCGGCAATCTATATTACACTGGGCCAGAACATCGGTTCCTGTGTTACGGCTATGCTTTCCAGTATGGGCGGCTCCCGCACGGCAAAGCGCGCGGCGGTCATGCACCTGACATTCAATGTCATTGGTGCCATTGTGTTCGGAACGCTTGGATTTATCTTTTTCAGCCTGCGTCCGGCGTTTGCGGCATCCAATATCAACGCGGTACAGATTTCTATTTTCCACACGATCTTTAACCTGTCTATGACCACGCTGCTGTTCCCGTTTGCGGATGTGCTGGTCAAGATTTCCGGCATGGTTGTGAAAGAAAAAGAAGAGAGCGAGCCGGTGGTCGAGGATGCGGAAACCGCTGCCACCCTCAAACATCTGGATGAGCGTATCTTTGAGTCTCCGGCCTTTGCGGTGGAGACGGCAGCCCTTGAGGTTGTTCATATGGGCCAGATTACTTATGAGAATGTGGTTCGTGCCATTGATGCGGTTCTGACGGTAAACTCCGATGAGGTGGAGACGGTATTCAAGACCGAGCAGACCATCAATAATATGGAAAAGATGCTGACCGAGTACCTGATTAAGGTGGACAACCTGTCCCTGACTGAAAAGCAGAAGAAGGTTGTGAACAACCTGTTCTACAGCGTCAGCGATATCGAACGCATCGGCGACCATGCGGAAAACCTGGCAGAACAGGCACAGTACATGGTAGAGCACGGACTTCAGTTCTCCACTACCGGTGCGGATGACTTAAAGTCCATCAGCGACAGTGTGTTAAAATCCTTCCAGTATGCCATTGACGCAAGACAGAACGGCAACATGGAGGCAGTGCG
>CAKRRJ010000004.1 GCA_934394615.1 uncultured Lachnospiraceae bacterium
GCTGTTTACATTCTGTACATGCCAGTGTAATCTTTGTGCGCACGACTTCCACCTCCACTTGATTTTTCGTTGTTTTTTCAGCCTTTCTTTCAGCCTGATCAGCCCGTAAGCTAATTTTGAGCATAAAAAAAAGACCTAAGCTCTTCCATTCGCCATACCACTATAGCATAACGATTTCCATGCGTCAATCTTTTTCTTTATTTTTTTGCTGAAAATCCGCGTATTTCGTTACTGTTCACACGCTGTGCAAACAGTAACGGGATTTTGCCGATGCTTCGCATTCCAAATCGGCAAAATCTGCTGCCATCACTGTATCATACGGAATTTTCAGTTCAGAAAATTCCTACCTGTGAACTGTAACCGTATTTCCATGGTTTTCCTGTATTTTCCTTAAACTCCGCCGCCAATGCAGATGGAAACGAAGAATACCTGCCCCACTCCGGCCGCTTTTAAAACTCTGGTGCAGGCTTCGATGGTGCTGCCAGTGGTGTAAATATCATCGACAAGGATGACTTTTTCCGGAAGCCGCAGTATTCCCTCATTCCATACAGCGCCAGCATGCTCAGGCACAAGGTATCCATCCCCGGCCTGCTGCCTGTGATTTCCCCGGTATTCCTCTGCCACCGCAAATGCATGGCGCAGGTTCCGCAGGCGTTCTTCCGGCCCAAGTTCTTTCTGCGGTGCCGTTTTTCTTGTCCGGACCAGAATCGATGTGTTTACCGCCAGCCCCGTCCGATTTCCCAGACGCACCGCCAGTTCCCCCGCCTGATTAAATCCGCGCGTCCGCAGTCTCGCCGGGTGAACGGGAACCGGAACCAGAACAGCATCTTTCTGGCGTGCAAAAAAGGAACCATACCGCCGCGCGATTGCCTCCGTGTAAAAGTCCAGGTATTCCCGGCGATTTTTGTACTTCACCGCTGCCATCGACTTCTGCGCAGCGGCATTGTAGCGGATCAGGGCAACACCATACTCAAAGCTCCTCTTCCTCCTCAGACAGTCCGGACAGTACTCTGCCCGGTCACTCAAAAGTTCCGTGCCGCACTTTTTGCAGAACGGCTGCCGGATAAAATGCAGTTTCGGCACACAGCCTGCGCAGATCAGCGCGCCCTCCGGCAGCACGATCTGGCCGCATACCGGACAACAGCGCGGAAACAGCAGACTGATCAGGCGTTCTTTCTTTATAATTCCGATTTCATAACCTCCTGTATCCGGATCCGGAGTCCGGTGTAACGGCGCTGCTCCATCTCATTATCCACCATAACCTGCAGCATTTCCGGAATGCCAACCAGGCACACGCAGGAACGGGCACGGGTGACTGCCGTATAAATCAGATTTCTTGTCATCAGCATGCGGGGGCCGGAATACACCGGGATTACCACCGCCGGATACTCACTTCCCTGTGATTTATGGATGGTGATGGCATACGCCAGCTCCAGTTCCTCTAGCTGCTTAAAGCTGTAATCCACCATCTTTCCTTCATCGAACTCCACCGTAAGTTCTTCCGCAAAGGCATTGATCTCACGTATGATGCCAATGTCTCCGTTAAACACGCCCGCACCGGAATCCATCGGAATGCCGTAGCGGTTCCGAATCTCCCACTCAATCTGATAGTTGTTCTTGATCTGCATGACTTTATCGCCCACCCGGTAGATCGTGCCGCCCATCTCCTTTTCCGGCTTAGACGAATCTTTCGGATTTAAAAAACTCTGCAGGATCGTGTTCAGGCGTTCCACGCCAAGTGCTCCCTTCCGCATGGGGGTCATGATCTGGATGTCAAACATATCTGCATGCACATAATTGGGCAGTTTTTCCCGCACCAGCGTCAGCATGGCGCTGATGATGGCATCCGGCTGTTCCCGGCGGATAAACAGAAAATCTTTGCTGCGCTTTCCAAGCGGAATCTTCTCTCCATCGTTAATCTTATGGGCATTTACAATAATGTCGCTCTCTGCTGCCTGACGGAAAATGCGGGTCAGCTGTACCACATTGAATGCCTTCGACGCAATCAGGTCGCGCAGGACATTGCCCGGTCCGACACTCGGGAGCTGGTTCGTATCTCCCACCAGAATCAGGCGGGTTCCCGGGTTTACCGCCCGCAGAAGCGCATGCATCAGGTAAATATCCACCATGGACATCTCATCAATGATGATGGCATCCGCATCCAGCGGATTCTCCTCGTTTCGCTCGAAATGCATGCCGGAAGTATCTTTATCATCGGAAGGAACACCGGTCAGTTCCAGAAGGCGGTGGATGGTCCGCGCCTCATAGCCGGTCGCCTCCGTCATGCGCTTTGCCGCGCGCCCGGTCGGCGCTGCCAGCAGGATTTCCATTTCTTCCTGCTCAAAATAACGGATGATGGTGTTGATGGTAGTTGTCTTACCAGTACCAGGTCCACCTGTGATAATAAGAAGGCCGCTGTTTACCGCCTCAATCACCGCACGGATCTGCAGTTCATCCGGTTCAATCCGCTCCTCCGCGCAGATCTTTTCCAGCTTTTTGCGAATTTCCGCCTCCGGCTCAGAGCCGCGCAGGTTTAAATCGTGAAGCATGCGTGCTGTGTTGAGTTCCGTGTAGTAGTACTGAGAAGCATAGACATGGCGGCTGGAAGATGCCGTGTCTTCCATATTTGATGCAGCACCCGTCATCTGATCTGCCGGATTCTGCCACGCCTCCGCATTCACGCTTCCGCTTTCTGGTTTCTGCCCGGCCTCTCCAGGTCTTCCATTCTGCCCGTCTGCTTCCGGCTCTAATATCTTCTCCTCATTCACCTTTACCACGATCTTCTTTTCCATCTGCAGATCCGTGAGATGTTTTTCCATCACTGCCGGGTCCACATGCAAAAGTTCGGATGCCGCCGCCAGCAATTCCTCCTGTGGAAGATAGGTATGGCCATTTGCCACCGACTGAAGCAGTGTATAGTAAATGCCGCTGCGGATACGAAAATCGGAGTCTGTAAAAATACCAACTTTCTGCGCGATCTCATCTGCCATTTTAAAGCCAACGCCCTGAATGTCATCTGCCAGACGGTACGGATTCTCTTTGATGATGCCGTACATGCGGGATCCATATTCATTGTAGATCTTGAGTGCCAGGTTCATGGAAATGCCATAGTCCTGCAAAAACATCATGGCCTGCCGCATCTCTTTTTTGGATTCCATCTGCTCCGAAATAGAACGCGCCATTTTTTCGCTGATGCCTTTCACTTCCGCCAGGCGTTCCGGCTCTTCCTCAATGATCCGGAAGGTATCTGCTTTAAAGCGGCGCACAATGCGTGCAGCCAGTGCAGTTCCAACTCCTCGGATTGCCCCGGATCCAAGGTATCGCTCCATGGATGCCGTATCCTCCGGTTCCTTCAGCTCATAGGACTCCACCTGAATCTGATCCCCGTAGACGGGATGTTCCACATCGCGCCCGGTCGCCTCTATAAAATCCCCTTCACTGATATAAGGAAAGGTTCCAACCAGAACATAATCGAGACCATCTGCACTGACATCCAGAATGGAATAACCGTTTTCTTCATTGCGAAATTTGATTCTTTCTACATATCCGCTCACTGTCGCCATATCTGTAATTCTCCTGTATCTGTGGAGCGCTTTTTGTTTCACCAGACGCCATTTCCTGTGAAACGAAAAGAAAAGGCCCGCGTCCGCGAGGACACGAGACCCTTTCCTTTTGCTCGTCAGTCTTTTGCTTTAGTTAAATTCCTGCTCTTTTTTATCGCCATGCTGGAACTCGATGAACTTACCGGTACCAATTGCCACTGCCGTCAGCGGATCTTCCGCTACCATAGTGGTAATGCCGGTCTTTTCCTCGATCAGCTGGTCCAGTCCGTTTAACAGGGAACCACCGCCGGTCATAACGATGCCGCGGTCGAAAATATCTGCTGCCAGTTCCGGAGGAGTTCTCTCCAGTACGTTGTGAACAGCATCCACGATCTGCATAGCCGGCTCACGCAGTGCCTCCAGTGTTTCCTCAGAAGTAACCACGATGGTCTTCGGAAGTCCGGTTACCAGGTTGCGTCCGCGTACTTCCATCGTCAGCACTTCCGGTCTGCGGTATGCTGTACCGATGTTGATCTTGATTTCCTCTGCGGTTCTCTCACCGATCAGCAGGTTATGCTTCTTTCTCATGTAGCGCACTAACGCCTCATCGAAATCGTCACCCGCGATCTTAATGGAGGTACTTACTACAGTTCCGCCAAGGGAGATGACTGCGATATCCGCGGTACCGCCTCCGATGTCTACGATCATGTTACCGCAGGCCTTGGAGATATCGATTCCGGCTCCGATTGCTGCAGCAACCGGCTCCTCGATGATAGATACCTCTCTTGCGCCAGCCTGGTAGGTAGCGTCCTCAACTGCTTTTTTCTCAACCTCAGTCGCACCGCTCGGAATGCAGACTGCAATACGCGGCTTGCGCAGGGTTCTCTTACCCACTGCCTTGTTGATGAAATATTTTAACATTTTCTCGGTGACGGTATAATCGGAAATAACGCCCTGGCGCAGCGGTCTGACCGCAATGATGTTGCCCGGGGTTCTGCCGATCATCAGGCGCGCTTCCTCACCAATCGCCATGATCTTGTTGGAATCACGGTCGATCGCAACAACGGAAGGCTCCTTCAGCACAACGCCTTTGCCTTTGATATATACCAAAATGCTCGCCGTACCTAAATCGATTCCGATATCGTTTGATACTAACATAAATTTCCTCCTGGTGTTTCTTGTTTCCCACTTCTATCCATGAATGAGCGCAAAGAGCGCATTTCTCGTTCTAATCTCTCTTATTATATACAATCCAGGAGCTTTTTGAAAGGGTTTTTTTATTTTTTATTATGTTTATATATTTTTTATGATGGCGACACACTTTAGTCACAATTCTTTTTTATACTCTAAGTACATTATCCGAAAGGGTAATGGAACCTTTGTTTCAAGTGCATACTTGAAATTACAAAGCTTTTTCATACTCATACCGGGCAGCCCGAAACTGCCCGGCCCCCCTAAAACATTTTCTTTTATTTTGTATACCTACCATTCCCAAAATCAAAGGGGCGAAAAGGACTGCCAAACCTTTTCGCCCCTTTGGTTTTTTGTTTTTATTCTGTTTTGTTTTTATCCCTGCGTTTCTTCCTGCAAAGTACGATGATTCCCGTCGCGGACAGTGCAAACACGCCGCACAGTACTCCGGTCATGCGCCCATCTCCCATTTGTGGAAGACGGATTTTTAACCTTCCAGCTGGTCCCAGGAAAAACCATCCCGCATCATCCGGCGAGGCCGGCTGGTACCAGGCCAGGATTCTTCCAATCCGCTGCATTGGTGTTGGACTCGGATGGTCATGTTCCGGACGATCCGGCTTTTCTGGTTTTGGCTGCTCCGGCTCTGGATGTTCGGGTTCCGGCGTTTCCGGCCCCGGTGTCTCCGGCTCTGGTTCCTCCGGTTCCGGCTTTTCAGGTTCCGGTTCTTTCCGGTCTGTTACGGTAAGCTCGTAATGTGCGCTGCCATTCCACAGATAAGGTCCGGCACCGGTATCCGGCGCAAACTGCCAGCGGAACACCTCCGGATTCAGCTCATATCCATCTGGTGCCTGAATCTCCCGCAGTTCATACCAGAAAGGCTGTACCGATCCATCTGCCTGCACAGTTCCGACCGGCAGACCCGTTTTCTGTACGGGAGCCGTGAGCTGCATGCGAAAGACCGCATCCTCTTTTTTCTGTTTCCATGGTTTTTCCAGCGTTTCCTCCTCATATGCCGCCAGCTCAAATACCGCGCCGTCGAGCGGATGCCCGGAAGAATCTGTTTTTCGCAATTCCAGCATTCCTGTAACAAGGCGATTGCTGACCCGCACAACACGGATTTCCGGCTGCCACTCATAAACAATCTGTACCGGTTCCAGTGTAGTATAATATCCCGGACATTCCTGCTCCGCCAGCCAGTATACGCCGTCCGGAAGTTTTCGCACGCGGTGTGGTTTGAGATCTCCCTCCGCATAGCCATCCGGAATACGCCTGTTCAAAGCATCAAGTTCGCTGTAGCGCCCATCGCTTCCGGTTACCCAGACATCAAACAGATATTTGCTGCTCCGGGTAAAACCACCTGTTTCATCTGCCCGGTAAAGCGCCAGGCGTACACCTGGAAGTTCTTTTGTTCCATCCGCATAAACCTTGGAAATAAGAAGCGTTCCTTCTGCATTCTCTACGCGATACTCCTGAACCGCGCCCGTATCTTCTACCCGGATCAACACATTTTCTGCCTGGGAAAATCCCGGTGGAACCTCCGTTTCCACCAGAACAAAGGACTGATGGATCGGAAGATAATCAAACCGCTGCCGGTTCTGCACCGTCAGATAAGTACAGGCGTATTCATTGATGGCAGGCAGTTTCTGCCAGTTAAACTGATACTCGAACCGATACGCATGGTCTTCCATGCTGTCCGGCTCTTCTGTCACGCCAATGCGGATCTGCTGCCCGGTTTCCGTCCTGTATACAAAAATCCACTGCCTTGCCTGTCCTGCTCTTATCGTGGATTTCTGGTATGCTGCCTCATAATCTGCGCGGTGCAGCACAGTTCCCGCATCCCACTTCACACTGCTTCCAGGCTGCACTCCATGCTCCAGATACATTTCTTCAAATGCGTCCGGGAATCCCTGATAGGTCGTGCCGTCATCCGTCACCCAGGATGTCACCGGCTGTGCAGCATCCGGCTGTGGTTTTCCATCTGCATAACAAACGTTTCCATCTGCGTCAAGTAATGCCGCGTACAGGGTAAAGCCTGCGCCGCCCACCGGAATTTCCCCGTCTGCCTGATCTTTTCCATTTTCCAGACAGTATTTTTCAACCTCCACGCGGGTATGTTCCTCCGGCATCACATAGCTCTGTACTTCCGGACGGTCCTGCACAGTAATTGACATTGGTTCCCGCGAGACAAAGCCAGACGGCACTTCCAGTTCTTTCCACAGATAGTGCCCGGCCGGAATCTGTTCCAGCACATACGGCTCCTCCCCGGTTATCCAGGTCCGAACCGGCTCCGTCTGTTCCGGCTGATCTGCTTCTTTCCACAATCCCAGGGCTGCGCCCTTCACATATCCACAGGCGAACGCGGAGTTTTCCCCGTTCTGCACACCATCCGTCTTGGAAAATTCGGTCTTGATCGTATGATCTGTCATGGTTACAGTCTGGATGGTATCGGTTTCCTGCACCTGAACCGCCATCGGAAACGCTCGGGCAAAACCCTCCGGTGCCTGAACTTCTTCCATAATATAGCAGCCTGCCGGAACCCGTTCCAGAATGTCACCGCCGCCCTCTGTCAGTGTCTGCGTAAACGGATCATTGGGATGGCTCTCCGATGTGATCCAGGTATTCTCCATGACATAAGCCTCGCCCTTGCGGTGTTCCAGCTTCCCCCAGCTGTCATGCAGCGCATCGTGCTCTTTTACAGCGTATGCCGCATGATTGTAAGCCTCAAGCCCGTCCGCTTCCTGAACCCGCACCGGATCATTGTTCCGGTCGTAAAGCGCTGTTTCCTTATCATAGGTTTCTCCGCTCTTCGGATAGTAAACTGCCAGTCCGTGACGGTCATACACTGGATTCATTTTCTTTTCAAAGGAACCGTCGTTATCCCCCAGAAGAATTTCCTCATTCAGGTTGTTCCCCTCCTGATTCTGCCTGATCGTGGACTCTCTGTGGCTCTCCTCCCATGTCTCTGATTTCCAGCTTCCAGTCAGATATGACTGCTCGCCATCACCAGCAAGCGCTGCGCGTGATGTTGTGATCTTATCGCGGGAAATGATATTTCCATATTCATCCCGCCGGATGTTCACCGGCCACACAAACACCTGCCTTTTTTCAGCTCCGGTTCCGTCTTTTCCCCGGATCTGATCCCAGCTTCCGTTTGTCCCGTCAAATCCGGAAACCACATACGCCATTCCGGTGTAAGGATCCACCAGCGCATCCCGCTCCCCGTTTTTTCCAAGATGGTAGACATGGGTTCCGGCATCCACACTTAATACATGGTCTTTAGCTCCATAGGTAATCTCCGTCAGGTCGCCTCTGGAAAATTCCAGGAATCTGGATGCGCCCTTCCAGGCAAATGCCCGGTAACGTCCATCTTTTCCATCTGTCTCCGGTGTAATCCGAATCTCCAGATCGCTCAGATCATAATACAGGATGTCCGTATCCGGACGGCTGACCGTGACAGCGTTCCAGACATAGCCTTCCGCCTCAAGGATCTCCCCATACCGGTCCGTTCCGGACGGCCAGACCGTTGTATACATTCTTCCATCTGCATCCCGTTCGGGAAGAAATTCTGTTTTTTCCCCTCCATATCCTTCTTTCACATACATCCGCGTCACATGCCCGGCATCACTGCGCTCGACCACCAGTCCTTCATAGGCGAAATCCTGGCTGTCTCCAGATGGGTTCAGCGCCACGGCATCAAACAGTGTCATTTTCGCCCCGGAAACAAATCCGGAATTTCCCTGTTCGTCCGGCACTGTGCGTTTTTCCACCTGCAGGCGGATCGGCTCGTTTTCTATGTAGACGCGGGCCGTGTGGATCTGATCCTGCGGTTTGTTCCTGTTTGCAGTCTGCTCGTCTGCCGGATCCTCATAAACAGCAGCGTTGATCCGTTTGTCCCTGTTTCCATTCTGATAGTAGGTAATCTGATCGGAATAAAGTTCCAGTGCCACCGGTTTTGTGCGCACATAGCCAGCCGGAGGCCGGACCTCACAGAGCACATACGTGCCTGCGGAAAGCGGCTGCGGCGTGTTGAGATAACCCACCGTCTGGAGTTCTGAAGATGTTTCTGCCAGCTGTCCGTCCTGGACGGTCACAAACGCCTTCATGGCTCCCGTCTGTAATCCGAACCGGTCACCCAGAATCACCTGCTCGTTTTCCTCGCAGACTGGCGTTCCGGCTGCTACGATTCCGGTGTACAAATTCGACAGCACCGCAGTTCCCCCGGCATGTCCCACACGGTCCTCTGTCGGATTTTCCTCTGTATTTCCTGCTTCATATTCTGCTGCAGGTTTTCCAATTCTTCGTGCAGCAGCCGTTATCACCCGGTTCCACATCTCTGCTACTGGCCCTCTCAGCACAGGGCGGATATCCTGCGCGCCCATTTCTGTCAGGAAGTCTTTTGTTCCCTGAATCTGCGTGTCCTTTTTATAGAACAGGACACGGCCGTCTCCATCCGGGCTGTCATCCCGGCTCGCCGCATAAATATGGAACACTGCCCCATCATGCAGGATGTTTTCGTGCGTTGCAGAATCCAGTTTTTCTATGCGGATGCGGCTTGTGAACAGGCGGTTGCAGAACCAGGCACAGCCATACGGCCGACAGGAACTTTCCACACTGCTCTCCTCTTCCGTCACCGCATAAGGGACCAGCATCGGCGCATAGCGGTTGTCATAAGCTGTCTGCGCGCCCTGCATCACGGTCACCTGATCCCGGTACATAATGCCCGGTACATTATCCTCTATTGCCTCCCCTCCCGGATACGCAACGGCATCTGCCAGGCCTCCGTGCTCCGAAAGTGAGCTGTAGCGATACACCTCTGATACAGCATCTCGTCCGCTCTGCCTTTCCGAGAGATAGTAGGAAACCGCTCCGGCAGTCCGGTCATCCTGGTCGTTGTACGAATTCTGGAATGGCCGGTACTCGGACTGGGTCACGGCAAAATAATCGCCCTGCCCCGGATGTTCCGGCACGCCGTTTTGTACATGATCCAGATCCAGTCCGTACTTGTACACCTCAAAGTCACCACGTCTGCTGTGCGCCCGGATCACATGAGATTCCTCCAGAAAACGGATCTGATACCGCTGCTCCAGTTCCTGCGCCGTATATGCAGCCTTATAATGATAGTAGGAATCCAGCTTTCCGGGCGATGCCTGCGCACCTTCCTCCCCATCTGCATAGACGGCCGGAAGTGAAATTTCCTGCGTCCTGTCCGTCTCATAATGACGGTTCTTAAAGTCTTCCAGATCCGCATATTTCGGCTGCTGCTCCGCGATCACATACGTTCCGTACGGAAGCGCGGCTGAGATTCCATAATAACCGGTTTGCGCAAGCGTGCCCTCCGGTTCCCGGTTCGCGCAGAGCGTTGCCTGATCGCCATCTGCTCCGCCGTCTTCCTCACCATCCCAGTTGACCGCATAAAGCTCATCCAGATCATACGCAAAAAACGGTTTCAGATAATTCTGCGCTTTCCGGATTGCCTGATAAAGTCCAGCATCCAGAATCTCATCCGTGAATGATACAGAACCTTCTGCCGCAGCTCCCCCTGCATCCGTCAGTTTTGCGACCTCATCATCCAGATACCAGTCTATAGCAAACTGTCTCACCCGGTCAGATACAAGCGTATTCCAGAGTGTCTCGTCCCGGCGGTTCACCGCATTTCCCAACGGCCGGAAACTGGTATACTCGGGCGATGCATCATCCCACTTATCGTGGTTAGCGGTCTCCATGGCATCAAAAAACTTTTCGTAATTCAGCCGCAGGACTGTCCGTGTATCTGCCCCATCCTCCACAAGTGCCTCCACGGTTTCCAGAATGGCACTATAACCAGGTTGTGCTTCTTCACTGATCATTCCGTCCTCGTAAGCATACAGCGCTGTGTTCGCTGTCACTGCATCCCGGGAATTTTTAAAAAGCGGCTCCGTCCGGTGTAAAACCTTTGTGTAAATGCGGTTTACCTGTTCCGGGAACTGCTCATTTGCCTGCCTCTGCTCTTCGTATGTCCGCTCATTTCCATGGCGGTCCTGCCAGATTACGGTACCGGCCTCATTCCGGTAAAGATCCTGCAGATTGGATTTCAAATATGCTTTGAAACGGAAGTTTTCCACTGATTCCGACTTATCGTACTGCTTTGTCCACAAATCCTCATGGATATCCGCATACGAATCAGTATTGCGATACGATGTGGATTCGATGCGTTTTCCAACCCGGATCTTCTGCCGGATGATCCGCTCTTCCACGCCGATTGGATTTTTTCCGGTTCCATTCCCCGGCACTCCCGCGCCATCCTGCCAGACAAATGCCTGCCCAGGATAGACGAGTGCCGCGCTGCGGACATAACTGTTTTCATCTCCAACCTGCCCGGCCGAATAGTCCAGATATGCCTGTACTTTTGCGTGTTTCACCATCAGCCAGTAGGCTGCCGCGCCCATCTGGTCACCCGGCGCCCACTGCGCCGATTTTCCCGCAAGCGCATTCACATCCTCCTGTGACAAGGCAACCTGCTCAGCTCCCGGAAGCACCAGTTTCCATTTCCAAACGGTTCCATCTCTGTCATCCTGCGCACTTCCATAAAAATCCGTATAGTTGCTTTCCACATGAGCTGCATTATCCTGTGTCCAGGCAATTTCTGTCCAGTGCGTATACTGCTTTCTGGTTTCACCCGTTATGGTTTCTTCTTCATACCGCACCTTGGGGATTCGGTTTCCCTCTGCGTCGAGCGGAATTTTTCCAGGCTGATAATACATGTTTTCTGTAATATACCGGGTTACCAGCGTGCCGTCCGGCTCAGCCGACGCATCCGGCGTCAGAACCGCCGATACGCGCCTGCTTCCTGCATCTGCAGGTCCCGCAGCTTCCGCAAATTCTGTATACACGCCAAAACCATCTTCCTGCTCTTTCGCTGTATACACAGCATAGAGATAGCGCGGCGGTTCTGCCGGATCATCCGGCACATAAGCGGTCCTCCGGTAAAACGCAGCCGGCTGTGTGTCCGTTTCCGGCGCAAAAAAGCACTCCGGATTTCCGGTTCTGCCCGCATAAATACTCACGATCCAGAAATCTTCTTCCTCACGGATCTGGTCAATTCCGCCATACGAATACTGACTGTTTGTCTGATAATAATTCAACAGCACAGCCAGCAGATCCCCGGTTGTAAGCAGCTCTCTGTTTTCCTGCATCTGTGGGATCTGAAGCGTTACGACCGGAGCGCCATAGCTGACCTGTGTTTCACTCTGAAAACCGGTATCGTAAACCGGATCCTCCAGGGTTGTATAGCGCGAACCGCCATCCGACATACGCCTCGGCGTTCCCTTTCCGTGCGCACGCAGGATCCGCTCCAGTTTATGCTTCACAAAATTCTGCTCATCTAAGCCAAACGGCGCAGTGAGCTTTTCCAGAACTGCTACTTCGTCCATGCCATTTTCTGCCTGGCTAAGAAGCACTTCACAACGCGTCTCATCCAGCCCTTTCCGGGTAATCATTTCCACGTTCTGTACCTTCCGGCTGACCGGCCGCTCCCGTGTTAAAAGATTTCCATCCACATCATACTGCGGATATTGTCCTTCATACTCTGTAACCGCGTAAACCGGATTTCCAAACAAATCCGTTTCCGGGACCTCCACCATAACTCCGGTCCCGACCTGTACCGGTTCTGTTCCCTCTGCCGTATCCAGCCGGTATAATCTCGTGCCTGCTGGCAAACCAGAGAACACCAGATCAAACCCGCCGCTGTTTTGGCTTTCTACCGTAAAAAACAGTTCCCGAAATGTCGGATCGCCATATGCTCCGGTTGCCCCGGAACGCACCTGCTGCTCCGCGTAAAAAGCTTCCGTGATCACTGCATAACCATCCCTGCTGCTCTCTTCCGCAGATACCGAGAAATCCTGCCCCGCGTTCGTAAACGGATGTTTTCGGTTCCCCACCGACAGCTCATATCCCTCCGAACGGCTCAGTTCTTTCACATAATAATTTCCCATCAGAAGCGGCCGTCCAATCCAGCAGTTCCCATTTATCCCTTTGTTATCTGCATAATCCCGGGTGTATCTGCCATCTTCCGCATAATCATCTTCACTATGCGCCCGGTCATAGAGATTTTCCGGTACCCTCCTGCGCTCCGATGCATATTCCGTTTCATCCCGCTGCATGATCTGTCCAAGATCGTAGCGATACGTCATGCCTGGCTCTTCCGTGTATACAAGGAAAGAAGCATCTCCATTTTTGTCGGTCGCCGCAACCGCAGTCAGGTCGTTTTTGTGATACACGATTCCGCTTTTTCCATCCGGATGTACCAGATCCTCCGCCGCAAACAGGCCGTACACTGCGCCTTCCAGCACCGCATCGCCCTGGCTGTCCCCATAGGAATCATAATCTGCGCTTTCTCCCTCTTTCAGATCCATATCGCGCTTGTTGATATGAAGTTCGCCTTCTGTGCGGTGATCGTAAATACGCCACCAATTATCCTCCCCATCCGCATTGCCGCAGTGGCTGTAATTTCCAGATAGTCCGGTCGGCACTTCGTCTCCGCTGCTGGAAGCATGAAGCGCGCTGTTGTAGGCATCCGTAAAATACTCCGATGCTGCACTTCCATCTTCCTTCTGTTCCCGAATGGATGTGTACGTTTCGGAAACGCTGGTTTTATCCGGAAACCGGAGATTCAGGGTGACTGAAATCGTATCGGCATCGGAAGGTGTGGCCGTTCGGAGAGCTGTCATACGCGGCTTCGCCGCATTCGAACCGCTGGCTTTTTTCCTGTCTGCTTCACCGCTTGCCGCACCAGTCTCTTCTGCATCCAGGTTCGCCCTCTTGGCTTCACTGACTTCTCCTGCGTCAGACGCACTCGCCAAACCTCCAGCCGCTTCCCGGTCATCCACCAGAAGGATCTCATCTGCATGGCGAAACGTAAAGATCTGCAGTAACCGCTGCAGCAGCGGGATCCTTTTCTTTTTCACATCCGGTACTTCCTGCCGCAGTGTTCCTCCCTCTGCCTGCTTTCTTGCTTCCATCACCTTCGCGGCTGGTTCCGCGCCCACCGCATCATTGACACGGATATTCCATCCATAGATTCCGGCAAATACCGCATTTGCCCCGTTCTCCGACGCATCCGTTGTAATCACCTCGATTGGAAGGTCGTCTGCATGATTCCCATGAAGTGTGTAACCCTCGCGGGCAGTATCTTCTGCAATGGCATAGCTGTATTTCAGGGAAATAAATTTTTCGTACGTTTCCCCTGCATCAGCCTCACAGCCGGAATCGGACCAGGCGCGCGCACCACCTGCGGACGCCGTCTCTCCAGCCCAAGGTGTTTCACCTGGCTCTCCTCCGGATTCCGCAGCATTCTGAATTTCCGATTCATCTACTTCCGGCATGATCCAGTGAAAATGCACCCCGGAAAAAGCACCGGAAGCCCAGGCACTGCAGGCGGCTTCTGTATCCAGCCATAACCGTGCCAGGCGGCGGTTTTCTTCCTGTGCCGCCTCAATCTCATCCTGGTTTTCCGTCTCCCCGGATTCCTCATCTTCTTCCTCTTCTGGAACCGGCACAAACTCCGGGGCCGGATGTCCGTCGCAGAATGTCTTATCATAATGGTAGCCATGTTCTACGGTTTTTGCTGCTTCCCCATTCTCATCCGTCATGAGCGCCGACACAAACCGGAAATCCTCCCAGGTAACCGGACTGTCTTTATGATAACTCTTGTATGGTGCGCCGCCTGCGTAGAGCGTAACGGCTCCGTCCCGGTCAGTGCGGATCTCTGCTTTGTCATCAAAACGCTCATACAGAGAAAAAACTGCGTTTTCCAGAGTTTTTCCTGTCTCATGATCGTATTTTCGCAGGCGGACATTATAAGTAGAAACCCAGTCTTCCTCATGGCGGTAAACTTCAAACTCCATGCTTCCTGTTTCACTGGCCGCCGGAGCACGTCCTGCCGCCGCATAATAGCACACCTCCGGTGCCTGCAGCTCAATAAATGCCAGGCGCTGATGTGCCGCGAGCGGAGCCGCCCCATTGTACATCTGTTTGTGCGTCCCCGCGCACCGGCTGCAGCGCCAGATCTGCAGGCTCTGTTCATAGACCTCTTCTACAGAAGAAAAACTGCCGCCAGTCCCATAACGGGTGCCGCGCACATCGAACATCAAATAAAGCGCCGACTCGGCATTGCTCGTGCTTGTCAAAAGAATTTCAGTATCTGTCTTCTGACACACCCAGCCCTCCGGAAGAACCGGCGAAAACGAACCATCTGCCCCGGTAGCCGAAAACAGCAGCGGTACGCTGCGGATAAACTCCGCATCCGCTCCGGACTCATCAAAAGAAAGGCGAAGCTGCTTCACCCCATCGCTGCCGCCAGCTTCTCCGGATACCACAGTCATCATAGAAGGATTTCCCGGATCCGTATGTTCCTGCAGGACAGACGGCACTCCGCTCAGGCCACTGCTTCCGCTCCCTGATTCATTTCCCGATCCACTTCCTAGAAGACCTGCAAGCTGCAGATAGCGCTCCTCATTTGCAAGCACCGACTGAAGCCACGGATATTTTGCCCGCACAGCTGCCGAGTGAATCAGAAGCTTCAGGTCCGCCTCTGTCACAAATTTGCTGATTGGCTGAAGCCCCGCGGCAGAGACTCCGGCATTGATATTCCGAATCACAGCATTGATCTGCGGCACATTGCCAAATCCCGCCTGCAAGGTCAGCATGCCCCAGAATGCGATCGCCGTCTCCTCCCGGCTCAACGTCTCCGATGGAAGGATATACACGTATTCATCCCCATCGATCAGGGCACGGTTCGCCCCGGTTCCATCGATGCAGTAATGATGGAATCCGGGGCCATAGGCCGTGATCGTGTCGCCCGGCTGTGCCGCCAGAACCTGCCATGGAAACGCTGCCAGACAGGGAATCAGTTTCATGCTCAGCAGGAGCGCTGCCAGAAAAAGCGCTGCCGGGCGTTTCCCGAAATTCACTTTCCTAGTTTTTCTTTTCTCCATCTGTCTCTCTTCCAGCCGCGGAAACATCCCGTTTCAGAGCACCGCGGATTCCATTTGACTCTTCCTCAAAGTAAAACTGCTGACCGTCAATCTCATTCCATCCAGTTACCATGCGTCCCATGGTTCCATCTGATACCGGACTTAAATAATAGAAATTTCCGTCCGTATCCTGATACCATCCGGTTACCAGAAAACCCGAAGCGTCAAACCGGAACCAGTCATACGGCTGCTGCCCGGCGGCCGTGTCCGCATAAGGATTGTGAACTGCTGCCCATTCATTCGCATAGGTACGCTCCTGGTCCGCAAACATCCACTGGCCTGCCGCATTCTGCACCCACGTTCCCGTCACCACATAAGATGGCAGGGACGGGCCAGACGCTCTTGTCGCGCCAATTGCCGTAATCCCCGCAGAGCTTCCCGATGTACCGCCTCCCCCGGAGCCGCCAGAACCTCCCGAACCGCCGGCTCCGCCAGAACTTCCCGTGCTCACTCTCGGCACAGTCTCATCCACGGTGACAAAGCTGACACGAACCCGGCATCCTGCGCTGATATGGCCATGCGTCTGATCTTCGCTGACAGCGGTTACCAGTTCTTCATATACCGCGCTTCCACTCACCTTTTCCCGTGGATTCTCCTGTTTTTTCCTTCTGTCGCGGTTGATGATATTCTGGATCCAGGCCGGATTGTTTTCTCCCTTCGGGTCCCACACTGCCGTAATCTTACAGTTCTGACCATTTTCTCCTGACACGCTCAAACCGATATTTTTTCCGCTCTCAGAATCCTTCCAGCTCACATTTTCATAAAACGGATGCTGCGGATTCAAAGACGCTGTCAGCACCACAGGTTCCGTAACCGTGATCGTCTCCGTCGGCTTGTAACAGCTTCCGGTCAGCTTTCTTATTATGGTGAACTGCGCCTCCGTCTGGCTGAGATTTAAAGTTTCCACACGCAGCGTTGTCTGGTCCACGATCTGAAAATCGACCGCCACACGGCAATTCGCATACAGCGGTTCCTGGTTCACCGATGTGTCCGGATTTGTCACCGCTGTAACAACCCCATAGCGCGTGTAAACCGTATCCCGGATCTTCTCCCGGTACGCGTTTTTCGCCTGTGCCTGTACCTCCCGGTTCACTGTTTCCTGAATAAAGGAGGAGTTCATATTCGGCATAACCAGGGCATCCTTTAAGGTGTAACCGGCCTCTGAACGGTTTTCAAGAAGATCGGTATCGTCGAGTGTCCAACGCACGGTGCGGTCTATCGTCTGGCCATTTCCGTTGTGCTCCACATGAATCAGGACCGGCTGCACTTCCACACTGTGGTCCAGCTCTCCATCCACATAGCGGGCAATCAGAATGCCTGCGTCATTTTTCACTTCCGTCACGATCTGCGGATTCTTGCGGTCGCCGCTTCTGGTCTGTACAACTGAGATTCTGGCTTCTGCAGGATCCACGGAAAGTTTTGTTGTCACCTTCACATACTCCGCGTTCAGCTCTGTGTCACACTCCGGCATAACAAACGAATACGCACCGCTATTCACATACTGCATAGGCTGTTCTGTTCCGTCTTCATCGAGATAGGTCGGCGGCCTGACTCCGCCCGCCTCATTCCGGTCCGCAATCATCTGGTAACGGTCTTCGGCCGTGTTTTTCGGCGCAGTCGCCACCGTCACCACCGCCCCGGCCTTGATGGCAGACGGGTGATCCTTATCGACCTCGCGGTAATACGAGCTTCCAGTCGATGATACCGCAGAGAGCACTGCCACATCCGTGTCATAGCTGCCATTGGCATTTCTGGCATCGATCCGCGGAATATAGACCAGATAGCCTCTGGTCGGTTCTCCCATAAATCCAGGCGCAAAATGATCCATTGCAAACGGAAGATCTTTCTTGTAACCTTCCATGGTAAACTCACGCCCCAGCTTCTGGGTTACAATATAGCGCACGCCATCCTCAAGTTCTTCATAAAAGAACCGGTCGCCGCAGTCGTACTCAATCTGCCCGGCAACCGTCCGGTATTTCCGCTCCAGATCCGACCAGTACCCAATATGCGCATCCAACGTAAAACGGTTATCTCCGTCAATGTTGCTGCCAAAAACCTGCTTTGCCTTCGCGAGTGTATTCGTAAACAGGTAAGCAATCCGGCTGTCTCGTTCTGTTCCATAAGTAAAGCGGTCGCTGCTGTCTCTTGTTCCGACAAAAGTACCCTCCCGGGACGCACTTCCATTGTTTGTCCGCGAGATAGTTCCTGCCATGCGCGCGAGGATCAAATTGCCGCTCTCATATTTCCCGATGATGCCGCCCACCGCGTGGCTTGCGTTTCCGCCAATAGTTCCATTCACATAGGAATTGTAGATTCCGCTCTGCTGCATGATCCCGGCAATGCCGCCTACATAGCCTTTTCCCTGGATACGGTCCGTGCTGCCATTCTGCGTGATCACGGCATTGTCCACCAGATACGCTTTCTCTGCCACACCGGCGATTCCGCCGACCGCTCCCTGCGTTCCGGCCGCATTCATGGCAATTCCCTCTGCCCGGCAGTTTTCAACAATGACAGAACCATCGTCCTCTTCCACACCGATTCCGGCTCCCGTGCCTTTTCCCGACCCGCAGAGCACTGCGGCAATTCCGCCGGCGCTTCCTTCCGAATAGACATACCCGGAAACACTCACATTGCGGATGATGCTCCCTTTTGTCACCGTACCCGCCAGGATTCCCGCCAGATCTTTTCCCTGCACCTGATCTGCCTCAATCTGCAGGTTTTCTACTGTTCCTTCCTCAATCGCGCCAAACAGGCCGATGTTGCGCCAGCCATCCAGGCCGCCAATGATCTGCAGGCCGCTTATCGTATTGCCGCATCCATTGAAATGTCCTCGAAACGGCGTTGCAACATTGCCGGTCATATCCGCCGCATTCCGGTACCAGCCGATTGGATTCCAGTTTCCCCGGTTGATGGAAAGCCCGCCGAGATCAAGACTCTGTGCCAGTTCAAAATACACACCTTTGTAATCTTCTCCCGCCGCCACGGACTCAGACAGGCCCATAAGCTGAGATAGAGTCTCAATCTGATACGGAGACTCTTTTGTTCCCTCCCCGGAAAAATTTACATTTCCGTTCCAGTCTGTCCAGAGATCCCCGGTTACCGGATTCTGAACCGCAAGAAGCGCCAGGTTCGACGGCGTTGCGGTATCAGACGAAATATCTGCGTTGGATGGACTTCCGGTATCAGACAAATCCAACATGTCGGATGATGTTGCCAGATCGGCTTCTAATGCAGTCTCCTCATCCAGAATTTCCTGCTCCGGAACAACATTTTCTCCACGCGCCGCTTCCTTTTCCTTAGCCAAATTTCTACCGGTCCCATCCACAGGAAGTGCTTCGTTGCTCCCTGTTGCCCGTGTATACCCGGATTTTGCAATCGGCGCAAGACCGTTCATGCAGTCTGCCATTCCGGCGACTGCCGGAAACACCCCTGGTGATGTTACTGCAAGAAACACCGCCATTGCGGACGCGGTCTGGCGTCCCAGCAGCACTCCTCCCCGCTTTTTCTGATTTTTTTCTTTTTTCGTATTCTGCATACTTCCCCCTTATCCTGCTCACAGAGCAATTTGTGTACAGTAACACAATTTCCGGCCTTCTTTATACCGATTTTTGCGGCAGTACAAATACCGGCCGCACACCGGTGGTTCCGGTCACTTCCAGTTCTTCTTCCCCTGTGGTCTTTCTCATTTCACGTTTCTCTGTCTTCTCTGCATATCCTGTCTCTGGTTCTGCTGTTCTCCCGGCACCTCCTTGTTCTGCCTTTCCAGTGTCTCCCATACCGCTTTCTTTTTCCTTTTCGCCTGCCTTGTTCCGCTCCACCTGCACCGCTTCCGGCCGGATAGCTCCGTTCACCAGGTCCACGATATACACCTGTTTTCCATCGGCGTTTCCACATGGTGTGCGAAGCCAGTAGCCCTTACAAAACTCACTGATCTGGCTTTCCGGGTTGCGCTCCGCCGCCCCGTCAAAACACCAGAGCCACTTCCGGTAACGATATGCCTCATCCACCGACAAAATAAACAGCCGGTCCGTCATTTTCTGGCTTCCTGGATACTGCGGCGTCAGCTCATCACCCGGAAACTGCTCCCACATACCTTCCTGCGTGCTTCCCCGATAGGTGCGTCCCACTCCGGTATTCACTGCTTTCGCGTCCGAAAACTCTGCCTCTGACTGTCTGAGCCACCGGCGCACTGCAGAATACTTGTAATCCGCGCTCATGCCGAACCGGGTAATCGGCCCCGGATAAAATACATAGTCATGTGCCGCGTCATCTGGTGTCTCAAAACGGTATTCAGAACCGGTATCCGCCGGAATCACCGTGTCGCAGAGAAACAGCGCACCACCGCTGTGATCGTCCATGTGGTCTGCATAATTCTGGTCAATGCAGCGAAAACGATATGGCTTTCCGTCTATGTTCCGCACCACCGTATCGCCAATGCGCCAGTACCTTACAGCCTCACTCCGCGTGTCCGGTGCGGCGCCATAAACACTCCGCGCAGGACCGCCAGGGTTCGAAATACTCAAACAGATGCCAAAGCCAAGCGCAAGAAGAAGACCTGTTCTCCACTTCTTCTGATGCATTGCATTCCCCCTCTCATTCTGCCATCTGAAATATTTTTTAAATTTTGTAACGCCGTGTGAAATATTCATTATTTATGCTTCATGGATTTTTGCTCGTGACTGTGAACATACAGAACAGTTACTAAATAAACTTCGTGAATTGTGATTTTGAATTGGAATTTTAGATATTGTGATTATCCTGAAATTCAGACAACAGATTTTTCCCGTGTCCTCATAGTAGCACAGACCCGCACGGAAAACAAGAAAACTTCATCGACAAAAAACGACAGAAGGAGCTGTCGGTTACTGTACACGGGTAGGCATTTTCTGAACTGAAAATGCCGTATGATACCGTGATGGCAGCAGATTTTGCCGATTTGGAATGCGAAGCATCGGCAAAATCCGTTGCTGTTTGCGCAACGCGTGAACAGTAACAGCTGTCGAAAAATTGCCCACGACACGTTCCCGCATCGTTCTGGGTCCAATTTTGCGACAGCCCCTTCCAGTTCTTCTATATTCTATATTATATTATGGAATCCTTCCGCTTAACCGCGCAGACAGAACTCACTGCAATCCACTACGCGAGTTGCAAATCCCTCATAAAATTCCGGCTCGTGACAAATAAGAAGAACACTGCCCTTGTATGCCTTCAATGCACGCGCCAGTTCCTCTTTCGCGTCCACGTCCAGATGGTTGGTCGGCTCGTCCAGGAGCAGAACATTCGTCTCACGGTTAATCAGTTTACATAACCGTACCTTTGCCTGCTCACCACCGGAAAGGACCCTCACCTGGCTCTCGATGTGCTTGGTTGTCAGGCCGCACTTTGCCAGGGCAGAACGCACCTGATACTGGGTGTAGGACGGAAATTCCTTCCAGATCTCCTCAATACAAGTCGTAGTGTTGCCCGGTGCCATCTCCTGCTCAAAGTAGCCCAGATACAGATAATCGCCTAACTCCACGCTGCCGGAAAGAGCCGGAATCAGCCCCAGAATGCTCTTTAACAGCGTCGTCTTACCAATACCATTGGAACCCTTTAAGACGACCTTCTCGCCGCGCTCCATGCTGATGTCAAACGGGCGGGTGAGCGGCTCATCGTAGCCGATCACAAGATCCTTCGCCTCGAAGATCATCTTGCCTGCGGCACGCGCTTCCATGAAGTTGAACTCTGGCTTCGGTTTTTCCTTTGCCAGCTCGATCACTTCCATTTTATCCAGCTTTTTCTGACGGGACATTGCCATGTTACGGGTCGATACGCGCGCCTTATTGCGGGCCACAAAGTCCTCCAGTTCCGCAATCTCCTGCTGCTGACGCTTGTAAGCTGCCTCAAGCTGCGCCTTCTTCACCGCATAGACCTCCTGGAAATGGTCGTAATCGCCCACATAACGGTCTAATTTCTGGTTCTCCATATGGTAGATCAGGTTGATAACGCTATTTAAGAATGGAATATCATGAGAGATCAGGATAAACGCGTTCTCATACTCCTGCAGGTAACGCTTCAACCACTCAATGTGCTGCTCATCCAGGTAGTTGGTCGGCTCATCCAGAAGCAGGATGTCCGGTTTTTCTAACAGCAGCTTGCCAAGAAGCACCTTGGTACGCTGGCCTCCGGAAAGCTCAGAAACATCTTTGTCCATGCCGATTTCCTGTAATCCAAGCGCACGGCCAACCTCTTCTACCTTACTGTCAATAATGTAGAAATCATGCGCCATCAGAAGATCCTGAATCGTTCCCAGTTCTTCCATCATGGCATTCATCTCCTCCTCAGATGCCTCGCCCATCTTATCGCAGATGGTGTTCATCTGCTCTTCCATCTCAAAGAGGTAAGCGAATGCGCTCTTTAACACATCGCGGATGGTCATGCCTTTTTCCAGTACCGTGTGCTGATCCAGATATCCGGCGCGCACATGCTTCGCCCACTCAACCTTGCCCTCGTCCGGCTGCAGTTTTCCGGTGATGATGTTCATGAAAGTGGATTTTCCCTCTCCATTTGCGCCCACCAGGCCAATGTGCTCCCCCTTTAACAGACGGAAAGAAACGTCCTGGAAAATCGCCCGGTCACCAAATCCATGGCTCAGATGTTCTACATTTAAAATACTCATTCAAAACTCCTCTCAAAATCCGCAGACAGAAGCTCCATCTGCAAAACGTTCAAAATCGCGACTGTGTCTCATTGTACATGACAAATTATGCGGTGGCAAGCTCTTTTCCCGGAATTTGCGCATATCTTATGGTAATAATACGCTGACCATTCTGACGGCGGCGCAATCTGCCCGTCATATGGACACAGCAAACTCAGATCCAGGTGATCCCATGGTCCTCCCTCTCAGCCACATCCCGCCTGCCTCTGATGCCCGCATCATCTGGATTGCCAGTGAACCGGTCCGGCGGGAACGCCTTGCCTGCCAGGGCTTCGTTCCCGGCGAAATGGTCCGCTGCATTCGCCGTTCCCGGCGAAAACGGCTCTTTCTGGTCCGGGTGCGCGGGCATCTTATCCTGCTGCCAAGAAAACTGGCCGGTGAAATTTTTGCGGAAATCCAAAGCTGATTTTGCCAGAACAAACGTAACTGTTCAGTACCTTCACAGTTATGAGCAAAAATCCATTAAAAATTGTCTTCGGCAATGGGATTTTTGCTTGCAAGCCTATGTTTTCGTACGGTCAGCGCAGTAAATGCGCAGATCTACTGAACAGTTACAGACAAACTACTTAACAATTTTGGATGAACGCTGTATAATGGAAAAAATTTCAGACACTGTTTCCAGAAGCGCCAGAAAACGCGGCGCGGGAAGCAGAAGTATACATCAGGAGGAGACAAAATGAAAAGTCAGATCACACGAGACGAAGCATTGAACTTACTGAAAACGTACAACAAGGAACCATTCCACATTCTGCACGGTCTTACGGTGGAGGGCGTGATGCGCTGGTACGCCAAAGAGCTTGGTTACGGCGATGAAGAAGATTTCTGGGGTATTTGCGGACTGCTCCACGACATTGATTTTGAACAGTATCCGGACCAGCATTGCGTCAAGGCACCAGAGCTGTTGAAAGCCGGCGGTGTCGGCGATGATATGATCCATGCCATCTGCTCCCACGGCTACGGCATCTGCTGCGACGTAAAGCCGACTCACGAAATGGAAAAGGTTCTGTTTGCCGCCGACGAGCTCACCGGACTGATCGGAGCCGCTGCCCGCATGCGTCCGTCCAAGAGCACCAAGGACATGGAAGTTTCCAGCTTAAAGAAGAAATTCAAAGATAAAAAATTTGCCGCAGGATGCTCCCGCGATGTCATCCGCACCGGTGCCGAGCGCCTGGGATGGGAGCTGGATGAACTCTTTACAAAGACCATTGAGGCAATGCGGTCCTGCGAGGATTATGTGAATGCGGAGATGGAACAGGAGTAAATAACAATTAAAAAAAGTCCGAAGCCGGTCGGGGCGGTATCCCGCTGCGCAAAATATAGGTATTGTGTTCGGACAGCTGCTAGCTGACAGCCGTTTGCGGATGGACGGACTCATCATCCGTCCCCCACAAACGTCAGTCGCTACAGAGCCGGACACTTCATACCTATATTTATGCTCCGCAGGATACCGCCCCGACCGGCTTCTACTGTATTGGCCTCAGGACTTTTCGTATTTAGATTTATATTTTTTATTTCTCCACGTTATTGCGATCGGTCAAAATAATTCCCTTATAACGCGGGGAGATGCGCTCCAGTTCGTAGCACTCGCCTTCCGGGGTCGGGTACTGGTCTACGAAATCGCGGATGGTCTTCATTTCTTCCGTGCTTAAGTCAAACTGCAGGGTCTGGAGATTGGACTGAACGTGTTTGGAGTTTCTGGTTCCGACCATGACGGCGCCTACGCTCTTCTGATTTAAGATGTACTGGGTTGCCACATTGGCGATGGTGACGCCGTGGTGCTCCGCAATCTCTTTCAGGACCGGAAGCAGTTTCTGCATGCCGTCCCAGCCAAGAGAATCCTCAATGATCTGCATATATTTTACCTGGGAACGGGTCTCCGGTGCTTCGTATTCCTTACCCATGTAACGCTCTGCCAGGAATCCGCCTGCCAGGGTTCCATACGCAAAGGTATAAATGCCATGCTCTGCGCTGTAGTCTAACAAAGTGCGCTCCGGGCGGCGGTCAAATACGGAATACTGTGCCTGGTTGGAGACAACCGGGATGCCTGCGTCTACCATCAGCTTTAACGCATTGGTGTCCATGTTGCACATACCAATGTTGCGGATCTTGCCCTTCTCCTGAAGACGTACCAGGTCAAAAGCAGTGTCCAGCATGCCCGGCACTTCAAAATCCCACCAGTGGAACTGAACCAGATCCAGCGCTTCTCGGTGCATGCGCTTTAAGGAACGGTCCACGATTCCCTCGGTGTACTCCATGTTGATGACCGGCAGCACATCTTTATCCGGCACAAATTTGGTGTGGATCTGAATGTCTTCCTCGTTGTAATGGCCGGTTCCTTTTAAATCCATAACAAAACGGCCCAGCACTTCCTCCGCGCCGGTATAAATGTCCGCGCAGTCGAAGGTGGTAAATCCCTGCTCCACCAACATGTGGAATGCACGGATCGCATCATCGTAGTCGAGATGTCCCTGAAGACAATGCTCGGCGGAAAGCTGCCAGCAGCCATTGATGACGCGGTTGAAGGTATATCCATTTTTTAACTGACATTTTTTCTGCATATTCTTATTCTCCTTTAAACCTGGCATTCGCAGGTTCTGTTATTATCCAGGCCGCTCCCTGCGCATCTTTCTTCTGAGGCGCAGGACGCGGCCTGAACCATGACTCGTTTTCTTATTTCTCAGGCTTTGCAAGCGGCACTACCGTACACTGCCCGTGGCTCTGGATCCGCTTGCCGATCCGGGTGATCTTAAATCTTGCCCCGCAGTTCGGATCCGGACACGCAATTTCGGTGTCGGACAACATCCAGTCATTCGGATGCAGCGGCCGCTCTTTAGCCGGAAGCAACGGAAGCAGTGCACTCAGGGAATACATGGAAAATGAGGTGTTCTCCGGGAACACCAGATTCTCGCCCTGCACCAGAAAATAATCGCCTACTTTGTGGCTGCAGACCATCGGACGGTCACCGGCCACTACTTCTACTTTTAAATCGTATAACTCAAAGGTATCGTCCATCTTATTTCTCCTTCTGGCATCCCCATCCGGTAATCACCGCGATCAGGAATACAATAAATAACGCAAATCCGTAAATGGTTCCTGCCGCTACCGTAACCGGAGACAGACCGGTCAGAGCAGAACCGATGAACACGAAAACACTCATAAACGGAATAATCGCCGGAAGGCTGTTTGCCGTGCCATCCAGCAGGTTTGCGCGGCGGTACGGATGAATGTTTCTGGCCGCTCCGATCTTATTCAAAATTGGGCCAAACGTCAGAATGGAAGCACTGGTTACACCGCCAAGTAAAATGGTGGTGAATGCGATGCCCGCCATGCAGATGAGCTCTGCGCCCCGCGCGCTCTCTGCCATTTTGCTGCCAAGGATCTTCTCCGCGATCAGGTTCAGCATGCCAGCATCCGTCAGAACACCCATGATGCCGAATACAGAAATAACCAACGCACAAGTCGGCAGAATGTTGTTGATGCCATCTACCAGAAAACCAACGGCCGCGTTGTTTGCCGCGTCATTGGAGAATACCTGCGCCGGAGTAAACAGACCGGCTGCAAGACCGGTCAGCGTGCCAACCACAAGACCAACCAGAATGCCCTCGAAAATATTCCGGGTTTTCGTGGAAACTGCCAGCATCAGCACAACCGGGATCAGCATAATCAAAGACACCGGATTTGCTGCCGCGTCGATGGAACCGCCCTGATAAGTACCGCCAATTCCGCCAAGCAGGGCAAACAGCACAATGGTGATAGCTCCTGCAACAGCCGAATATTTGATACGGCTGGATACTACGCCGCCAATGTCAGCCGGTGTGCCATCCTGAAACTGCTGGGTCGATGCGGAAGCAATCGTCGTATCGGAAATCGGTGCCAGGTTGTCACCGAAGATCGCGCCGGATACAATGCATCCCGCCATCATCATCTCATTTGCCCCTAGCATCATGCCTGCCGGATAAAAGATCGGGAAGGCAATGAACATGGTTCCGATGGAGGAACCTGTCGCTGTGGAGACAATGCAGGTGGCAAGGAACGTAAACGCAACAAACATGCCGCCCTTCATGCCTACCGCATTGGCAATCCACACAAAGCCGCCAGACAGGCCGCAGAGCTTGATAAGCGCACTGAACATGCCAACTAACAACAGGATTACAACAACGGACACCGACGTAATGGAAGAAATGCCGCGAATCGCGCTCTCCCAGAATTTGCTGTAGCTGGTGCAGAACACGCCTCCGAGCAAAAGAGCGAGAAAGCCGCCCACCGCCAGCGCCTCCATATTAAAAGCCTTAAAACCAATAAACAGCACCATGCAGAAAAACACATAGATGCCAACCGGAATCAGCGACATGCCGATTCCGCCGCGAAACTCTAACTTCTTATCCTCTTCCATACGCAAGTCCTCTCTTTGCAAGTATTATTTCTATCACATTCCCTGTTCCATATCCAACTACTAAAACCGCCGTTACTTTTTCAATTTAATGCTGTAAATCATCATAGCAACTTATGAGAATTGCGTCAAGAGAGTCTGCAAGGAAAAATTTTGTACTTATCGAAAAGTCACGTTGAGATCTAATGCCTTCTGCGCAGCCTCAAGAATAATTTGTTCTATTGCTGCAGTATAAGCGCTATTGTCGATTCTTGTTACATCGAAATATAACATAGAATTCTGTAAAAAATTCTGAAATTTTCCTTTAAAACCAATCGCTGACTTCTCTGCATCCTGAATAGCCCTGTCAAACAATAAAAGACTAACCAATTTCTTAGGATTGACATACTCTTCCACTGTATTCCGATACTTTTCAAGATTTTCCTGCATTTTTTCGGTTTTCTTGATCCCCTTAATATCTAACTTCTGAATAACTAAATGTATAAATTCAGGCGAAGCAAAATTACGAAGATTGGCAGGAAAATTAACAGAAAAAGACTGACAGTTATAAAAGTATGCTTCATCAATATTCGAGGTATAACCATCGCCATTTTTTAGTCTGCATCTAAGCGCATTATAACCATTGCCATGTGGTATTTTCCCCATACTCAAATTAATATCTGCCAAACCAGGCATAAATACCTTTTTGTTAGTAGAATTATCGCCAACATGAGCACATACAAGTCCGGCAAGACAAGTTTTCTCCATAGCCGGTACTGGCATCTCACCTTCTTCGGGTTCAAACTTAATCTTATCAGCACTGTCCTCTAGCGACTTCGCCATATCCACAAGAATCGTTCTGTAGGTTTCAAGAATATTGTATTTTCCAACAAGAGCAGCCGGGAAGCCCGCATCACGCTTAAGATAACATGCCAAAGACTTGATAGCCATACGCTTTCTAGCCTTTATTTGTTTAGTCCTGAAATCCTCATTCAGTTCCTTCATTCTGGCTGTAATGCTTTCGTCAAGATCAGTTTCTGTAAATTTTTTTGCGTCAAACATCTCAAGAGAAAGAGGATCATCAAAATTCATTTTTTGCAAAGACGCAACGAAAAGATCAAGTTTGTTATGAATCATGAATACCGGAATCTGCTTATTAAAATTTTTAAGTGCATCGCGGTACAACTCACTAATTTTCTTTTCGTTCGTATCTCCATCAAGCGGAACTACCATTGCAATCGCATCAATATCACCTTTGTAAAGAAGTTCCGAACAATAATCCACATTCTCATTATCCGTATTATCTGAATGATACAATCCTCTTGTATCAAGTACCGCAAAGGCAATATTATTATTACTATCTCTGAAAACCTTATTTGCAAGCGGATTCTCTGAAATCAGTTTTGAAAATGCTTCATTCATCGGAACATAAATAACAATCTCATTGCACAACACTTCAAGAGACAGCCGCTGCCCCGCCTGCATATTGTTTGCAGTAAACATTGCACCAATAAATCTAGTAGTCTGGGCATCTAATTCTGGGGCATCTAATATAATATCTTTAAAATAATAACCATCTGCTGAAATAGCTTTATCATCAAAATAAGAAAAAAATACTTCACTCAGATTACCATTAAGATTTTCCCAAATTTTCCAAAAATCCTGTTTAAATGCGTTACTCTGCAAATCCAATGTATGTTCAACTTCCTGCTGAATTGCCGATATAAATTTTTTACTATTCTCTTTCGCCTCGCCCTCAGCTAGCTTATTCTTTACAGTATGGTAAATGATATCATTATATTTCTGAAAATGGTACTGTCGATATAAATCCACAATTTCCCTAACAAACGCATCTTTCCATTCCTCTGTAAGCAAAGAAAGGATTGCTTTGACATTATTACGTCTATTCAAATGTTCTCTCAATGCCTCGTCAAGAATCTTTTCAGCTTTGCCCGTATCCTCAATAACTGTTTTTCCAAGGGTCTTAACAACCTGAGCAATTGCTTTTGACACAAGCTCCGTAAAAAGATTTCTATCAAATGCACTCGCATCATGCTTTACAGCAACTATCATCTTATCACTGTACGCCGTTGTAAAAACCATAAGTCTTTCGGTAAGGGTAGAATTTGTTCTGCCCACGCCTTCAGCAAGAATCTTTCTGGCCGCTTTCGTCGCTGGGACTGTTCCTATTTCTGTTTTACCATTTCCGGTGCCTCCCAATAATTCAAGCACTCGAAAATTTGGCTTTAAATTAATATAGTTGCTCATTTGTAACTACCTCCTAAAAAATTATTCAGGCAATAAAAAATCCATACCAATCCGAGTGGATGATATGGATAGACTACACCTGTATATAAAAGGAGACACTTACCAAAAAACTCCCTACAAATTCTATTCGGTATCACTAAACTGTCGGATCGGTTCTGCAGTGGGTAACTGCATACTACTAAACAATTAGGACTTTTTATGCAAAGCAGGCGACGGGAATCGAACCCGCCTCCTCAGCTTGGGAAGCTGATGTTCTACCGATGAACTACGCCTGCACGAACTATTCAGAACATAGTCTATTATAGTTCGATGATTTTGAAAAGTAAAGAAGATTTTTCAGCATATCTTGACAATTTTCCGGTATAAAATCCGGTATGCCCTGCCCTCCAGAATGAACTCTTCATCTGCATGATAGTGGCCGCAATACCAGGTGCGGAATTTCACCTGTTTTCTGAGTTCTTCAAAATATTCTGTTAATTTATTTAATTCGAATCTTCCCGCCGAAAAATAGTTTACCAGGGTGGATGGTGCTGCATGCGTCAGAATATAATCCACACGATTTCCACAGGCTTTTAAGGCGTCCCGGCCACGCTGTAATTCTTCCTCCGATGGCATCTCCTCCGGGAACCAGTCCAGACCTTTGGTACGATACAAAAATTTACCCTCCGCCTCCAGACTCGCAATTTTGTTTTTGCGCTCCGGATCATCCAGTTCCAGGATTCCATCGGTAATATCCGGTGACTGTGCGCCGCCCATCACAAAAAAGGTACGCTTCTCAATGGTATAACAGTTCCCACGCATCAGATGGATGATACGCGGCCGGATAAACTGCACCTCGCCTCCATGCCACGGTTCAACCGGATAGCTCTTTAACAGTTCGAAATTTTCATGATTGCCATCCACAAACAGGATTGTGAACGGTGCCAGGTTTTCCAGCAGATTCAGGATGCTTTCTTCCTCTTTCGTTCCATAGAACAGGCCGCCAAAATCTCCTGTGATGATCATGTAGTCGTTTTTGTCCGTCTGCATTGGATCTACAATTCTCGAATCCAGAAATCGGGCAAATTTTCCATGTGTGTCTCCGGTAATATAAACAGACATATTGTTTACTCCTTTAATGATGGTCCATATCCTGCAGGCAGATACAATCTTAAAAATCTACCTGAATGGATGTCGTCGCATTGGAAATCTTGATCGCAGTGTCCAGTTCGTTATACAAATCCTCGCGCTCTGCTTTCATCTTCGTGATTTGTTCAGAGAGATTCAGCGGATCCACAAGCAGATAGCGGTTTGTTTTTAAGTATTCGTCCACTACTGCCAGCGATGCCGCATCTTTTTTCGTCTTATCCCCGCCCAGGATGTTATTGCGCATCACTTCCGCAGACGCTTCCAGCGCTGTCTGCGCTTTCTTTACCTTTTCTACCATATCAAACAGCTGGCTCTGCATCACCTTGATCGCCTCGGATTCAAAATCACGCTTTTCCATAAAGCGCTGATCCATTGCGAGCATTGCACGGCTCAGGTCTTTCCCCGCCGATGTCTTTAATCGCTGTTTCAGTGCAATCGCCGCTGCCACGGTATACTCTCCATATTTCGTCTTTACCACCGTTGTCGCATTGCTGGCAACGATAGCCGCATCCATCTGATCATAATTGCGGATCAGGGAATGGATGCTCTGAAAATCACGCTTCGCCTTCTCGCAAAACTCACCGGCATCCTCCAGCTTCTCTGCCGTGCGAACCTCACACTGTTTCTTATAATCCACAACACGAAGCTCGCTGATCTGATGAAAAATGCGGTCACGCAAAAGGTCACGTTCGTTCAGAGCGTTGATAACCAGTAATTTTCTCATATTATTCCTCCATGTTTTCCTTTATTTTAATACTGTTTCTGCGTTCATTTGTTCTGCAGATAAAGCAGGCAGCGGGAATCGAACCCGGCTTTTCAGATTAGACGGCTGATATAGGAACTCGGAAACAAGATCTTCACAGGATTCCTCATCATCCCAATCCACGAAATCGCTCAGTTCCGCGACTGTACCCTCACCTGTTTTTTGGAATCCAAGCTTTTCCAGAAGCCGAATACAAGCGTTATTTCTGGAAAGTGCTTTTGCCCATAATTCTGAATTTTCGCTGCTATTCGCCATGATTTCCTGATGAAAAAATGCATCAATCAGCACTCTTGCAGCTTCTTCCGCATACCCAAAACCACGGTACTCTTTTGCGATATAAAACTCGATTTCATAGCGACTCCTGTAATCTTGCGAAGAATAACCTCTATGAAATCCAGCGTAACCAATAAACCGTTCTGCTTCACTCTTTAAAAATAAAGAATAAAAATACCGGTCATCATGATCTTCAAAGTAATCTTCAAAATTATATAAAAAACTGCCATAGCAATCTACTCCGGTAAACATCCGGAAATCATCGTTTCCCGTTTCCTGAAGCATCTGAAAGAAGATTTCCCCGTCGCGTTCCTGACTGCTGCGGTGTAAAATCAGATTTGTTGTCTGGAAAGTTTCTCTCTTCATACAGGAATCACCCTTCTTTTTTCAAACGATTATGACTGCATAGCAGCCGAGTGGAAAATTCAAAGCCAGTTTAGCCATGCTTGCAACCAGGTTCCCGGATTTGTACCAGAAAACACGTTAAAATAAACCAGAAGTAGAAAAATAAGGAATCACAAAGTACTCTTTATCAAACAAAAAACACAAAGCACAAACCAGCATTCTTTTTTGTATGGACAGGAATCGAACCTGCGACTGCTTGATCCAGAATCAAGTGCTCTACCACTGAGCTATCCATGTAGGATTTCTAATCCTATTTTTCCTTTCGGCTGCGTTAAGCCCCGCAGCCAGGGGCGGCTAAAGTTATGGATTTTCGCTATACAGTCATACGAAACCGCTTTTTTATGCTTCTCCAATGAAAATCAGGTTCTCAATATATTCCCGGTCGTCTCCTTTGAATATGGGAATCTCCAGATCGATCAACCAGTTTGGTCGGCCATCCTCAGCTTCTTTCTGCCGGATGCAGCAGCAGCCTCGTTTCAGGTATGGATCTAAATCATTCCAATTCATTCCCTTTTCCAGGACGAGCATATCCTGGATCTGATTACAGGATTTTCCCTGAAGCTGCTTGTGAGAAAAGTTAGCCTGTCCCAGCATCTGGATCGAATTTCGCATTGCATCAAGCTGTCTCCAGTAAATGAGATTGCAGACCTCTTCTTTCGGAATATTGAAGCATCGCGCATCAAACATCGCACCTTTTTTTACAGCATTCTGCAACACAGTCAAATAGACTTCATCCTCCGATGAACAGTTCTTCACAGCCTCTGCAAAATACCTGTTAAACGCCATCGTTGCCATACTTGCAGCGATAGAACACATCTTCTGCACCTCATAGTCCAGCCAGGCAGAAGAAGTTAATTTTTTATAATCAATAAGAATCAGTGTGATCTCATCCGATTGTGTATAACCAAGCACACAGCCCTGAATATTCTCACATAAGTACTGCATTGTTTTCTGCATGCCTTCCATCAGAACAATGTCGAACGGTTTTTTCATTCCTCTGGTGAATGTGTGAAAAGCTTTCCCGTCAATACGGATTGCTGCCGGTGTCCGGCGCATCAGCTTTGTTTTTGGAATCGACTCATAAAAGTCCTTCATCCGGGTTCCTAAATCGTCGTGTACTGGCATAATTGTTTCCTCTCCATTATCAAATTTCCAATGTTATACTCCTCAAAAAGTCTCTTTGCAAACGTTTCATCCTGAAAAACTCTGTTCATTTCGTTTTTTCTTCCGTCCTGCATCATAAAAAAGTACAAAAGACGATAGGCTTTCAGCGTTGCTTCTTTATTTTGATCCGAAAATGGATCTGCAGTTGCTGAAACTATTGCCTCTTCTTCAAGCTCCCAGTTCCAGGCAATTTCTTCAAACCACGCCTCGCATGCTTCCCGGTAAAAGTCATCTTCATCCACCGGAAGAAAAGATTCAAACAAGGTATTCTCAATCTCTTCCCTCATTTTTTCTTCCCAATGTCCGTTTCCGATCACCTCATAAACAACAACATCCACCTCCAGCGGATATGTAAGTTTCAGCTCATTGCACTGCTCTTTTGACATCAAAATCCGTACATGATATTCTTCATTTCCATCATTTCGAAATACCATACAATTACTGTTTTGCTCTTTCATGCTTCAACCTCCGCCATGAGTTTTTTTGCTGATGTAGTTTTCTTGGGCTATGGCATCATTCTATCACAGGAAGCTGTGATTTCTTTTTTCCAAATTTTTTTGAATGCTAACTGTGTACTATCAAATATCGCTGTTACATAATCGATAAATCACAAAAAGCAGGTTGTTATGCCTGCTTTTTGCTTGTAAATACTTTATCCCTATGCGGCATTTAAATCTGTTTCCGCCACATCTGTACAACGGCCGCGGCAGGATTCGAACCTGCGGACCGGAATCCCGGTCTTCGCCTTAGCAGGGCGACGATTTCAACCACTCACCCACGCGACCAAATATATTTTTCTTGCTGTTTATGATGTTTTCCTTGCTATTTCTGGAATATCAACCACTAACAAATCATCTACTTTGCACCCTAATACTGCTGCCAAAATTACCAGATTATCAATCGTTGGCATTGCTGTGCCATTTTGCCACTTATAAATTGCCTGTGGTGTTGCAAAGCCAAAAATCTTCTGCAAATCTTTTACTGTCAGCCCAGCTGTCTGTCTCATTTTCGCAATTCTAATTCCCGTTTCTGTCATATTAATGATTGGCATTTTCTTTTCCTTTCTTTTGCACTAAAAAACCGCCTGTCCATCAGGACAGGCGGCATATGCTGAAAGAAAAGAGGTTTGAGAATAGGAACTTTCTAAAAATCCATCTATTTTCTTCACCACTTAAAATCATGTGATTCATTTTCGCATATCGTTTCGTCTCTGCATGGGCATACATCAATAAATCCACCAAAACTATATTTGGTCGATAACTGTAAACTGCAACTATACAGATGTGAAAATGCTAAATTGACTTTCAACATGATTTTTCCTTTCCAGAAGCTTTTTTGTACCTCTTGTTATTTTCTGATTGCATGATAACATATCTTTCAGGATCTGTCATTATACCTGTGGTATAAAGGTGCCGCTCAACTTTTCCAAATCTTTTTCCCAATTGGAGCCGGAATTCCAAACTGTTCAAATTTCCGATATGCATATCCGGCATCACTAACTATCTTTGGAATCTCATCTGTCTCACCACGCAAATATAATACCTGGAACAAGGTTGTATAACACATATGACTTCTTGGATTGTCTTTTAAATCCAATTCTTCAAAATCATGTACTATACTCTCTTCCAATGGCAGATTATATAACTCTCCCATTTTTTCATTAAATTCCTCTTCCCAATCATCATCTTCAATCAGACAGTCATAATCCGAATGAAACTGATCCTCAATGGCTCCCCTTAAGGCTTCTTCAAAATCAGCCTCTTCGTCCAGATCATCCGGCAATTCCACTTCTAATTTCAATGGAAAATCAAGCCCCAGCTGACAACAGTAATCCTCATCCAAAGGCAGCGTAACGTCAAATACTCCATCCCCCAGATCAAAATATTCGATGACATCTCCCTCTTGAAACTGTCCGGCTTTACGACCATTTTTATCCAGTTCCTGCGTCATTGCCTTAAAATACTTCTCAACCAGAATTTTCATGTAAACATTAGGCGGAGGAAGAATCTCTACGATTTTTCTATTTCCAATTGTATCAATTAAATTCTCAAAATTTGGATTCTCGTTTAAATTATTCCTTGAGATCAATCCACGCAATTTCCGTTGAACCCTGTCTATCAATACTTGCTCAAGCGTTTTATTCTCTTCCCGCTTTACGGTGATTTTATAAGTTTTTACCTGACCAGCAAGTTCTCCCCAATCAGAAGAAAGCGGAACAACAACTTCATAGTTTCCGTCGCCATTATTTTTATATCCTATTGCATCCGTATCTTTTATGATGTTATTCAACGGCATCATTCTTTCAAAAAGTTCAGATATGCCATCCAGCACAACTGGCTCGGCTTTTTCAAGATTGTCTTTGATATCTGTGAGCGTTCTTTTTCGTTCTTTTACCGTTTCGCTATTTTCAGCTATTAATTCTGTAAAATCACAGTTCAAAAATTCGGCAAGTATTTTTAAAGTTTTTTCCGTTGCCTTACGTTCATTCAGGATACGTTTATACGTTGATCCAGCTATCACATTCTGTTCTTCAAGCATATCCTCAATTTTGCTTACTGCTGCATTCTGTCCCAATCTTTCCTGTAGAAGTTTTTCCAATTTTTCTACTGGCACCGGATAAGATAAATTGCTTCCCTGCTTATTCTCGCTCATATTCTCGTCCCTCTTTATATCATACCAGCACATAAATTCTCTGACTGTATTTTGAATCATTCATTGAAAATTTCTTTCTAATAAACCACAATACACTTCGAATCTACAAAATCACGAATACATTTCTTCGCTGACTCAATAAGACATTCTTTCATTTTCTCCGTAAAATAAATTGTGTCCGCAATAAAATAAGTATCCTGTGCATACTGAATCATATCTGTAAAACGCTGATACTGATACTTAAATTCCCTTGCACGAACAAATCCTTTTGAATACGATTCGTTACCAATCCTTTTCGCTACTTCGCGGCCTAAATTCTGCTGGGCTGTCAAATATGCCATTAAATCTGTAAGGAATTTTTCTTCATTTTGTTCTCCTGGAAGGTATGCTTTTACATCAACATTCAATTTCTTCGCATAATTCATAGCATAATTGCGAATTTCCTGAACAAACTTTGTACTTATATTTTGGAAGCCGTAATCATTAGCAGCCACATTCGACTCATGAACATCACCAGCATTCCGCCATTTACGATTACAGGCACGAACTGTTGATGCATACAATTTTAAATTTTTGCATTCATTCACAAGATTTACATACAATGCAGAAATATTCTGCTTGCCAAATTTAGAATAATCAATACTTACGGATTCATCAATTCCTTCCATCACACGATATCGGTCACCATTTACAGTTGCCTGCTTTACCATATCTGTAAAGAGAAGATTTAATGCGTTTGGATACTGAATACCCTCACCGTCTAAGATATCCTCCATCTTATTTCCATCTTCTGAAAGAATGGCCGCTCTATAAACACCAATCATCTTGGGTTTCTTTTTAGAAGTATTATCGTCTACAGCAGTACGAAATCTATCAACTACCTCCTGCTGCTCAGAAAGTGCCTTCTTATATTTTTCAGACCAGTCAATGCTGCTTCTTCTGCTGAATCTGCTAATGGTTCCGCTCTGATTAGCAAAGCTCTTTAAATACTCATCCCAGTGTGTAAAAAGAAGATATACTTCAATATCCCGATTTGCTTCCTCAAGCATCATAGAAATTGCATCATAGCCATCCTTCACCGTATCCGTTATAAATGAATTGACAACTAACAGCAATTTAGTACTGTGAAACTCTGAAAGCAAATCAATAATACGCTCAGATTCATCTTTGGCTTTCACACCTGTAGAATGAAAAAGCCCCTGTGTATCAATGATTCTAATACAATGAATTTTTGTATCACCAATCTCTGCTACCGTTAATGCCTCTTTATTTCCAACATCAAAAATATAATCTGCGCCACGGTAGATAAGGGAAACATTTGAAAGCAAATATTCTTTAGATCCTTCCTCACTCTTAAGAAGAATTTCTGCCATCTCACTATCAAGATCTTCTTCGCCAAGAAGCGCCGTAAATTTATATCCGCCTTCCGGTTTTTCCATCACAATTGCACCATTATGTTCAAGCCTGTCACGAAGTTCCTCTACTTCCTGATTTATAAAATCAATAGCAAGATTCCAAAACTCTGCCACAAGTTCTTGAAAAGATTCTCTCGAAGATAAAAGTTCAATAAAAATCCGAATCCCTTTTTGCCCTTTCTTTGACGTTTTAGCACGCATCTCATTATAAATAATCATCACCTGTGAAAGATCAAATTTCAAGATTACTTCCATAAGTGCGTTATATTTCACTTCGTCGATATCTTTCAATTTATATCCTAATGAATCGTTTGCCGGGTGCTCCAATAAATTTCTCAATGCTTTCGTCAGCTTGGTTTTGTAAAGACTCTCATCTGGATTTTTAGAATAATCTTTCGCACCAGAATAAAGGACATTGCCAAGTAACTCATTATCATCCCCACACTCTGCGATTGTCTTTCGATGAAGTTCGGCTGAAATAATCAGCTTGTCTTCTGGAATCATTTCATAATCTGTTGCGATTGTGCTTGTCTTTGTAATACTTCCTTTTCCAGAAGCCTCTCGGATTCCTAACAACGCCTGTGTCACTGGATGACTTGCAGCAGCTTCTTCCACCGCTGATTTTCCGCTTCCTGTTGTTCCTGCAGCTATAATGGGATCCCCTTTTCCTTCTACTCTGCTAATAGCCTCCATTACTTCGTTACTTATTTCGTACATACCAATGTACCTCCTTAAAAATTATTTTTTGGTACAAAAAAACTCTCTTGATCCATCAAGAGAGTAAAATAAGTTTACGCAAATAGAGTACGACAAATAAAATAGTCCCACCAATTTTATATCATCTAAACTTAAATTCCATTCCTGACGCATCATACGAATCCCACCATCTATGAGAATCGCTGCAAAAGAATTTCATTTATACTTAAAGTGAGAATATCACAAAAAATAAGAAGGTGCAACCTTTTTATAACACAGTATCAAAAACGGCATCGGGCGCGTTTCCCCAATGCCGTTTTTCATTTACTATTATGACAAGTTTACTCTTCCTCGTCTTCTTCCACTGCCACAACACCGCCGATAATACCCAGCATGCTGGATACTACCGCTACTACCACAAATAACACCAGCAGCAGAATCAAACCCATAAAAATCATAATGTCCATTTGCAAACGCCTCCGTTCTTACTTGATTTTGAAATAACCTGCTCACACTCATAATTATTCCAAGTATAGCACAGCTTTTCCGGCAAGTAAAGGGGCGTGAATTAGTCCTCTTTGCTGTCGTAGGTGTCCAGGAAATGGTGGCGCACGCCGCCCTGTTTGTAGGCTACCACGGTGTCCAGATTGACGTTCTCCACGCTCTTGAAGATGTTGCTCTCCACGAATGGATTCTTTTCTTTCAGGGTGCGGATCAGTTCTTTGACTTCCACGCGCTTGGACAGGTTCTCTTCATTGTTGCAGGTGGTGCAGGTATCGGTGAACTTGCAGGCACACTGGATGAAGTGCAGGTTATTGTAATCTCTCCATGCCTTAATGTCATCCTCGCGCACCAGATACAGCGGGCGGATGAGCTCCATGCCCTCGAAGTTGGTGCTGTGAAGCTTTGGCATCATGGTCTGGACCTGTGCGCCGTAGAGCATGCCCATGAGAATGGTCTCGATGACATCGTCGTAGTGGTGGCCGAGGGCGATCTTGTTGCAGCCCAGCTGCTTTGCGAAGGTATAGAGGTGGCCGCGGCGCATGCGGGCGCACAGATAGCACGGGGATTTCTCGATGGTGTAAACGGCATCGAAAATATCGGACTCAAAGATCTCAATCGGAATCTTTAACTTTCTGGCGTTCTCTTCGATGACCTTGCGGTTCTCCGGGCTGTATCCCGGATCCATAACCAGGAATTTCACCTCAAACGGGAACTTGTTGTGCTTCTTTAATTCCTGGAACAGCTTTGCCATGAGCATGGAATCCTTGCCGCCGGAGATGCAGACCGCGATGCGGTCGCCCTCTTTTACCAGTTCATACTGATTGATGGCTTTCGCGAACTTGCTGAAAATGGTCTTATGGAATTTCTTGCGCAGGCTCTTTTCTACGGAGTCGCAGATCTCGTCTGCCTCCTGCTTTTTAATTTCGGCCATAAGCCAGGTAATGTAGCCTCCCTTGAGGCTGACAGCATCGTAGCCCTGCTCGCAGAGCGCTTCTGCCACGTCACGGCTCACGCGGCCGCGGCTGCAGCAGATGATGATTTTTTTATCTTTTTCTTCTGGCGGATTTTCCTCCAGTTCTTCCGCGGAACTGGCAATTGCACCCTTGATGGCACCGTGATTGATCTCTTCTGTGCTGCGGATGTCGTACAGCAGGTAGGATTCCGGTGAAAGGGCGTCAAATTCTTCGATTGTGATCTCGTTCATGTTTTCACTCCTGTATCATATCAGATCCTGTCTGGTTTTCATTCATCAGGCAGGATCCGTCCCGTTATAGTTTCTGACAATACGTTTTTCAAAAATAACAGGGGCTGCTGCAAAATAGCCTCTGGCGTTTGCAACAACCCTTGTTATTTTTACGCACATCCATCATACAGGAAACGCGCGCAAAACTCAATATCCTATTTGTATTCCCGTGTTACTTTGCCCCGGCGCTGATCACTTCCGTTCCAGCTTCCTCGGTTTTTGGCGCTGCCACGGTCCACACATCCGAGGTCACCCACTCGCTCTTGTTGTGGCTTTCCTGGCGCACGGTGCGGACGCGGAACTGGTAATCGCCCGGTTCTGTCATCTGACTCGAAAAATCGTAGCTGGTCTTGTATACAGAACGCATAATGCCGGTATCAATGCCGTTCTTCACCAGCTGGATCTGATAATAGCGGGCGGAACTCTCTGCGCCCCAGGATGCCTTGCCTGGATGCGCGCTGTCCCAGCCGAAGCCCTCGGAAGATGCCACGTCGCGCTGGGCCAGGGAAATGGCCGGACGGTTGTCGGTATCGAGCTTTTTATCGTAGATCATCCGCACGCGCAGCGTCAGCATCGTGTTTTTGTCCTGCCGCTTCGCGCTCACAAATTTCACCTTGTCGAAATTGTTTTTGGAACTGTCGGCCAGCGTCAGGCGGAACGCATCCGAGGAAGAACTGCCAAAATACCATTCATCCTCATCTTCCACCACAAGCGTGATCTCAACCTCAGGCGGATTGCTGTCGCTGTACTCGGTCTCGGTATTTACGATTTCCACATCGTCGATATGATAGCGGTCGGTGTTGCCTCCATCGCAGGTCACATCGAGATTTCTGCCGTCTGTTCCGATGCCAAGATCAGAATCAAATACCAGGCTGATCTTTCCTACTTTCGTTTTATCTGATGCCGCGTACATGGTTCCTGCCGCTCCGATGGAGAGCAGAACTGCCGCTGCGCTCACCAGAAGTCCTTTTGCTGTGCGTTTCATCAGTTTTCGGATTCTCCTTCCTTTTTCCGGTTATAGAGATGACAGATCAGATCCACGCAGGTGTCGATGCCAAGCTCCGCGCTGTTGAACGTAACGTCATAGCTTGCCCCGGCGCCCCAGCGCTTTCCGGTATAACACTCGTAATAGTTTCTCCGGCTCTTATCCGTTTTTTTGATCAGCGTAATGGCATCGTCGCGGGTCAGCTTCCGTGCTTCCATGAGCCGGCGGATGCGGACATCCATATCAGCGTAGATAAATACGGAAGTCACCTCCGGATCCTCGCGCAGCACATAGTCGGCGCAGCGTCCAATGATGACGCAGGACTCCTTTTCTGCCAGCTGCCGAATGACTTCGGACTGCACGTTGAATACCATGTCGTTGATGGCAATGCCGCGCCCGGTCTTATCGTTCTGCATCTGGCGCGGAACAGAGTAAAGAAAGGGATTCGGCCGCTTTTCCTCGGCTGCCTCCAGTACATTCTGATCCAGTTCCCCGTAGCTGCACGCCAGCTCAATAAGCTGTTTATCATAACATTTGATTCCCAGCCGCTCTGCAACTTTCATGCCGATCTGGCTGCCGCCGCTTCCGATCTGCCGTCCTATGGTTATGATCCTGTTTCCTTTCATGTTCTCCAATCCCCCTGTCTGCACAAAATGTTATCTGTTTTTAAAGATTTCCACAAATGCTTTCCACATTTTCACCAGTACATTCCAGATTCTGCGAAGCGGGCTCTGGCTTGCGGTATCGCCCTCTGCATCGAGAAGCTCGTTATCGTCATCCAGGCTGATCTCTGCGGTGCGCAGAATGATCTGTACGGAATTCGGCTCCTCGTTCTCACTGGAAGTGAAGGAGACCTTCTCTGCGTTCGGATCCATATTCAGGACGCGGGTGTCGCCGTCTAAGTCATCCCACTCTTTATCGATGGCTTCCTTCATGGTAACGCCTGCATGACGGATGGAAGCCGTGCTGTCCAATACGCTCAGGCTCTTATCCAGAAGATCCAGCGTGCCGCGGATGCTGTCGCGGGTTGCTGCGTCCAGGTTATCGCTGCTGTTCTTCAGCGCGTTCTGGACAATGGCTGCGGTGCTGATGCCGGTATTTAACGCGTCTGTCGTGCGGTTTAACAGTTCCTCGGAATCATCGAGAGAAGCCTGCAGATCCGGATAATAGCTGTCCATGGAATCGTACAGGGCTGCTGTGTCCTCGGTCAGCATATCCATGCTGTCCACCAGCTCTGCCGTGTATCTGGCGGAATCCGCTACATCATCCAGGAGACTGGACATTTCAGATGCCAGCTTATTGCTTGCCGCAGCAAGTTTCTCCAGAGCCGCTTTCTTTGTCACAAGCGCCTGCAGCAGCTCATACTGGTTTAAGGTCACTCCGGCTGCCGCGCTGATGCCGCCCATGCTTCCGGAACTTCCGCTGCTGCTTCCCGCATTGCTCGGGGTCGCGGTACGGTCGTCGTAAAGCTCAACCTCAGAGTCATCTTCCAGATAATAATCATCGTCGATGGCCTGCAGGCTCACGCCCATGCTTCCCAGGGCAGTCACATACGCCTGCTCACTTGCCTGCAGGGTTGCGTCCAGGGTGATGATCTGCTGCATGAGCTGGTTCAGCGGCTGAACGCCATCTGCCAGGTTCGCGGAACCGCTGCGCACGCCCTTTAACGCGCTGTGCAGCTTGCTTAACGGATCCTGCATGTCGCGCACCGTGTTCACGATGTCGCCGAGGCTGTCGTGTGCCACATCGGCTGCCTCTTTGGCAGTCTCAATGTGCGGGATCATGGCCTCCAGCTGGTCGGATACTGCCGACAACGTTTCCAGGCTCCGGTCATTGCCAGCCAGGATGCTGTCTTTTGCGCCGCTCCAGGTCTTACGGACGCTCTCGGCGGAACCCAGGCCATCCTGCAGGGTGTTGATGCCGTCACGCATTGCCTCAATGGAAAGTGCCATCTGCTGCATGCTGTCATGCATCTCATCACCGCTCTCTTTCCAGGTATCTTTTGCCTCTTTTAAGTCGGTGATATGCTCTAAGTCACTGCCGGTAAGCGGAGTCATTGCCATAAATACGCCGCTGGTCTCAAAGCTGTCGGTACCGATGCGCACAGTGAAATCGCCATCCTCACCCGGAAGTGCCGTAAACACAACCGCGCTGTTTCCACCGATGGTCTGCTTCTGCGCGCCGTCTGCCTCAAGGCTGTAGCAGTCGTTTACATCAACCATAACCGCAACGGCCAGCACCATGTTGTTTTTATAATATTCGTTCACTTCTGCGCTGTCATTGAAGGTCGCGTCGATATGGATTTCAATAAGTCCGGATGCGCCTGCAAGCTCATCTGCGTTCTTCGGCACACCGTTTAATTTGTAGGAAACATCAAACTTCCATGGAAGCGCTATCTTTTTCGCGTCCATCTCACCTTTATAATAGAAGCGTCCCTTGTAATCCGGCGAAACGTTCCAGGTCACTTTATTTCCATCAATGACCGGCTCTGTGTAATCGGACATGTTGGTGACCGCGGTATAATCGCCATAGTCGGTAAAGGTGGTCTGGCCGTTTAAATCGCAGCCTTTTACCACATTAACGCGGTCTATATTTCCGTAATAATCCAGGTTGACATACATGCTCTCATCGACTGCAACGGACGCCTGGCCTGCCAGAACCGGAAGAACCGTTCCGGTGCATGCCATCACCGCTGCAAGTCCCATGACACCCAGTCTGTGATATCTCTTTTTCATGATCATTCTCCTCCATCGCTCCACAATGTACTCTCGGAATCTCTTTGTGCCTGTTTTTGCGGCTGATTTTTTGTCAGTTGTGTGCAAATTTTTGAGGCGTACACGGCGTGTACGTTGATAAAATTTGTGCATGACTGGCAGAAAATCAGCCGCAAAGGCAGGTGCAAGAGAGACTCCGAGAGTACATCACATTATTTTCTGTGCTCTTCTAGCTTTGTCCGGATCTGCTCCGCCCGCTTATGGAACTGCTGTTTTCTTGTCACATAACGCTCACGAAGTTTTCTTCGGGAGCCTTTCCATTTCTTTTCAATAACCAGTCCGTCGGTCAGTACCAGAAGTGCCGGAAGCAGGGTCAGTACTAATACCAGGCTTAAGAAACCGCCTCGTCCGATCAAATGGCCCAGATCACCGATCGCTGCTGTCGTGGAAATCATGTATACAATGTATCCGGCCAGCGTGATAATACCGCCCGATGTAAAAATAGAGGAGCAGGATCTGGTCACTGCCTCAATACATGCCTCTTTCTTCGGAAGGACCGCACGCTTCGCGATGTAATTATTGGTGAGCAGGATTGAATAGTCGACGGTCGCGCCCATCTGAATACTGCTGACGATGATGTAACCCATGTAGATCATATCTACGCCCTGTACATACGGAACTGCCATATTGATGAAGATCGCAACCTCGATCGGGATCATAACTACGATCGGGATCATCACCGATTTAAAGCTGAACGCAACAACCAGGAATACGCCAAGCAGTGTCAGCACATTTACTCTTGCGTTATCATCTGTGATAGTCGCTTTAATGTCCTGCGTGGACGGGGTCTCACCCACCACATAGGAATCATCCGGATAATATTTCTTCATAAGATCCCGGATCTGATCGGTATACTCAAAGGATTTGTCACTCTCGCCCTTGGTCCTTATGTAGAGCAGCATGCGCGCCGTATCTTTCGTGTGGAGCTGGCTGATGGTGGAATCCGGCAGGAAGTCCTCCGGAATGCCCTCCGGCAGCGTGTTTGCCATGGATGTGACACTCTTTACATATGGCAGGTCTTCCAGCTCATCAGACAATCGTTTTTCCGCCACGGGATCATTGTTCGGATAGATGAGAAGCATCATGTTGCTTCGGCCAAATTTCTCCGTGATTTCCTGATCATCGGCATAAACCTGGGTTCCCGGAGCTCCTCCCACTGCACTGTTTCCGTACTGGAAATTGTTCATCTGCTGTGCGACATAGGCCGGCGGTGTAATGAGCAGGACTGCCGCCAATACCAGATAGCGGATATGGAACACACCCTTTCCCAGTCTGGTAAAATCCGGGAAGAAGGAGCGGTGTTTTGTTTTATCATTCCACTTTGTAAATTTCAGGATCATGGCCGGCATAAACAGTACTACCGTCAGAAGACTGAATATAATGCCTTTTGCCAGAACCAGTCCCATATCAAAACCAATGTTAAACTTCATGGTTACCAGGGCCAGGAAACCAACAACCGTCGTCAGGCTGCTGGCGAAAATGGAGTTGATAGCCTCCTCAACCGCCTTGACGATCGCCTCTTCCTCAGAAAGTCCGGTGTCACGCCAGTTCATGTAAGCATCCAGCAAGAAAATGGAATAGTCCATGGATGTTGCCAGCTGCAGGATAATGGCTACGTTATCGGTCAGGAATGAGATCGTGCCGATGAATATGTTGGTTCCCTTATTTAAGAGCACCGCCACACCCATGACCAGCAAAAACAGAATCGGCTCCGTCCAGGCCGTTGTTGCCAGACACAGTACCACGAAAATCATAACCACTGCTACCACAAGGATCTTGTTCATCTCCTCATGCGTTGTCTGGATCAGGGATTTGTTCTGCACCGCCATGCCGACGTAACAGCCCTTGTCTCCGATAATGGCTTTCATCTCGTCGATGGCTGCCTCCGTCCGCGAAGAATCGGATTCCTCGTCAAATGTAATATCCATGACTGCGCAGCGGTCCTTGTAATAATCCTTGATATCATCCATATTGATGAAATCTTCACCGGCGTAGATATTCACCGTCGAATCGCACCAAAGCACCTGGTCCACGCCGTCGATGGCCTGAATCTTATCTTTATATTGCTTCGCTTCATACAAACTCACATCTTTCAGCATGACGCGCGCCGTTCCGGGATAGCCAAACTCTTTTTTCATGACATCCAGGCCCATGCTGGACTGCGCTGTAGACGGAACGTACTTGGTCAGATCATAGTTGACGTTGACAAACAGCATTGCCACTGCGCAGAATAGGCAGGCCGCCGCGAACACCGACTCGATCCAGACACGCTTTTCAATGATGAAGCGGGCCAGACGGATGGTAAAGCCTTTTTCTTCCTCACCGCCCTGATGTTGTTTCTTTTCCGCTCCTTTTTTGTGGGGCAGATGATTTTTTAATTGATCTCGCAGGGATTTTTTATCTTCCATAATTGATCTCTACTCCTCTTTCCCTTTTTGTTATTCCGTTTACCGCATCAGAATCACCATGAAGTAATGCTTGCCGTCTTTCTCCGTATGCGCCATGCCGATCCGGCGGTAATACTCCAGGGAATCTTTCCGCTTGCCATTGGAATCGTACTTGTCCTGGGTTTTGCCGATCAGCTTGTCGTACACGCCGTCCGGATCATCGCGGCCTTTTAAGTAAAATTCACGGCTGACGGAGTTTTTCCGGTACGATATCTGCGTCAGGTAATCCTTCAGGGTACCCTCGCCCAGCACGCTTTCATCGCTGTAGCCGTTTGCGAGTGCTGCCTCCAGGCGATGGGCGGCTGCTTCATTGAGACGCGCATCCATGATGAAACCGGCATAGCGGTCATACTGCATCTTCTCATCGTTTCCGTAGTCATCCTCGCGGTCCGGATATTCGTCAAAGTAAAGCTCCCGCTTTTCCTCATTTAACTGGTCGAACAGCGACTGTGTTTCGTCGTCGTAGCAGAACACCGGATAAGCGCCGCCTCCGCTGTTTGGCACCCACTGGGCTGTTTTCAGGGAACCGTTCCAGTTGAATTTATACAAGGCATTGTCAAACTGAAGATCCTGCCTGTTTTTTGTGCCATCGGCCAGAAGATAATACCAGCTTCCATCTTCCTGAACCCAGTTGCTGCGGGCAGTTTCTGTTTCTTCCTCATCGATCACCTTCGTTGTTCCATAGGTGGATGCCGGCTTTGTCTCCGCCACCGCTCCGCTTCCAGCCTCGATCGTGGAAGCCGCCGCCAGAGTCACGGCTGGATGATTCAGAAGCACAAGACCTGCTGCAAAAAGTGCGACACGGAAAGGGTTCGTTAAGAACTGTGTGTTTTTGTGCAATTTATCTCGATATTCCATAGAAACCTCCAGTTTTCCATTTCATTTTCTTGCATTATTATCCATGTATATGCTAAAATACACAAGTATCAGTTTCATTTGGGACGTACAAAATGAGACATTTGAACCAGATTTGTCCAGAACGAGACAGAATGATGAGAAGTAATTATGGAGGTTGCCATGGCACAGTCATCCACGAAAAAGACCAGTATTACCGCGCGCCGCACCTATGCGCTGCTGAAAGGAGCGCTATTTTCCCAGCTTGCGGCACTGCCGTTTGAACAGCTTACCCTGACCGATATCTGCAATACCGCGCTGATCTCGCGTTCCACTTTTTACCGGTATTTTGAGGATAAATACGACCTGCTCCACTACTGTCTTGGTTCACTGGTGGAGGAACTGGGTCTGAATGAAGATGTCATCTACCTCACGAACCGCTCTTCTGTGCGGGATTTCCTCATGATTCTCGTGCGGCTGGTCGGCGAAAACCGGATCCTGTACCAGAAAATTTACTATGCCAACCAGGATGGTGACCTGATGCGCATTATCCGTGCCGGCCTCATCCGCATTATCAACGATAAAATTCAGGCTGCCGAACAGAAGGGCTATCGGCTGAAGATTGCCGCCCCTATATTCGCCAGCCTGATGACTGATTTCTATTTTGATATTATAAAATGCTATCTGGAACAGGAAGAACCCTGCGATCCGGAGAGCTTTGTGGACAGTGTATGCCAGTTCATTGAACGTGACTTTTTTGCGCCGCCGGAAGCCTGATTTTCAGCTTTCCGGCGTTTTTTATTGTGTATCCGGGTCCAATTTTGCGACAGTACCATTCTCAGCGCTCGCGTGCCCAGCCATAAGCATAACGCACAGCTTTATCCCAGCCCCAGATCATATTCTTTCGTGTCTTTTCGTCCAGTTCCGGCGTGAAGGTCCGGTCTACAGACCAGTTTTCCTTTACTTCTTCCTTATCCTTCCAGTAACCAACTGCCAGACCCGCCAGATAAGCGGCTCCCATGGCAGTAGTTTCCACGCAGGATGGCCGCTTGACCGGTGCCTGAATAAAATCTGCCTGCGTCTGCATCAGGAAATTGTTGGCGCTCGCGCCGCCATCCACCTTCAGCGCAGTCAGGTCAATGCCAGAATCCGCTCTCATGGCCACCAGCACATCGTGTACCTGATAGGCAATGGATTCCAGCGTTGCCCGGATGATGTGATACTTATTCACGCCGCGCGTAATGCCGACGATGGTTCCTCTTGCGTACTGATCCCAGTGCGGCGCGCCAAGTCCGGTAAAGGCCGGAACCACATAACAGCCGTTTGTGTCCTTCACTTTTTTCGCCATGTACTCGGAATCTTCCGCCGAATCGATCAGCTTTAATTCATCCCGCAGCCACTGGATCGCTGCTCCCGCCACGAAAATGGAACCCTCCAGCGCGTAATTTACCTTACCGTCCAAACCCCAGGCAATGGTCGTTACCAGCCCATTTCTGGAAAATACCGGTTTTTCGCCCGTGTTCATGAGCAGGAAACATCCGGTTCCGTAGGTGTTTTTCGCCTCGCCTGCCTCAAAACAGGTCTGGCCGAACAGTGCCGCCTGCTGGTCTCCCGCCGCTCCGGCAATCGGAATGGGACCGCCCAGATAAGACGAATCGGTCTCACCGTAAACACAGCTGGACGGTTTTGGCTCCGGCAGCATGCATTTCGGAATATCCAGAACCTTTAAGATCTCATCATCCCACTGCAGGGTGTTGATGTTAAACAGCATCGTGCGGGACGCATTGGAGTAATCCGTTACATGGACCGCGCCCTTTGTCAGCTTCCAGATGAGCCAGGTTTCCACCGTGCCAAATAAGAGTTCTCCGTTTTCCGCTCGCTCTCTCGCCCCCGGCACATGGTCTAACAGCCATTTGATCTTGGTTCCGGAAAAATACGCGTCGATGACAAGTCCGGTTTTCCTGCGGAATGTATCGGTATAGCCCTGTTCTTTTAAAGAATCGCAGTAAGATGCCGTGCGGCGGCACTGCCAGACAATGGCAGGCGCAATGGGTTCGCCGGTCTGCTTATCCCAGACAATGGTGGTCTCTCTCTGATTGGTGATGCCGATGCCTGCAATATCTGCCGCTTCCGCGCCGATGCGGCTCATCGCCTCGACCGCCACGCCCAGCATGCTTGCCCAGATTTCGTCCGCGTCATGCTCAACCCATCCCGGCTGCGGAAAGTACTGATGAAATTCCCGCTGTGCCATGCTGCAGATCTCGCCTTTTTTATTGAACAGGATACAGCGGTTGCTGGTTGTTCCTGCGTCTAATGCCATCATGTAAGCTGCCATAGTCAAATCCTCCTTTATATGTGATCTTGTTGTCCTGTATTTTTATTTTCATTTTACTAACTAAAATTCCACGGTAAACCGGTTTTCTTTTACTCCGTCGGACTCCGCCCAGATTTTTCCGCCATGCATCCGCACAATTTCCTGCGCAATAGCAAGGCCAAGACCGTAGCCACTGGTCGTTCCCCTGGATGGATCTGCCCGGTAGAAACGCTCAAATATCTGCTTCTGTTCTTCTCTCGTGAGCAGTGTTCCCTGACTTGCTACCGTAAACCAGATTTTTTTCTCTGCTGCCCGGTTCAGGCTTACCCGGATCGTACTGCCCGGTTCGCTGTATTTGCAGGCATTATCCAGAAGGATTTCTGCCAGCTGTTTTAACTTCTGTTCTTCTCCGTCCAGCATCAGATCCGGTTCCACATCTGTCTCCATCTGTTTCCCCTGGTCAAAGGCCACCGGCTCAAAGGTCAGCGCGCAGCTTTCGATCAGGAAACTGAGATCAACGGATGTCTTTTCCGCTGCCAGGCGGCCTGTGTCGCTGCGGGCCAGGAATAAAAGTTCCTCCACAAGCTGTTTCATGCGCCCGGCCTCTGCCTGGATATAGCCTATGCGGCGTTTGTCTTCCTGATCTGTCAACTCCGGTGATGCTGCAATGAGTCCTGCATTGGATAAGATGACTGTCAGCGGTGTCTTTAACTCGTGGGAAGCATCCGCCGCAAACTGGCGCTGCCGCTTCCAGGCTTCTTCCACCGGCTTTACCGCCCAGCCGGAAAACCAGACCGCAAAGACAAGAAAAACGAGGAAGGCTCCCGCGCCGATCAGCAGAGAAGCCGTGACCTGACGCTGTAAAGACTGTTCTTCGGAATAGGTATCACCAAACACGAAGCGGATACTTCCGTCCGGCGCTGTGTGCCCTTTCAAAAACCGTAAATGTTCTTCCGGCAGTTTTCCGAATTCTTTTCTGCTCGCCTCAGCTAGCGCAAGCAGGCTGCCTGTGTCTGGTGTTTCCGATGTATACAGGGTATTTTTTAAAATGCTGATGCTTCCATCCGACTGCTTTTTGAACACCAGAATGGGGCGTTCCTCACGGCCTTCCGGAGGAGCAAAGGTACCCTGAGTGTCTGCCTTTCGTGTGTCCCCAGGCACGGGTACTCCACCCGGTCTGCCCGGCTCCAATGCCTGACTGTTTTCGGTTATATCACCAGCTTCCAGCTTTTCAGGCGGTGTCTGCTCCTGCTGGAGCGCGCTCTGCAGTGCCTCCATGCTCCGTGTTTCAAAACCGGATGCCGCCGAATGATATAAAATCAGGAAAATAGCTACCAGCAGAACCGTCACAACACTCATCACCATCAGGATCATCTTCCTGCGCAGTTTTGTGATCATGCCTGCTCCACCTCCAGCCGGTAGCCAATGCCGCGCGCCACCGCGATTTTCACCTTAGATCCGAGCAGATGCAGTTTCTTCCTTAGAAAAGAAACGTAAGCCTCCACACTGCTCTCGCCCACATCCGCATCGTACCCCCATACTTTGGACAAAAGCATCTCCTTTGAGAGATACTGGCTGGTATGATTCATGAAAAGACGCATCAGTTCCAGCTCCCTGGCACTCAATGGAAGGCTCTTCTCGCCACAGTTCAAGGAAGATACTGCTATCATCAGATGCAGGTCCCCAAAAGTCAGTTCGTTTGCCATCTCTGGTTTCACCCGCCGCAGGATTGTCCGAAGACAGGCCAGAAGTTCTTCATTTTCAAATGGCTTTGTCAGGTAGTAATCGGCACCGGCATCCAGGCCGCACACCCGGTCTTCCAGACCCGACCGCGCCGTCAGCATCAGGACCGGGGTCTGTTTTCCGGCTTCCCGCAGACGGCGGAGCACCGTGTAACCATCCATACCCGGAAGCATCACATCCAGAATAAGCGCATCATAATCTCCGCTTTTCGCGCGTTCCAGCCCAGTCAGCCCATCGCCTGCCGTATCCGCCATGTAGCCCGCATTCTGAAGCAGATCTGCCACCGTGGCAGCAAGGCGTTTTTCATCTTCTATAATAAGAATGCGCATCATTTTCACTCCTTTTCTGCTTTCTTGCATCATACCATTTTTTTTTGATATCGTACAGCGAATTTGATGCAAAATTTACTTTATTTTCTCATTTTATCAGATTCTTTTTAAATTTATGAACGTTTTGTGAATTTAAGGTTCTTTTAAGGTTCCCCCGCTATACTGACCTCATCAAACGAAAACAAGGAGGAATTCAATATGAGAAAACCATTTGTAAAACATGTTTTATGCGCAGGTCTCTGTGCAGCAGCAATCGGAACTACAGCACTCGCAGCACACTCAGCTATGACAGCTTATGCTGCTGAATCCTCTTCTACTACGGATACAGCAGATGACAAAAAACAGCCGCCGGAAGATGACGGAAGCGTCATGGCAAAGGTTACTTCCATCAGTGGAAACACCCTCACCGTCCAGGCAGCGCAGAAACCGGGCAGCGGAGAAAACCAGTCAAAACCGGCTGATGGTGAGACTCCTCTGGAAAAACCGGCTGACGGACAGACTCCGCCAGAGAAGCCAGCCGATGGCGAAACTCCGCCAGAAAAACCAGCTGACGGTGAGACTCCTCTGGAGAAGCCGGCCAACGATGCTTCCAAACCGGCTGATGACGGAAACCGCCCGGAGATGAGCTTTGACGGCGAGACTCTCACCCTGAAATTAACCAGCAGCACGGAATATACATCCCGCGGAAACAACAGCGTATCAAAGTCTGATATCAGCGAAGGTTCCGTCCTTCGCCTGACACTCGACGGAACCACCGTAACCCGCGTGGATATTATGAGCGAATAGCTCCCAATCCCCACGCAATCATGAAATTAGAATCAGGAGAATGAAAGAAATGAGAAAACGAGCACTTATCTACATGATCATGGCAGGAACCCTTGCTTTATCCGGATGCAAGGCAACATCCCAGAATACAGCCGCTAACGCATCTGCAGTCGAGCAGAACGCAGATCAGGACGGACAGAATGAAAACAACAACGGGAACGGCGCACCGGATGAAAACGGAGCAGCAGATGGCAAAGAAGCTCCGGACGGAAAGGGCGGCCCGGATGAGAATGGAGCCCCGGATGGCAGCGGCGGTCCGGACGGCAATGGTGCTCCGGATGGTAACGGCGGCCCTGGCGGTAACGGCGGCCCAGACGGCAACGGCGGCCCTGGCGGCAACGGCGGTCCTGGCGGCAACGGCGGTCCTGGCGGCAATGGAGGTCCTGGCGGCAATGGAGGTCCTGGCGGCCCGGGCGGCGGACAGTCTGCGCCGGAATCCTACGATGCAGTCGATGAAATCACTTCTGACACTTCTGAATCCGGCAAAACCTACACTTCTACCGGAACAGATGAGAATGCGATTCTGGTAAGCGGCGGCGCCACCCTGACTCTGAAAAACTTCAAGCTGAACCGCACCTCCAGCGACAGTACCGGCGGCGATCAGTCCAGCTTTTACGGAATCGGCGCAGGCATTCTGGTAACCGATGGCACCGTAAACTTAAGCAGCGGCACCATCACCACCGATTCCAAGGGCGGCGCAGGCGTCTTCGCTTATGGCGATGGCACAGTCAATATTTCGGACACCACCATTACCACCAAACAGGACACTTCTGGCGGCATCCATGTTGCCGGCGGCGGCACCCTTCACGCAGAAAATCTGAACGTAGAAACCTCCGGTGAATCTTCCGCGGCTATCCGCAGTGACCGCGGCGGCGGCACCATGACAGTAAACGGCGGCACCTACACCTCCAACGGATCCGGTTCTCCGGCTGTTTACTGCACCGCTGACATTACCATCAACGATGCAACCCTGACCGCAACCGGCGCGGAAGCAGTCTGCATTGAGGGGTTCAATTCCCTGAAGCTCACCGACTGTGACTTAACCGGAAACATCCCGGATAACGAGCAGAACGACTGCGACTGGACCGTTATCCTGTACCAGAGCATGTCCGGTGATTCCGAGGTCGGCAACAGCACCTTCGATATGATCGGCGGCAGCCTGACCTCCAAAAACGGCGGTATGTTCTACACCACCAACACCGAGAGTACCTTCTCTTTAAACAATGTAAAGATGACCTACTCCGACAGCAATGACTTCTTCTTAAAATGCACCGGCAATGCCAACAAACGCGGCTGGGGCAAGAGCGGAAGCAACGGCGCAGACTGCGTCTTCACCGCAACGGATCAGGATATGAAAGGAGATATCATCTGGGACAGCATCAGTACTCTGGAATTTACCATGAAATCCAACAGTACCTTAACCGGTGCCATCGTGGATGATGAAACCAACGCTGGAGATGGCGGAAGCGGCTACGCAAATGTCACCATCGACAAGACCTCTACCTGGACCGTAACCGGCGATAGCCGCGTATCCAAACTGGTATGCAGCGGTACCATCGTCGATAACCAGGGCAAAAATGTCACCATCCAAAAGAATGATGGAACGGTAATAAAAAAAGGAAGCAGCTGCTATACCATTACGGTAGATTCCTACAGTGCTTCCTGAAGCATATAATGTTATTTGGCAGGTCTGCGCATTCACTGTACAGACCTGCCAGACGATTTCCTCTTAGTCTACTTTTTCAACAGAAAGGATTTTTCCGGTGAAGGCATCCACGGTATTTACCGTACCGGTATAGGTTACCATCACGGTATCACCATCCTTCACACTGTCTAACCCCTGTGGCTTCTCATTCTGATCAAAGCTGAAGCCGTAATCCTGACCATCAAATGTAATGGTAAACATGAAATCCTTGATGTCACTGATCGTGCCTGTCATGCTTACTTCTTCCTGATCTGCGGCAGAATCCGTATTCGATTCTTCTGAATCCTTTGCCTCATCCGTGTTCGAATTCTCTGTAGCGGCTGCGGCTGTGCTTTCTGCCTTTGTGGTCTCCTGCTGTGTTGTCTCTGCCACTGCAGCCGTTGTCTCGCTTGCTGT
>CAKRRJ010000005.1 GCA_934394615.1 uncultured Lachnospiraceae bacterium
CGCCAAAGCATACACGCTGAAACAGTAAGAAGTATCCGCGAGGACTTCGATTTCTCGATGTGTTAGAGTATATTTAAACACATTTTGAGTGGCAGGAAACAGCATGAACATCGCGGTAGCAGGAACCGGCTATGTCGGTTTGTCGATTGCAGTATTATTATCCCAGCATCACAAAGTGACAGCGGTAGATATCATTCCGGAGAAAGTTGCTCAGATCAACCGGCGTAAGTCTCCGATTCAGGATGAATACATAGAAAAATATCTTTCTGAAAAGGAGCTGGATCTGACAGCTACGCTGGATGCGGAGGCGGCGTACCGGGATGCGGATTTTGTGGTGGTTGCGGCGCCGACCAACTACGATCCGCGGAAAAACTTTTTTGATACTTCCGCGGTGGAATCGGTCATTGAAACGGTCGTAACCTGCAATCCTAAGGCAGTTATTGTGATTAAATCCACGATCCCGGTGGGTTATACGGCAGCGGTGCGCGAAAAATTCCACTGTGACAATATCATCTTCAGTCCGGAGTTTTTGCGGGAGTCGAAGGCGCTTTACGATAACCTGTACCCGAGCCGCATCATTGTCGGAACGGATATGGCGGAGGAACGCCTGGTGAAGGCAGCGAACACGTTTGCCGCTCTGTTGCAGGAAGGCGCGGAAAAAGAGAACATTGACACACTGATCATGGGCTTTACGGAGGCGGAAGCGGTAAAGCTGTTTGCCAACACCTATCTGGCACTGCGCGTATCTTATTTTAACGAGCTGGATACTTATGCGGAGATAAAAGGGCTGGATACAAAGCAGATCATTAATGGCGTTTGTCTGGATCCGCGTATCGGATTTTATTACAACAATCCGTCATTTGGATACGGCGGATACTGCCTGCCGAAGGATACGAAGCAGCTTCTGGCAAATTACGATGATGTCCCGCAGAATATGATGTCCGCGATCGTGGAATCCAATCGGACGCGAAAAGATTTCATTGCTGACCGTGTTCTGCAGAAAGCTGGCTACTACGCGTATGGCGAGGGGAATACATATGATGCGGCTATGGAAAAAGAGGTCGTGATCGGTGTGTTCCGCCTGACCATGAAGTCCAATTCCGATAATTTCCGCCAGTCCTCTATCCAGGGTGTGATGAAGCGCCTGAAAGCGAAAGGCGCTTCGGTGATCATTTACGAGCCGACGCTGGAGGACGGTTCCACCTTTTTCGGGAGCAGAGTTGTGAATGATCTGAGCGCATTCAAAAAGCAGAGCCACGCGATTATCGCGAACCGCTATGACCGGTGCCTGGATGATGTGAAGGATAAGGTATATACGAGAGACTTATATGGAAGGGACTAAACAAAAACAACATGAACAACAAAATGAATCTGTTAAGAAAGATCTTCATCTCCACGTTCTATCTCAGTGCGTTCACGTTTGGCGGCGGCTATGTCATTGTGACATTAATGAAAAAGAAATTTGTGGATGAATATCACTGGATCGAGGAAAATGAGATGCTGGATCTGGTGGCGATCGCGCAGTCTTCACCGGGAGCCATTGCGGTGAATGGAGCGATCGTGGTGGGGTACAAGCTGGCTGGTATTCCCGGGACACTGGTTTCCATTCTGGGAACGGTGCTTCCGCCGTTTCTGATCATTTCCCTGATTTCGGTCTGCTACAACGCATTCCGGAGCAACTTTATCGTGAGTGAGATGCTGCATGGCATGCAGGCCGGAGTCGGTGCCGTTATCGCGTCGGTTACTTATGAGATGGGCGCGGGCGTGGCGCGTGGAAAACAGCCGGTTTCGCTGCTGATCATGGCAGCTGCGTTTGTGGCTGCCTGTGTCTTTAAGGTCAACGTTGCGTATATTGTGATTTTCTGTGGCGTGCTTGGCGCGGTGCGGACCTGTCTGGCGGAGAGGAGGAAAGCGGCATGATCTATCTTCAGCTTTTTCTGAGCTTTCTGCAGATCGGCGTTCTGAGCTTCGGAGGCGGATACGCTGCCATGCCGCTCATTCAGGCACAGGTGGTTACCTCGCATGCATGGCTTACCATGTCGGAGTTTACGGATCTCATTACCATTTCGCAGATGACGCCGGGACCGATCGCGGTCAACTCGGCTACGTTTGTCGGTATTAAGATCGCGGGAGTGCCCGGGGCAATCGTGGCTACGCTCGGATGCATCCTGCCGTCCTGCATCATTGTAACGGCCATTGCGAAACTTTACTTAAAATACCGGAACCTTGTGGTGCTCCAGGGCGTGCTGGCGTTTCTGCGCCCGGCTGTGGTGGCGCTCATCGGCTCTGCCGGAGTTTCCATCCTACTCACGGCGTTCTGGAACGCGTCGGATCTTTCCGGCATTGTGCTTTCTGGAACAAACTGGTGCCTGGTCATCATCTTTGTGGTCTGCGTATTTCTTCTGCAGAAGTGCAAGTGGAATCCGATTCTGGTCATGGTGCTTGCCGGTGCCATGAAAACGGCAGCAGCGCTTGCATTTGGCCTGTAGTTCATATGTAAAAATTCCTATATCCCCCATGCAAAACAGGTATGGGACAGACAGGGAAAAATCGGTTACAATAAAGGCAGAATACAAGAAAGGTGGAGTTCACATGTTTTTAGGAGATGGAGACGTTAAATTTGAGTTTGCCCATGTCGGCATCAACGCGCAGACCCCGGAGGAGGGCGTGCGCATGCGCGATTTCTTTACAGAGGTGATGGGATATCACGATTACCGCGAGATTCCGGCCGGATATTTCACCGTGGACAACAAGATGGAACTCATGAAAAAAATGGGCAAAGGAACCATGGGTCATCTTGGTTTCTTCGTAAATGATATGCAGGCAGCGATCGACTATCTCGATAAAAAGGGATATCCGGTCGATTACGATACCGCGCGTTACGATGAAGACGGAAAGACCATCCGCCTGATCTTCTTAAAAGAAGAGATCAATGGATTCCGCATCCACATTACAGTGAAAAAGGCACCGTTTTATGTAGAGCCGGAAGAAAACTAAATCAGAAGCTGAGTCTGAAAAGAGGGATCGTTGAAAAAACGGTCTCTTTTTTTACTTTTTTGACACGGTATCCTTCTTTCATAAATTGACAGAAAAATATGGGACGGGGTATAATAAAAAGGAATCTGGGCTTTTTAGGAAATGAAACAGGTGGGGGAATCTTATGGGCTTTCAGTGGAAGAGGCAAAATGAAATGAGATGGAAGAGAGCAGGAGGATTCGGGCTGTTCCTGCTGCTTTTGACGGTGATGTTTTTGAATCCGTTCCGGTCTTATGCGGCGGATGAGGAAAGAGTCCTGCGGGTCGGTTATTACCAGTCACGCGGTTTTCAGGAGGGCATGCGGGATGACGCGCCAAAAAGCGGTTACGGATACGAGTATCTGCAGAGGGTTGCGGTGTATACCGGATGGAAATACGAGTATGTGTATGGAAGCTGGGATGACCTGTATCAGATGCTGCTAGACGGAAAAATTGACCTGATGGCGGCAGTGGCGCGCGATAAGGGCCGTTCGCACAGGCTTGGTTACCCGGATTATGAGATGCTGAGCGAAAACATCTACATATATAAAGATTCTGATGATGCGAGCATGAAGTGTGGGGAGTTTTCTTCTTACAATGGAAAACGGGTCGGAATCAATATCGCGGATGAAAAGATGAATTTCTGGCTGGAACATTGGATCGGAGAAACCGGCGCGCAGATCACGGTTGTCCCTTACGAGACGATGGAGGCATGTGCGGAAGGGTTTAATGAAAAGAAGATTGATGCCTTTGTCAGTGCGGAAAATATCGTGTCATCTTACGCGGGGATTACGCCGGTAGAAAAGATCGGCAGAGAGCCGTACTATCTCTGCGTGACAGGAAAACACCCGGAGTTTCTGGATGAACTCAACATGGCGCTTTCCCTGATGGAAGAACAGGACGCGCTGTATCTGGATGAACTGAAAAACCGCTATTCCGCCGAAAGTTCGGTAACAGTTTTCTTATCGCGCCAGGAGCGGGAGTGGATGGACCGGAATGACACGATCACTGTCGGCTATCTCGATCATTACCTGCCATACTGCGACACGGAAACAGATGGCACGGTGACAGGCATGCTCTCGGACCTGATGCCGGATCTTCTGGCTGCGCTTCCGGGTGATTATGCGCCAAATGTAATCTACCGCCCTTATGAGGATCAGAAGGAACTGCAGGAGAGTTTAAAAGATGGCACCACGGATGTGATCTTTCCGGTGAGCGGCGAAGCCTGGTATGCAGAGCAGGAGGCGTATCAGCAGAGTTCCAATGTGGTAACTTCCCGCGTGGACCTGGTTTACCGGGATCCATACACGGACAAGACGACTGCGCGCATCGCGATCAATAAAAACAATCAGCTTCAATATTATTATACCATCATGAATTTCCCGGATGCAGAGGTTGTTCTGTGTGAGGACAGCGAAACGTGTGTGGAGGCGGTAAAAAACGGGAAAGCAGGAAGCACAGTGGTAAGCGCCTTCCGCGTCCACTATCTGGTCGGACCGGAAAAGCAGCTGAATGTTTCCCCTCTTGCCAAGGCCGAGAACAGCTGTTTTGGTGTGGCGTTCGGAAATACGGCGCTGCTTAGGCTTCTGAATCACGGACTGAGCATTCTGGGCGACAGCTATGGACTGGATCACACCTATCAGTATTCTGCCCAGCTGAAAGTCTACACCTTTTCTGATTTCGTGCAGGATCATGCCCTGGCATTTGCGGCTGGCATGTGCGCGATCCTGATCGGCGTGGTGCTGTTCTTTCTGCATCGGGAAAACCGTCAGCTGAAGATTGCGGAGAAAGAAGCACGGCAGAAGCAGGAACTCGAAGCAGCGCTTTCTGCGGCCGAGGAGGCAAGCCGTGCCCGCACGGTATTTTTGCGGAATATGTCGCATGATATCCGAACGCCCATGAATGCCATCCTCGGATTTGCGAATCTGGCAGTAAAGGCAGGGGAAGACTGGAAAAAGGTACAGGAGTATCTGCTGAAGATCCTGGTATCCGGGAATCATCTTCTCGCGATCGTCAATGATGTGCTGGAGATCAGCCGCATTGAGAGCGGAAAAACACACCTGAATGAGGCACCGTGCAGTATCCCGGAGGTTGTGGGAGAGGCTGAGGTGATCATACGGGAGCAGGCGCTGGAAAAACGGCAGGCATTTACGGTCGATCTTTCCGCGGTAACGGATCCGTATGTGGTCTGTGATAAGCTGCGCATACGCGAAATCCTTGTGAACCTGCTTGGAAACGCCGTTAAGTTCACACCAGAGGGAGGACGCATCGCGCTGTGGATTGTGCAGAAACCGGATCCGGAACCTGGGTATGCCGGCTTTGAAATGCATGTGACCGATAATGGATGCGGCATGAATAAGGCGTTTCTGGAAAAGGTGTTTGAGCCGTTTGCGCGGGAGCAGAATTCTACGGTCAGCGGTATCCAGGGAACAGGGCTTGGCCTTGCGATTACGAAGCATTTCGTGGACCTGATGGGGGGAACCATCGAAATCCGTTCGGAGGAAGGAAAGGGGACCGAGGTGGTCATTTTCCTGCGCCATCCGCTTGCCGGTGCAGACGAGATCCCAGACGAGGACATCACAGAAAAGACAGAGCGGGAGCCGGTGAATTTTACCGGCATGCGCATTTTGCTTGCTGAGGACAATGAGCTGAACCGCGAGATCGCGTCGGCGATTCTGGAAGATGCCGGTTTTGTGATGGAAACCGCGGAAAATGGAAAAGAGGCGGTGGAAAAGCTCCAGGCATCGGAGGCCGGATATTACGCAGCAGTGCTGATGGATCTCCAGATGCCGGTTATGGACGGATACGAAGCAGTAAGACAGATCCGCAATCTTCCGCATCCTGCGCTTTCCGGCATTCCGGTCATCGCGGTTTCCGCAAATGCCTTTGAGGAAGATAAAAACGCTTCGCTTGCGGCCGGAATGAACGCGCACATTGCGAAGCCGATCCAGGTTCCGGTGCTGCTGGAAACCTTAAAGAATATTCTTGCATAAAAATAGGATCGGCGCAAAATTGAACCTCGCGCCGGTCCTATTTTTATGTACTTTTTTATTCCCAGTTCTCTTTTAAGAATTCCACGATATCCGCAGCTTTCGGCGGGCATCCGGTGAGGCTCTTTTTGCAGCATTTTGTGCAGCGTCCGACGCCGATCTCGGAGGATCCCTCCGGCTGGTTCTGATATCCCTGTCCGATAGCGATGGATGGCAGGCCGCGGCGCAGGTAGCCGGAATCGTTTAAGCGGTCGAGCGCGTAGATGAGGGAACCGTAGCAGGCGCTGCAGGCATCTTTCGGCTCCGTGTAGGCAGCCAGCTTCTGGACGCGGTGGGTCATGCGGAATTTTGCTGCTGCCTGGTCTGGCTGGTTTAAGTAGATCATATTGGCATGCGCGGTATCGCTGCTTCCAACGCCGAGTTTTTCTGCTAACGGGATGTACGGAACATCCTGGATGGAATAGCCCATGCAGTCACAGACGAAGGCGTCGCAGAGTACCGGATCCTTAAAGCCAAGAACGCGGTTCATGACAACCGGGTTGCCGCCTTCCTCGAAATCCAGGTCGCCGCAGATGTTATCAACCAGGATAAAATCGTTTCTGGCAATGGTGTTTAAGTGGGCGATCGGTTTGTGCAGGCCCATGGTGTGGAAGTGGCGTTTCTCCTGGTTCGGGATGACGCCTTTGTTGTTCTTTAACGCGCAGGTAACGGTAGTCTGGCAGTGGCCTTTTAAGACCGGCATGTTGATCATGTATTCGACGGCAGCAGCTTTGTCGCAGAGCTTGATCTTCATGCCTGCCGCGTCATATTCTTTCCAGGTGTCGCGCTGCAGGTCCACGAACGGAACATGGTAGCGGGTGCAGACCATGTCGTAGCCTGCTGCGCGGAATGCCTCGCCGGTGCGGTCGCCGACCCAGGATCCCTCCATGACGGTGATGTCTTCAAAACCGTGTTCCTGCAAATATTCAATGGCACCGGCAAGCAGCTCACTGTGGGTGGTAGCGCCGCTGGACGGGGATTTTGCGGTGACCAGATTTGGCTTTAAGGCGATCTTCTTTTTCTTATCGCCAATGTCCTCTGCCACGTTTGCGGCCTCCATGACTTTCTTTGCCATTTCTTTGTAATCGGTTCCGTGTATCAGGATGATGTCGTTCTTTTCCATAGCATTTCCTCACCTTTACTGAATTTATTTTTCATTTATGATGCTTCACTTATTATACAGCTTTTGTCATTTTTTGAAAAGAGCAGCTTGACAAAGCGGCTCATACAGGATTATATTGTTACTCGTAAAGAGAATAACCATAAGTACCGGGGAGCCTGCGGGAAGCAGGCTGAGAGCTGGCTTAAACCGCCAGGACCCGTATACCTGATTTGGATCATGCCAACGTAGGAAGTGACTGTGACTGGATAAAAACAGAGAGTGGAATTACGCCTTGCGTGGTTCCACTTTTTTCTTTTGTTCGGATTCTCTTTGCGGCGGTGCATTGGGGGCACCACCTTGAGCCGCCTAAAAAATATAGATGCACGAGAGGAGTTTCATCATGAAAATGAAAACAGCATTAACGATCGCTGGAAGTGATTCCAGCGGAGGCGCCGGAATCCAGGCTGACTTAAAGACCATGACCGCCAATGGCGTTTATGCCATGAGCGCGATCACTGCGCTGACAGCCCAGAATACCACCGGAGTCCAGGGGATTTTTGAGGTATCACCAGAGTTTTTGAAGCAGCAGATTGACAGTGTCTTCACCGATATCCGTCCGGATGCGGTAAAAATCGGCATGGTTTCCTCCGCAGGTCTGATCCAGGCGATCGCGGAAAAACTGAAGGAGTACAAAGCAGAAAATATTGTAGTAGATCCGGTGATGGTGGCAACCAGCGGGGCAAAGCTCATCAGCGATGATGCCATCGGAACCTTAAAGGAATGCCTGTTCCCGTTAGCTGCCGTCCTGACGCCGAATATCCCGGAGGCAGTGGTTCTTTCCGGAATGGAGATCACCACGGCTGATGAGATGGTAGAGGCAGCGAAGAAAATCAGCGAGACTTACCACTGTGCAGTCCTGTTAAAGGGCGGGCATCAGTTAAACGATGCGAATGATCTGCTGTACCGCGATGGCGGATACCGTTGGTTCAATGGAAAACGCATCGACAATCCGAACACCCACGGTACCGGCTGTACCTTATCCAGCGCCATTGCCTCCAATCTGGCAAAGGGCTATGATCTGGATACTGCGGTGGAGCAGGCAAAAGCATACATTTCCGGTGCACTGGCAGCCATGCTCGATCTTGGCGCAGGCTCCGGCCCGATGAACCATGCCTTTGAATTTTGCGGCAAAGGGTTCGCGAAGGAGGAAGCATGACCGTCACAGAAAAACTTTTAGATTCCGTACAGGATATCTGGGCTGGCTATCATACCCATCCGTTTGTTATGGGAATTGGCGATGGCAGCCTGGATCAGAATAAATTCCGTTACTATATGATACAGGACTATCTGTATCTGATCGATTATACCAGAGTGTTTGCTGTCGGCGTGGCCAAGGCAAAGGATCTCTCTGTGATGAAGCTGTTCGCGGCTTCCACGCACACCATTCTGGACGGAGAGATGGACATTCACCGGGCGTACATGAAGCGCCTGGGCATCAGCCAGGAGGAGGCAGAGAACACGCCAGTATCTCTGGATAACCGTTCCTACACCTCTTATATGCTGCGTGCCGCTTATGAGGGCGGAGAGGCAGAGGTTATGGCAGCCATCCTTTCCTGTGCCTTAAGCTATGAGGCAATCGCAAAAGAGATTCTGAAAAAGAACCCGGAGGCAGATAAACATCCGTTTTACGGCGAGTGGGTATCCGGTTATGCCAGTGAGGAATATCACAGCGAAAATGAAAACCTGACTGCTATGATGAACCGTCTTGCTGCCGATTACACACCGGCACAGATGGACCGCCTGATCGATATTTTTACAGCCTGCTCCCGCTATGAGATGTCCTTCTGGGATATGGCATGGGAAATGAGGCGGTAATATGCTGGAATTTGATAACGTGTGTTTCCAGTATGAGGTGGACGATTACGCGATCATGGACAAGCTGTCCTTTCAGATTCAGGACGGTGAGTTTGTCTCTGTGATCGGTCCGTCCGGCTGTGGAAAAAGTACCATTTTCCGTCTGGTAAACAAGCTTCTTACTCCGGATGCAGGGCGGGTGCTTGTAAACGGCCAGTCAATTGAAACCCAGAAAAATTACTGTGGTTATATGCCGCAGCATGATTTATTATTTCCGTGGCGCACGGTAAAGGAAAATGTGATGCTGCCTATGGAGATCCAGGGCGGATATACCAAAGCAGAGATGGAACAGCGCGCAGAGGAGGCACTGGCTTCGGTCGGCCTTTCCGGCTGGGGACAGAAAAGCCCAAGAGAGCTTTCCGGCGGCATGAGACAGCGTGCGGCATTTGCGCGCACTGTGCTGACCGGTTCTGATCTGCTTCTTTTAGATGAGCCGTTTTCGGCACTGGATTACTTAACCAGGCTCTCCATGCGGGAGTGGCTGCTGGAGCAGTGGGAGCGGGACCAGAAAACGGTGCTGTTCATTACGCACGATGTAGAGGAAGCGCTGTTTCTGTCTGGCCGTATTTTAGTGGTGGAGCAGACACCGATGACGCATCTGCGCTCCATTGAAGTTCCGGCTGCTTACCCGCGTACCAGGGAAGAACTGGCGCGTCCGGAACTTCTTGACCTAAAGGAAGAACTGATCCAGATGTTAAGGAGGGATGCGAAGTGAAGAAAAAATCATGCACCAACTCCAGCCTTCCGGCCCTGATCCTGACCTTTGCCCTGCTGATTTTCTGGCAGGCAGCCGCTATGGGCGTGAACGCGGCTTACATCCTTCCATCCCCGACCCAGATCCTGCAAAAACTCTGGGAACTGCGGGAACCGCTGTTTCTGGCACACCTTCCGGCAACCATGTCGGTCGTGGCCATCGGCCTTGGAATTTCCATTGTATTAGGCCTTGGCCTGGCTGTTTTGATGGATGCCAATGACACGGCAAGAAGAGCCCTGTACCCTTTGATCATTGCATCCCAGACCATCCCGACCACAGCGCTGGCACCGCTGTTTGTACTGTGGTTCGGCTATTCCATCTGGAGCAAGGTTCTGGTTACGGTGCTGATTACCTTTTTCCCGATTACCATCACAGTGTTTGACGGATTTCAGTCGGTGAAAACAGAAATGGAAGAACTGTTATTTACCTTTGGCGCGTCACCGGTCCAGATTTTCTGGAAATTAAAGGTTCCGGCTGTGCTGCCGTATTTCTTTTCCGCGATCAAGATGGCTGTTCCGCTGTCCATCATCGGCGCGGCCATCGGAGAGTGGCTGGGCGCGCAGAGCGGCCTGGGATATTTCAGCCGCCGCATGATGACGCAGCTCGACGGTGCCGGAGTGTTCGCGCCGATTCTGCTTCTTTCCGTGGTAGCCATGATCTTTGTTTGGCTGGTAACTTTGCTGGAGAAGCGGCTGATCCGCTGGAGAAATGATCTGTAAAGACAGAGGAACATGGATGCCATGTTCGCAACAGAATGATAAAAGTGAGGATAAAATTATGAGAAAAAAAGCATTTGTGGCTGCATTTACCGCAGCAGCTTTAAGTATCGCGGCACTTTCCGGCTGCGGAAACAATAATTCCAAATCTGCTGAGACAACTGCGAAAACTGAGGCAGCAGGCGAAGCAGAGGAGAGTACGGACGCATCCGCTGCTTCTGAGGCTGCGGGCGATACAGCGAAAGACAAGAAAGACCTTCGGGAAGTGAACGTAGTCCTGGACTGGTACCCGAATGCCATCCACACCTTCCTCTACACCGCCATTGAGCGCGGTTACTATGAGGAGGAGGGACTGGATGTAAAGATCCGCTTCCCATCCAACGCGAATGATGCTTTGTCTATGGTGGCAGCAGGCAAGGCTGAGATTGGCATGTACTATCAGCAGGATCTGATCCAGGCGGTAGCAAACCAGAAAGCGCCGATCCGTTCCGTGGGCGCGATCGTGCAGTCTCCGCTGAACATCATCCTGTCCCTGAAGGATAAGAATATTACCAGCCCGAAAGACATGGTTGGCAAGACCATTGGCTACGGCGGCACGGTATTAAGCGAGTCTCTGGTAAAATGTATGATGGAGTATGTGGGTGCTGATGCTTCCGATGTGAACCTTGTCGATGTCGGTTTTGACCTGATGAGTTCCATGACAACCGGAAATGTAGATGCCACCATTGGCTGCCTGGTTAACCACGAGGTTCCGCAGATGGAATCCGAGGGATTTGAACTGAATTATTTCCCGGTAACCGGCTACGGAATCCCGAATTACTACGAGGAAGTGTTCCTGACCAACAACAAGCTGCTGGAGGAAGAGCCAGATGTTGTAGCTGGTTTCCTGCGCGCGTCCAAAAAAGGATTTGATGATTTCAAGGCAGATCCGGACGGCTGCCTGGCAATTCTGATGAACAACCAGAATGAGGCGAACTTCCCGCTGACCCAGAGCGTAGAGGAACAGTCCTGTGCAACTCTGCTTCCACTGATGGAAACAGATGACGCAGAGTTCTTAAGCCAGACCGAGGAATGCTGGCAGGAGAACATCGACTGGATGCTCGAGAACGGGCTCATTGACCAGAGCGTGGATGTCGATGAAGTAATGACCGTAGTGGAATAAAATTTAAGGTCTGAAAACACTACGGGTCCGAAGCCGGTAATCCTGGCATACCACTGCGCAAAATATGGGTATTGTGTTCGGACCTTTCTATAATATGATTTATATACAGCAGAACTCCCCGCGTCTTGTTTTTTGTGGAAAATTGGACTATAATTCCCTTTATATGTAATAAGGGGCCCCGGGGCCCCGGATATACAAAGGAGAAAGTTTGGATGAGAAAAACCGGAATTGTTACGGACAGCCACAGTGGCATTTCCCAGGAAGAGGCAAAGCGCCTTGGCATTTTTGTGCTTCCGATGCCGTTTTATATGAATGGAACCTGTTATTATGAGGGCATCAATATTACCAGAGAGGAGTTTTTGGAGCGTCTTGGCAGACTGGAGGACATCAGCACGTCCCAGCCGTCCCCGGAGTCTGTCATGGAGCTCTGGGATAAGGTGCTTTCTGAGTATGAGGACATTCTTTATATCCCAATCAGCAGCGGCCTGAGCGGTTCCTGCCAGACGGCGATGATGCTGGCGCAGGAAGACAATTATGCGGGAAAGGTCTATGTGATCGATAATGGCAGTGTGGCAACTCCGCTTCACCAGAGCATTCTGGATGCGTTAGAACTCCTGGATGCCGGCTGCAGCGCGGCTGAGGTGAAAGCGCGCATGGAAGCGGTCAAGACCCGGGCGGGAATCTACATTGCCGTGGATGATCTCAAATACTTAAAGCACGGCGGCCGTATTTCTGCCGGTGTGGCTCTGGTTGGCGGTCTGCTAAACGTAAAGCCGGTGCTTCATTTTGACATTGGCATTCTGGAATTGCACAAAAACTGCCGCGGCCTGAAAAAGGCGAAGCAGACTATGATCGAGGATGTGAAAAAGGTCATTGCCAAGTCTTACCAGCGGGAATACAATGCGGGGAACATGCACATTGTGGCGGCTTCCAGCGCCGGAAAAGAGGAGACAGATGCCTGGGTGAAGGAGATTGAGGCAGCGTTTCCGGGACGGACGATTCTGTGTGATGACCTGTCCTTTGGCGTAACCTGCCACATCGGACCTGGAGGCCTGGGCATTGGGTATACCTGCAAACCGTAAGTTTTTCCAGGCATTCCCAGTAGATTTTCCATGTTCTGTATGATAACATACTTTTGTAACAAATATGAAATATTTTTGTAACAAAAGGAGAGCAAAACATGAGAAAACAGATCGTAACTACCGCAGCAGCTATGGCAGTAACCGCACTGATGGCATTCCAGCCGATGACCGCGTTTGCGGCAACCGGAAACTGTGGAACCGGAACTTATAACACCGGATGCAGCACCCAGGTATGCCAGAGCTACGGATGCAGCAAAGGAAACAACAGTCTTGGTAACGCTGCCTGTGCTCAGAACGGAAGCTCCTGGAAACAGAACAGTAACTGTGGTCAGAATGGCAGCTTATGCAGCAGCGCACGCGGCTGCAATACCGGAAGCGTTTTGAACGCAAACAGAAAAAATCTGTCCGGCAAAAACTGCAGCAGTCCGCAGATGATCTCTTACGCGATTGGTAATTCCGGCTGCCGCAGATAGTCCGGAAGCCAAAAACAGTTATTTATGATACATAGGATAAACGCAGAGGAGCCTTTTTAGGCTCTTCTTTTTCGCGTAATTCTGGAGTCTGTAAGACAAAGCAATAACAAACAAATTATGCAAGGTGAAAATAAAGTGAAAAAAATATTCAAAAAACACTTGCAAAATAAACAAAAAGTGTTATAGTAAGTACAGAGTTAATGTTAATAAATTAACGAATCAATACAAAAAGCGAACACAAAAAAGGTGCTGTTAGATGACAGCAGAATGGAGGAGCTATTATGGCTAGATTCACATTACCAAGAGACTTATATCACGGAAAAGGTGCATTAGAGGCATTAAAGACATTCGAGGGTAAGAAAGCTATCATCTGCGTTGGCGGTGGTTCCATGAAACGTTTCGGTTTCCTTGATAAGGCAAAACAGTACCTGGAGGAAGCAGGAATGGAGGTTCAGCTTTACGAGGGCATCGAGCCGGATCCTTCCGTAGAGACCGTTATGAAGGGCGCAGCAGCCATGGAAGCATTCCAGCCTGACTGGATCGTTGCAATGGGCGGCGGTTCTCCAATCGACGCAGCAAAAGCTATGTGGATTAAATATGAGTATCCGGACATCACCTTTGAGGATATGTGCAAGGTATTCGGTATCCCGAAACTGAGAAGAAAAGCTCATTTCTGTGCAATTTCTTCTACTTCCGGAACTGCTACCGAGGTAACCGCATTCTCTATCATCACCGATTACCAGAAGGGCATTAAGTACCCGATCGCAGACTTTGAGATCACCCCGGATGTAGCAATCGTAGATCCGGATCTGGCAGAGACCATGCCGCAGAAACTGGTTGCTCATACCGGTATGGATGCTATGACCCATGCAATTGAGGCTTACGTTTCCACCGCAAACTGTGACTTTACCGATCCGCTGGCTCTGCACGCAATCAAGATGATCCAGCACGACCTGGTAGATTCCTACAACGGCGATATGGCAAAACGTGATTCCATGCACAACGCACAGTGCCTGGCTGGTATGGCATTCTCCAACGCACTGTTAGGTATCGTTCACTCTATGGCTCACAAGACCGGCGCAGCATTCGCTGACTACGGCGCACACATCATCCACGGTGCAGCAAACGCAATGTACCTGCCGAAAGTTATCGCATTCAACGCAAAAGATGAGACCGCAAAAGAGCGTTACGGCGAGATCGCAGACTTCATGAAACTGGGCGGCGAGACCCTGGACGAGAAGGTTGCTCTCTTAATCGCTTACTTAAGAAAGATGAACGACGACTTAAAGATCCCACACTGCATCAAGAACTACGGCGCAGACAGCTATCCGACCGAGCAGGGCTTTGTACCGGAAGAGGTATTCTTAGAGAGACTGCCGGAAATCGCAAAGAATGCCATCGCAGATGCATGTACCGGTTCCAACCCGCGTCAGCCTAGCCAGGAAGAGATGGAGAAACTGCTTAAGTGCTGCTACTACGATACGGAAGTTGATTTTTAAATTCACTTATAAATAACCGGAGAAGTCCTGTCTGGAATATTCCACCAGGGCTTCTTTTTATGCGCAAAAAACCAGAAAGCAGGTATTGCCAGTTTTGCGAAAAGTGCGTATAATATCATTTTGTTATTTTTGCACAGTAGGGGGATTTTTTCATGAGGAAGACGCTGATTGCATATTTCAAAAAAGAAACCGTTCTTTGCATTGCGGCATTTCTGGCGATTGTTTCTATGTTTTTCATTCATCCGGATAGTCAGTATGCTGGATACCTGGATTACCGGGTATTAGCACTTTTGTTTTCGCTAATGACAATCATGGAAGGATTTAAACAGACCGGATTTTTCAGTCAGGTGGCGCAGGCATTGCTTTCTCGAGTCCATACGTTTCGTCAGCTGTACCTGGTGCTGGTATTGCTTTGCTTCTTTTGCTCTATGTGGATTACCAATGATGTAGCGCTTTTAACTTTTGTACCGTTTACAATCCTGGTGCTGGAACTGGCAGGACTTCAGAAAGAGATGATTCCGGTGATTGTGCTGCAGACCATTGCTGCCAATCTTGGAAGTATGATGACTCCGGTTGGAAATCCGCAGAATTTATATCTGTATTCCATTTCCGCTATGGGAATGGGAACGTTTTTGAGCATTATGGGACCGCTTACACTGGTTTCTTTTGTCATGATCCTTGGTGCCTGTATCGTTCATAAAAATTTTGATTTAAACCAAGAACTGCTAAAAAAACAGATATCGGAACCGGAAAATCCGGTAAAACGGAAACAGCAGAATCTGTTGCTGACAGCATTGTTTCTGATCAGTCTGCTCTCAGTGTTTCGCGTTTTGTCATGGCCGCTGTTATTACTTATAATAATGGTGGGGTGTTTGCTTTTTGCCAGCGTATGCCAGGGCAGTTTTCTGCCGAAAAAGGTGGATTACAGTCTGCTGCTGACTTTTGTCGCGTTTTTTATTTTTATTGGAAATATGAAGCGGGTGGATCTGGTGCGGGATCTTTTAAATCAGATGCTTTCCGGCCGGGAACTCTTTGTTTCATTTGGATGCAGCCAGATTATCAGCAATGTGCCAGCAGCCATTTTACTTTCCGGTTTTACCGACCAGTATGTCGCACTTTTGCGCGGAGTCAACATCGGTGGACTCGGAACGCTGATTGCTTCTCTGGCAAGTCTCATTTCCTATAAGTTTTTTGCGGAGAATGAGACGCGTTTTCCAGAAGCAGGAACCAAAAAAGACTATATGATTCGGTTTACGCTCTGGAACGCCGGTATGGCTGTGGTACTTTTATTTGTGGCAGCAGTGGCAGGATAGGAATGGATTTTTGACTTGATTTTTTCAATATTTTTTTATAAAATAAAGAATCGAACATTTGTTTTGTTATGGAGGAAATAATGGCAAATACACAATATAATGCAGATAGTATTACCGTTCTGGAAGGACTGGAAGCGGTGCGGAAACGTCCGGGTATGTACATTGGAGGCGTTGGCACAAAGGGATTAAACCACTTAATTTATGAGATCGTGGACAATGCGGTAGATGAGCATCTGGCCGGATTCTGCAACACCATCTGGGTGACGCTGGAGGCAGACGGTTCCTGTACAGTCAAGGACAGCGGACGCGGCATTCCGGTGGAAATGCACAAGAAAGGCGTATCCGCGGAGCGCGTGGTTCTGTCTACCCTGCATGCGGGCGGAAAATTTGACAATGAGGCGTACAAGACCAGCGGTGGCCTGCACGGCGTGGGTTCTTCTGTCGTAAATGCGCTTTCCGCGCACATGGATGTGAAAATTTATAAAAATGGCTTTATTCATCACGACGCCTATGAGCGCGGCATCCCGACGGTGGAACTGGAAAACGGCCTGCTGCCAGTTCTCGGCAAGACCCGTCAGACCGGTACGGAGATCAACTTCCTGCCGGACGGTGAAATTTTTGAGAAAACACGGTTTAAGGCGGACTGGTTAAAGAGCCGTCTGCACGAGACGGCCTACTTAAATCCGGGCCTGACGATCTACTATAAAAATGCGCGCGCCAACGAGAAAGAGGAGATTACTTACCACGAGCCGGAGGGCATCATCGCGTATGTGAAGGAATTAAACCGCGGCAAGACCGTGATTCACGAGCCGATCTATTTTAAGAAGGAAGTGGACAAGATCGAAGTGGAAGTTGCGATTCAGTTTGTGGACGCGTTCGAGGAAAATATCCTTGGTTTCTGCAACAACATCTTTACGCAGGAGGGCGGCACCCATCTGGTCGGCTTTAAGACCCGCTTTACCCAGCTCATCAACTCCTACGCAAAGGAGCTTGGCATCTTAAAAGAGAAAGATCCGAACTTTACCGGCGCGGATACCCGAAACGGCATGACTGCCATTGTGGCAGTCAAACATCCGGACCCGATCTTTGAGGGTCAGACCAAGACCAAGCTCGCCAGCGCGGACGCGACCAAGGCAGTATTCACGGTATCCGGCGATCTGCTGCAGCACTATTTTGACCGGAACCTGGAAACGTTAAAGGCGATCATTGGCTGCGCGGAGAAATCTGCCAAGATCCGAAAGGCAGAGGAGAAAGCAAAGACCAACATGCTCACCAAGTCAAAGTTCTCTTTCGACAGCAACGGAAAACTGGCAAACTGCGAGAGCCGGGATGCCGAACTCTGCGAGATCTTCATTGTAGAGGGAGACTCTGCAGGCGGTTCTGCCAAGACGGCGAGAAACCGCAAATACCAGGCCATTCTGCCAATTCGCGGCAAAATCTTAAACGTGGAGAAGGCTTCCATGGATAAGGTCCTTGCCAATGCCGAGATCAAGACCATGATCAATACCTTTGGCTGCGGCTTTTCCGAGGGCTATGGCAATGACTTTGACATTACCAAATTAAAATACAACAAGATCATCCTCATGACGGATGCGGATGTAGACGGCAGCCATATCGACACGCTGCTCTTAACCTTCCTCTACCGTTTCATGCCGGAACTGATCTACAACGGACACGTTTACATTGCCATGCCGCCGCTTTACAAGGTCATCCCGTCCAGAGGACAGGAGATGTATCTGTACGATGACAAAGAGCTGGAGCGTTACCGCAAAAACCACACCGGAGACTTCCGCTTACAGCGCTACAAAGGTCTTGGTGAGATGGACCCGGAGCAGCTCTGGGAGACCACCCTGGATCCGGAGCGCCGCGTATTAAAGCGCGTGGAGATCGAGGATGCGCGTATGGCATCCGAGGTCACGGAAATGCTCATGGGAAGCGAGGTTCCGCCGCGCAAACAGTTTATCTACGACCACGCGAATGAAGCAGAGATTGACGCATAAGGAGAGGAAATATGGCTGAGAAGATATTAACAACAGAATATTCCGAGGAGATGCAGCGCAGTTACTTAAACTACTCCATGAGTGTCATCACTGCGAGAGCAATCCCGGACGCGAGAGACGGCTTAAAGCCGGTACAGCGCCGCGTGCTTTACGACATGAGTGAGCTGCGCTTAGGACACGACAAACCACACAGAAAATCCGCGCGTATCGTCGGCGATACCATGGGTAAATACCACCCTCACGGCGACAGTTCGATTTATGAGACGTTAGTTGTTATGTCTCAGGAGTTTAAAAAGGGCATGGCATTGGTAGACGGGCACGGAAACTTTGGCTCCATTGAGGGCGACGGCGCGGCTGCCATGCGTTACACGGAAGCGCGCTTAAAGAAATTTGCGGAGGAGGTTTACTTAAAAGACCTCGATAAGACCGTAAACTTTGTCTCCAACTACGATGAATCCGAGAAAGAACCGGAAGTGCTGCCGGTCCGCGTCCCGAACCTGCTGATCAACGGCGCGGAGGGTATCGCGGTCGGCATGAGCACCAGTATTCCGACGCACAACCTGGGCGAGGTTGTGGATCTGGTAAAGGCTTACATCGATAACCCGGACATGTCCTTAGAGGAGATGATGGAACTTATGCCGGGTCCGGATTTTCCGACCGGAGGCATCATCGCGAACAAGAAAGACCTTCCGGCTATCTATGAGAGCGGAACCGGAAAGATCAAACTGCGCGGAAAGATTGAGGTGGAGCTGGGACGCAGAAAATCAGACAGAGATAAGCTTGTCATCAGTGAGATTCCGTACACCATGATCGGCGCGGGCATCAATAAGTTTCTGGTGGATATTGCGGATCTTGTGGAGAACAAAACCCTGTCCGATGTGGTGGATATTTCCAATCAGTCCAGCAAGGAAGGCATCCGCATTGTTCTGGAGCTGAAAAAAGATGCCGACATCGAGAAGATCCGAAACATCCTTTATAAAAAGACCAAACTGGAAGATACGTTCGGCGTCAACATGCTTGCGATCGCGCATGGACGCCCGGAAACCCTGAACCTGCGCGGCATTCTCAAAAACTATCTGGGATTCCAGTACGAGAACACCACCCGCAAGTACCAGGCACTTTTAGAGAAAGAACTGGAGAAAAAGGAGATCCGCGAGGGCCTGATCCGCGCCTGCGACATCATCGATCTGATCATTGCCATTCTGCGCGGCTCCAAAAACTTAAAAGATGCCAAGGCCTGCCTGATGACCGGAGATATTTCCAAAATTCAGTTCAAACATCCTGGCTTTGAAGAGGACGCAAAGCAGCTGGATTTCACCGAAAAACAGGCAAATGCCATTCTGGAAATGCGCCTGTACAAGCTCATTGGCCTGGAAATCCTGGCACTGCAGAAGGAATACAAGGAGTGCTTAAAACGCATTGCCGAGTACCAGAAGGTCTTAGAGAGCCGTGATGGCATGAACCGGGTGATTAAAGAAGACCTCGACCACATTAAGGAAGAGTTTGCCGAGCCGCGTAAAACCCTGATTGAGAATGGAAAAGAGGCAGTATTCGAGGAGTCTGCGGCAGCGGTTGCCGAGGTTGTGTTCGTTATGGACCGCTTTGGCTACTGCAAACTGTTAGACCGTTCTACCTACGACCGCAACCGCGAGACGGTGGATACGGAGTACCGTCATGTGATTCCGTGCTTAAATACCGATAAGCTCTGCATCTTTACGGATACTGGAAACCTGCATCAGGTTAAGATGATGGATATTCCGTCCGGAAAGCTGCGTGACAAGGGTACGCCGATTGATAACCTGAGCAAATACGACGGCAGCAAAGAGGAAATCATCTTCCTCACGAACTTTGGACGGCTGACCGGGCAGCTTCTTTTGTTCGCAACCAAAATGGCAATGGTAAAACAGGTTCCGGCCGAGGAATTTGTCACGAACAACCGTACAGTAGCCGCAACGAAGCTTCAGGAAGGTGACAGCCTTCTGACCATACGGATTGTTGGAACAGAAACCGATCTTGCGCTTCAGAGCGCTTCCGGCATGTTCCTGCGCTTCTCCATGGAGGAGATTCCGGAACTGAAGAAAAATTCCCGCGGCGTGCGCGGCATGAAGTTAGGAGCCGGCGATGAACTGGAAGAGATTTATTTTGTAAGCCAGCAGCCGCAGATTGTCTATAAAGAGAAAGAGGTTCATCTGAACCGATTGAAACTGGCAAAGCGTGACGGCAAGGGAAGCAAAGTACGTTTGTAGCGATTCCAGAATGCAAAATTTGAAGGGCTGTCACAAAATTGTCTTCAGAGCGTTCTACATATCAGGTTGTACGCATCTCGAACATGTGTAAGTGAGAGGAAGCGAACAACGATATGGGAACGTGACGGAGACAATTTTGCGACAGCCCCTTTGCAAAAATCCGTCTGTCGCGTGCAGTTGTGTTTATATCGGAGAAAATGTCTTTGCAACGCGAACAAGTGTATTTTTCTGGCGAATAACACTTGATTTTTTTGGAAATTTGAGATAGGATAAGCGAGAACGAAAAACGTGGCGAAAAGGAAACATTGCCATGAGGAGAGTAAGGAGCTTACGATTATGGAAAAGAAATTGCGTGTAGGCGTGCTTGGCGCGACCGGTATGGTAGGACAGAGATTCATCTCCCTTCTGGAGAATCATCCGTGGTATGAGGTAGTTACCGTGGCTGCAAGCCCGCGTTCTGCTGGAAAAACCTACGAGGAGGCTGTCGGCGGACGCTGGAAAATGACCACTCCGATGCCGGAAGCTGTCAAGAAACTGGTCGTCATGAACGTCAATGAGGTCGAGAAAGTTGCTGCAAGCGTGGATTTCGTATTCAGCGCAGTAGATATGACCAAGGAAGAGATCAAGGCAATCGAGGAAGCTTACGCGAAGACCGAGACTCCGGTTGTTTCCAACAACAGCGCGCACCGCTGGACCCCGGATGTTCCGATGGTCGTTCCGGAGATCAACCCGGAGCATTTCAAAGTGATCGAGTTCCAGAAAAAACGCCTGGGAACCAAGAGCGGCTTCGTTGCAGTAAAGCCGAACTGCTCCATCCAGAGCTACGCACCGGTCCTTACCGCATGGAAAGAGTTTGAGCCGTACGAGGTAGTAGCAACCACTTACCAGGCAATCTCCGGTGCAGGAAAAACCTTCAAAGACTGGCCGGAAATGGAAGGAAACATCATCCCGTACATCGGCGGTGAGGAAGAAAAGAGTGAGCAGGAGCCGCTTCGTATCTGGGGCGAGATCAAAGACGGCGTGATCGTAAAGGCATCTGAGCCGAAGATTACCTGCCAGTGCATCCGTGTTCCGGTATTAAACGGACACACCGCAGCCGTATTCGTAAAGTTCCGCAAGAAACCGACCAAGGAAGAGCTGATCGACCGTCTGGTAAACTTCTCCGGACTTCCGCAGGAGTTAAAGCTTCCGAGCGCACCGAAGCAGTTTATCCAGTACTTAGAGGAGGACAACCGTCCACAGGTTTCCCTGGATGTAGACTTTGAGAACGGCATGGGTATTTCCGTAGGCCGCATTCGTGAGGACAGTATCTACGACTACAAGTTTGTAGGACTTTCCCACAACACCGTCCGCGGCGCAGCAGGCGGCGCAGTTCTGTGTGCAGAGCTCTTAACCGCACAGGGTTATATTCAGGCAAAATAAAAAAAGGATTGCTTTTGCGCAGTGCAGGAGTCAAAGCGCGGGTAACCGATCGTAGAAGCAGGGTGCTTCAGTTTAGGCTGGAATGCATCCTGCTTTTGTGTTATAATGAAGCAAGCGTGACTGGGACGATACGGAACAGTTACAGACAAGCATGAAAAAAGCGGAGGGAATACAGTTATGGCATACAGCAAGGAACGATTTGGCACCACCGAAACGGGGGCGGAAGTAACAAAATATATCCTCACCAACGAACATGGCCTGAAAGCGGTATTTACAGATTTGGGCGGCATCTGGCTGGAAATGTGGGCACCGGATAAAAACGGCACATTTGCGGATGTCGTGCTTGGCTTTGACACGCCGGAAAAATGTCTGAATCAGTCATCTCCACATTTTGGGGAAATCATTGGACGAAACGCAAACCGGATTGGCAGTGCGGCCTGTACCATCGACGGGATTACCTATGCGCTCGTCATCAACGACAACGGTGTCAACAACCTGCACAGTGGCCCGGATTTTCTGCGCGACCGCATCTGGGACGCAGAGCTTTCCGAGACAGAGAATGGAACCCGGATCAGCTTTTCGCTGTTCAGCCCGGATGGCGACCAGAATTACCCGGGAAATGCCGACATCTGCGTCAGCTATACTCTGACCAATGACGACGAACTTCGGATCGACTATCATATGACCTGCGATGAGGACACGATCGCCAATTTCACAAACCACGCGTATTTCAATCTGGCAGGACAGGGTTCCGGCTCTGCGATGCACCAGAAAGTCTGGATCGACGCCGACTATTTTACGATTGCGGACAAGTATTCCATTCCGACGGGCGAATTGGTTTCCGTAAAGGGAACGCCGATGGATTTCACTTCCCTGAAATACATCGACCAGGATATTGAGGCCGATTATGAGCCGTTAAAGCTGGCAAACGGTTACGACCACAACTGGGCGCTGAACCACAAAGAGGGCGAGCTTGTGCTTTCCGCGAAGGCAGTGGACGAAGCGAGCGGACGCGTGCTGGAAGTTTACACCGACCTTCCAGGCATTCAGTTCTACACGGCGAATTTCTTATCCCCGATGGAAGGAAAGGAAAAAGCCGTTTACGACAAACGCCATGCGTACTGTTTTGAGACACAGTATTTCCCGGATGCCATCAACAAACCGCAGTTTGCTTCCCCGGTTTTAAAGGGCGGCGATATTTACAAAACGACTACGATCTACAAATTTAAAACAGAAGCCTGAGCAGGAGCGTGCACAAATCGGTATTTTTGCGCGATCATGCCTAATTTCTGACAGTTTACACAGAAGATGCCAGGGTAAGATTCATTCTGAAGCACATACTAGGGATGTAACAAAACACAGACCGGCCATGACGCAGGAAAAAACGCCTGCTTCACGGCAGGCGCTTAAGAAAGGAGACCCATTATGGCAAGCAGATCTTCCAATCGTGCAGAAGTACCGGAAGCAAAAGAAGCACTGGACCGTTTTAAAATGGAGGTTGCCGGTGAGCTTGGAGTCCCGTTATCTGAGGGCTACAACGGAAACTTAACCTCCGCGCAGAACGGTTCTGTCGGCGGCTATATGGTTAAGAAAATGATCGAGGCTCAGGAGAGACAGATGGCCGGCAAGTAATCCGGCATCAGCATCCTGAAACAGGGCTGTCCCAGGTAACACAGATCTGGATAACAGGGCAGCAGAACGAAGGTCCGCGGACGAATATCCGCGGGCCTTTCTTTCGTTTTACGGAAAAGCTTTTATTTCCAGTGAAATCGTGTCAGGTGAAACGCTGTGTATATTTCATGTATAAAAAAAGATACGAAACTGCGTCATAAATTACTTGTATATCGAAAAAAATAACGCTATAATTGGTGTGATTTATTTCAGACGATGGGAGAATACTATGCGAGTAATAGCAGGAAGCGCAAGGCGGGTACCGTTAAAAACGTTAGAGGGCATGAACACCCGGCCGACGCAGGACCGCATCAAGGAAACCTTATTTAATATGCTCCAGTATGACCTGGCAGATAGTACGTTTCTGGATCTGTTTGCGGGAAGCGGCGGAATCGGCATTGAGGCGTTAAGCCGCGGAGCCGGACAGGCAGTTTTCGTGGAACAGAACGAGGCGGCTGTACAGATCGTTCGTGAAAACTTAAAGGCAGCCAGACTGGAGGACAAGGCCGTTGTTATGCACTGTGACGCGCTCTCAGCATTAAAACGGCTGGAAGGCAAGTATCGGTTCGATTATATTTTTATGGATCCGCCGTACGACCATGAACTGGAAAAGCAGATGCTGGAATATTTAAAAACGTCGGCCATGATCGACAAACAGAGCACCATTATAATAGAAGCATCTCTGCAGACAGATTTTTCCTATCTGTCTTCCATGGGCTACATTACAGAAAAAACGAAAGAATACAAGACAAATAAACATGTATTTGTCTATCGGGGAGAATAATATGGCAATCGCAGTTTATCCGGGCAGTTTTGATCCCGTTACCCTTGGTCATTTGGATATTATTGAGCGGTCCGCCCACATGATGGACCGCCTGATCGTTGGAGTTTTGCAGAATAATTCAAAAACTCCGTTGTTTTCTGTCGAAGAACGTGTTAAGATGTTAAAGGATGTCACCTCATATCTGCCAAATGTGGAAATCCGTGCATTTGACGGTCTGTTAGTCGATTTTGTGCATCAGTGCCAGGCAGATGTGATCGTGAGGGGACTTCGTGCAATCACTGACTTTGAATATGAGCTGCAGATGGCGCAGACAAACCGGGTCATTGCCCCGGATATCGACACCATCTTTCTGACAACGAATTTAAAATATTCCTATTTAAGCTCCAGCATCGTAAAAGAGATTGCCGGTTATCAGGGAGACATCAGCGGTTTTCTGCACCCTGACGTTGCAAAAAACGTGCGGGAAAAGATCGCGAACAATAAATAACAGAAACCGAGCATGAAGGAGAAGAAACCATGAGTAGAATCGAACAGTTAATTGGCGAGATCGAAGAATATATTGACAGCTGTAAATTTCAGCCGCTTTCCAATACCAAGATTCTGGTAAACAAGGAAGAGCTGGAAGAACTGCTGGTTGAACTTCGTCTCCGCATTCCGGATGAGATTAAAAAATATCAGAAGATCATCAGCAATCAGGACGCCATCTTAAACGAGGCGCGCGCGCAGGCTGACGCGATGGTGGCAGAGGCTACCGCACAGACCAACGAGCTTGTAAATGAGCACGAGATCATGCAGAAAGCCTACGCAGAGGCAAACCGCGTGGTAGAGGACGCGCAGGCACAGGCACAGGCAATCATCGATCAGGCAATCAATGAGTCCAATGGCATTCGTCAGGCTTCCATTAACTACACCGATGATATGTTAAACAGCCTGCAGACGATCATCACCCATTCCATGGAGGGAGCACAGAACCGTTTTGACGCGTTTATTGCTTCCATGCAGTCCAGCTACGACATCGTAGCTTCCAACCGCGGAGAGCTGGCTGGCAGTGTCACCAGCGTCGAGGAGCCTGCAGCAGAAGAGGCACCTGCGGAAGAACAGTAAGGATCATTGCGGAAAGTCCTGCGTGCAGGAGCTTCCACCCTACATAATGCCGGATGTCATATCCGGCATTTTTGTTGTTATAAAGCAAAGGTTTTTGGGATGGATCTGTCTGCCGGTGCGAACTGGAACCGCTGGAACACTCCGTGGAGACATCCTGAATCTGCATAACGCTGCGGACCTGAAACACACCGGATATCCCGCCAAAGGCCGCCGATGCCGCACAGGCAGGAAGCTGGATGCTTCTGGGAAAAACACGGCAGATCTGCCGGATGCCGGTCGTCATTTCCGTGATGCCGCAGAGTGCCGCAGCTATGGGTGCCGGAATCCACGCGGCATGGTTCAGGAAGCAGGACAGGATGGAAAACAGCATCAGATAACCGCCGATTAGTACCATGGTATCGCAGGTGCTGTAGAGGCATTCATCGAGGGTGACCGGGGCCTGGTGTGGGGCAGAATCGGAAGTACTGGAATTTTCCCGGGGCTTTTGGCATTCCGGTATTCCGGCTTTTTTCATTTCCGAGTACAGTTCCGGGCAGAAAGTCCCAGGAAGCATACAGAACTGGATTCGCGCCGCCAGCGAGAGAAGAAAGACCGGCGCATAAATTCCGGTCAGAAGAAGCCAGACCGGGTAAGATGCGCCTGTGGGAGCGCTATCCAGCTGCTGGCGCACATAGCCGAGCAGGAACATCGGACTGGGATAACTGCAGATGGCAAGCAGGTAAGATGCTTCTTTTGGGGAAATCTGATGTTTTTCGAGCGCCTGTGTACACAGGGCAGGCCCCAGCGGATATCCGCAGAGCATGCCGGAAAGCAGGATGAAAGATCCGGTCTCACTTAAAGAAAAAATCCTGCGAAACAGCGGGGCGAATGGGCGCATCAGGATCCGGACACCACCGTTTGCGAGGATCATCCGGGAGCAGATCATGGCTGGTGCCAGCGCCGGGAGCACGGTGTGAAACCACAGCAAAAGCCCGTCCGATGCGCCGTCTATGGCATACTTTGGAAACGCGAGGAGCAGGGCAAAAAGCAGGATAAAGACCGGGGCGCAGGATGCGGTCACAGACATGGCAGACTCCTGAGAAACAGGTTTTCACTTAAAACAAAGTATGTTATACTTAATTTAATTATGCGAAAAGAGCAGAAACATGCACAGGAAGGAACTCTATGAGATTACCCGATACTTTTTTGGAACAGATGAAACAGCTGCTTTGGGCGGAGTATGACGCCTGGCTGGAAAGCTACGAAAAACCGTCCTATGCCGGTCTTCGGATCAACACCACAAAAACAGACCGGACGGAATGGGAGGAAACCATTTCGCCATTTGCGCTCCGCCCGGTGCCCTGGACGGAGAATGGCTATTATCTTGGCGAGGACGCGAAGGCTTCCCGCCATCCATATTATTACGCAGGCCTCTACTATTTACAGGAGCCAAGCGCCATGGCACCGGCTGCCGTACTTCCGGTGGAGCCTGGCGATAAGGTCCTGGATCTTTGCGCGGCTCCGGGGGGAAAGAGCACCGAGCTTGGCGCGAAGCTTTTGGGAGAGGGCCTTCTTGTCTCCAACGATATCAGCAATTCCAGGGCGAAAGCGCTGTTAAAGAACCTGGAATTATTCGGCATTCCGAATATCTGTGTTACCAGCGAGACGCCGGAAAAGCTTGCCTCCGTCTTTGGGGCATACTTCGATAAGATCCTGGTTGACGCGCCGTGCTCCGGTGAGGGAATGTTCCGTAAAGATCCGGATCTCATCAAGAGCTGGCTGGAACGCGGACCGGAATATTACGCGCCGGTCCAGCGCCAGATCCTGTCCTCTGCCGTGCAGATGTTAAAGCCGGGCGGCATGCTTTTGTATTCCACCTGCACGTTTGCGAAAATGGAAGATGAAGACACGATCCAGTGGATTCTTGAGAAGGAGCCGGATATGGAACTGGTTCCGTTACAACCGTGGGAGGGCGCGTGCGGCGGTGTAAATGGAATGCCGGTCATCCGCCTGTTCCCGCATAAAATTGAAGGAGAAGGGCATTTCCTGGCGCTGCTCCGAAAGAAAACACCGGGAGAACCGGAATCCGGGACAGACCGGGACCTGATGGAATCCGCAGAGGAAGCGCTCAGGACTGCGAAATCCGCGAAGGCTTTCCGTGCAGAAAAGGAAGCCGGAAGTTCTGGCGGAAAGGTTCCGGCAGAGGTGCGCCGCCTGGAAAAAGAGAGTGATTTTTCTGACTGGGAAGCGATGCTGAAACATCCGATCGATCACAGCCGCATGATGGTGCGCGACGGCATGGTATATTATCTGCCAGAGTGTTTCGACCGGAACTGGAACCTGCGTTATCTGCGCAGCGGCCTGCTTCTCGGTGAGTGGAAGAAGAACCGGTTCGAGCCGTCCCAGGCTGTGGCCATGACGCTGCAGATGCGGGAGTTCTCGCAGCCTTTCTCACTTTCCGCACAGGATGAGCGAACCGTGCGTTATTTAAAAGGTGAGACGATCTTCCCGACTCCGGAGGAAGCAGCAGACCTGAAAAAAGGCTGGGTGCTCATCGGAGTGGACGGACAGCCGCTTGGCTGGGCAAAGTATACAGGCAGCAATTTTAAGAATAAATATTATCCGGGATGGCGGTGGCAGTAATGGCAAAATTGATGAGACTGGACAAGTATCTGGTGGAAATGAATAAGGGAAGCCGTACCCAGATCAAGGACGCGGCAAAAAAAGGCCGGATTCAGGTAAACGGCGTGCCGGAGAAGAAAACCGAGCGAAAGATCGATCCGGAGGCGGACGAGGTCACGTTTGACGGACAGCCGGTCCGCTATCTGGCAATGGAATACATTATGCTTTACAAACCGCAGGGCGTGATTTCCGCCACGGAAGACAAGCGCCATAAAACGGTCATTGACCTGTTAAGCGGCGAGAACCGCAGCGATCTGTTTCCAGTAGGGCGTCTTGACATTGATACGGAGGGACTTTTGCTTCTGACAAACGATGGCGACCTGACTCACCGGCTTTTGGCACCGGGAAAGCATGTCGATAAGGTCTATTTCGCGCGGATCGAGGGAGAACTTCCAGGAAACGCTGTAGAGCAGATGGCAGAAGGCCTTACCCTGACGGACGGAACCCCGGTCATGCCGGCAAAGCTGGAAATATTAAAGCAGTGGCCAGCAGGCGGTCATCGAATCGCTGAAGCTGATTCTGCGGATGGAGTCAGGGCAATGGACGGCGAGACGGAAACAGCCGGTGCGGAAATCCTCCTCACGATCCAGGAGGGCAAATTTCATCAGGTAAAGCGCATGTTTGAGGCGCTCGGCTGCCATGTGGTGTTTTTAAAACGCCTTTCCATGGGAAGTTTAAAACTTGACCCGGAGTTAAAGCCGGGAGAGTACCGTTCCCTGACGAAAGAGGAGCTGGAAGGGCTTGCCAGATGAAAAGAAATGCGCCCTGGCAGAAAAAATGCTTGGAAATGATGGGACTGTGAAGGTACGAAGCAGTCACGAAAGAATATAGAGAAACAGGAAAAAACGATGAAGCAGAATACGATACAAAACAATACCGCCAGAGAGGCGTTTCAGGAGCTGGAGCGCGTGGAAGCGGTCCTGTTCGATCTTGATGGCACGCTGGTGGACTCCATGTGGATGTGGAAAGAGATCGACATTGAATATCTGGGGAGTTTCGGACTCACCTGTCCGCCGGATCTGCAGAAGGTCATTGAGGGGATGAGTTTTTCCGAGACCGCGCAGTATTTTAAGACACGGTTTGGACTGCCGGACTCCATCGACGAGATCAAACAGGCGTGGATCCGGATGAGCATTGAAAAGTACCGCACAGAGGTTCCGTTAAAACCGGGAGCAGACAAATTGCTTTCCTATCTTGCGCGGACCGGGAAAAAGGCCGGTATCGCCACAAGCAACGGCCGTGACATGGTGGACGCGGTGCTGGATTCGCTGAAGATCCGCCCGTATTTTCAGGTCATTGCCACAGCGTGTGAGGTAGCTGCCGGAAAACCGGCTCCGGATATTTACCTGGAGGCTGCAAAGCGTCTTGGCGTAAAACCGGAAGCCTGTATGGTGTTTGAGGATGTCCCGGCCGGGATTCTGGCTGGAAAGCGTGCCGGTATGGCAGTGTGCGCAGTCGAAGACGCGTTTTCAACCGGAATGCGGGAGGAAAAACAGGAACTCGCTGACTTTTATATCGAAGATTACAACGAGCTTTTTGAGTCACAAAAATAAGGAGAATCAGAAGTTATGATACATGATTATTTGCCGATATGCCGGGAAGATATGGAACGGCGCGGCTGGGAACAGTGTGATTTTGTCTATGTTTCCGGAGATGCCTATGTGGACCACCCGTCGTTTGGACCGGCCATCATCAGCCGTCTTCTGGAAGCGCGCGGATATAAGGTCGGCATCATTGCGCAGCCAGACTGGAAGACGCCGGAAAGCATCCAGATCCTTGGCCGCCCGAGACTTGGATTTTTAGTATCTGCCGGAAATATGGATTCCATGGTAAACCATTATTCGGTTTCCAAGAAGCGCAGACAGCAGGATTCCTACACCCCGGGCGGTGTGATGGGAAAACGCCCGGACTACGCGACGATCGTTTACTGCAACCTGATCCGCTCAGTCTATAAGGATGCGGCCATCATCATTGGCGGCATTGAGGCAAGTCTGCGCCGACTGGCACATTACGACTACTGGTCCAACCGCTTAAAGCGCTCCATTCTCCTGGATTCCCAGGCGGACCTGATCTCTTACGGCATGGGAGAACATTCCATTGTGGAGATTGCAGATGCGTTAAACAGCGGCATCGATATCAAGGACATCACATTTATCGACGGAACGGTATTTAAAACGCGGAATCTGGATATCGTATATGATTATAAAATGCTTCCGGATTTTGAGAAACTGAAGGAAGACAAAAAAGAGTACGCCAAAAGTTTCTTTGTCCAGTACAGCAATACCGACCCATTCCTCGGAAAACGCCTGGTCGAGCCATATTATGGAAAAGAGTTTGTGGTACAGAATCCGCCCGCAAAACCGCTGACTCAGGAGGAGATGGATGAAGTCTACGCGCTTCCCTATATGCGTGATTACCACCCGGTCTACGAGGCAGAAGGCGGGATTCCGGCGATCCGCGAGATTAAGTTCAGTCTGATCAGTAACCGCGGATGTTTCGGTGCCTGCAGTTTCTGTGCGCTGACCTTCCATCAGGGGCGCATTATCCAGGCAAGAAGCCATGAGTCACTTGTGGAGGAGGCAAAGCTTCTGACCGAAGAACCGGACTTTAAGGGGTATATCCACGATGTGGGAGGCCCGACCGCGAACTTCCGGTATCCGGCCTGCGAAAAGCAGATGACCAAGGGTGCCTGCCCGAATAAGCAGTGCCTGTTCCCGGAACCGTGCAAGAATATCCGCGCGGACCACAGCGACTATATTTCCCTGCTGCGCAAACTCCGGGCCATTCCGAAGGTCAAGAAAGTGTTCATCCGTTCCGGTATCCGTTTCGACTACCTGCTTGCGGATAAAAACCGCGCGTTCCTGCGCGAGCTCTGTGAGTACCACGTCAGCGGCCAGTTAAAGGTAGCACCGGAGCATGTAGCGGACGCCGTTTTAAAACGCATGGGAAAACCGAAGAACGCCGTGTACATGCAGTTTGTCAAAGAATATAAAGAGATGAACAAAAAGATTGGAAAAGAGCAGTATCTGGTTCCGTATCTGATGTCATCCCATCCTGGTTCCACGCTCAAAGAGGCGGTGGAGCTTGCGGAGTATCTGCGGGATCTCGGTTACATGCCGGAGCAGGTGCAGGACTTTTATCCGACTCCGTCCACGCTCTCTACCTGCATGTACTACACCGGCCTGGACCCGCGCACCATGGAAGAGGTCTACACGCCGCATAACCCGCATGAGAAGGCCATGCAGCGCGCGCTCATCCAGTACCGGAACCCGAAAAACTATGAACTGGTAAAGGAAGCGCTCATCAAGGCAGGACGCACAGACCTAATCGGGTTCGATAAAAAATGCCTGATCCGTCCGCGGGAGATGCACTGGGGAGGCGGAAACGGCTCCTATGGCGGAACTGCTTCTCACAGCAGCGGAAATACTGCCGGACGAAGAACTGCTGGAACGGGTGCTTCTGGCGGTGCAGGAAGCAGAAAGGGCAAAGATGCGGCACAGAAATCTTCTGGAGCTGCATTCCGTGGAACCGCAAAACTGGCAGGCGATGCGCGCGGGGAGAACCGGAAACCGGCAAAGAAAAAGACCATCCGAAACGTTCACAGGAAGAAGTAGAACAGGAATAATGGAACTCTGTGTATACACGAAACGATCAGGGAGAACAGACACATGGAAATAAGACGGAAAAAAATTGCCATTGTAACCGGCGCGTCTTCTGGCATGGGCCGGGAATGCGTCATTCAGCTCGCAGACCGGTTTGCTGGTCTTGAGGAAATCTGGGTCATTGCAAGAAGAGAAGAACGCCTGCGAAAACTGGCACAGGAAGTGCCGGCGAGACTGCGGATCCTGGAGCTTGACCTGATGGAAGACCAGGCACTCGCGGAGCTTTCAGAAAAACTGGAGTGGGAAGATCCGGATGTGAAGATTCTGGTAAATGGTGCCGGGTTTGGAAAGATCGGGGAGACGGAAGCGCTCTCACTTGAAGATGAAACCGGCATGGTTGATTTAAATTGCCGCGCGCTCACTGCCATGACGCGCCTGGTACTTCCGTATATGTCAAAAAACAGCAGGATTCTGCAGTTTGCTTCGGTGGCAGCGTTTCTTCCACAGCCAAAGTTTGCCATTTACGCGGCAACTAAGGCGTATGTGCTGAGTTACAGCCGTGCGCTGGCGGTGGAACTGCGCCCGCGTCAGATTGCGGTTACTGCAGTCTGCCCGGGACCGGTCAAGACAGAATTTTTTGATATTGCGGAAACGACCGGGGAGATTCCGCTCTATAAGCGCATTGTTATGGCAGACCCGAAAAAAGTCGTGAAAAAAGCACTCCGGGATTCCATGATGGGGAAAACGGTATCGGTCTATGGGCCGCTTATGAAGGCAGTGTTCCTGCTCTGCAAGATCTTTCCGCACGATTTTATTCTTTCCCTGTTGTTTTCGCGATAATGCTTTTTTCGATTGATACATCAGACAAAGAGGAGACCAGAAATTTATGAAAATTAAAAAAGGCCAGTACGGCTACCGCGACCAGCATAAGCGGTCGCGTCTGCTGCTTACCGGACTGTTTGCAGCAGCCATCATTGCGCAGCTCATCGCGCGGCAGATTGCCTCAGAGCAGGCTGCTAAAAATATTTTAACCGTCATGGCAATTTTAACCGTGCTTCCAATGGCAAACCTGGCATCGCCGCTTCTGGCTTCCTGGAAATACCAAACCGGAAACCAGGACTTCTATGAGCGCGCAAAAGGTTATGAAGCAAAATGCACCATGCTGTACGATCTTATTGTAACCACAAAGGAACAGATTCTTCCGCTCGACGCGGTGGCAGTTCATCCAAACGGTGTGTTTGCGTTCTGCAGCAATGAAAAGGCAGACATCGCGAAAGCAGAGAAAGCCATCAACGCATTGTTTCAGTCCAACAAGCTCGATCCGAATGTCAAGCTCATCAAGGATCCGCATGCTTTTTTCCGCAGACTGGACAATTTAAAACCGGCATCGGAGTACGAGGATGATGGTGTGGTGGACTATGCGGCAGCACTGATGAAAAATCTGTCCATGTAAGAATGTATATAGAATGATGAAGGAGAATCTATGGAATGAAATCCATTACGGTAAATAAAAATGAGGCAGGGCAGCGGCTGGATAAGCTGCTGTCTAAATATCTGAACCTCGCCGGAAAGGGCTTTCTCTATAAGATGATGCGCAAAAAGAACATTGTCCTAAATGGAAAGAAATGCGACGGTTCGGAGAAGCTTTCAGAAGGCGATGAGATCAAGCTGTTTCTGGCGGATGAGACGATTGAAAAATTCTCTGAGGTAAAGGTACAGAAGGTGAAGAAGACGAAACTCGATATCATTTATGAGGATGATCATGTGCTTCTCATCAACAAACCGTCCGGCATGCTTTCCCAGAAGGCAAAAGAGCAGGATGAGTCCCTGGTGGAGTACCTGATTGACTATCTTCTGGATTCCGGAAAGCTCACAAAGGGAGACCTGCGCAGCTTCCGCCCGTCGGTTTGCAACCGCCTGGACCGAAATACCAGCGGCCTGGTGGCAGCAGGCTGTTCCCTGGCCGGATTGCAGAAGCTCTCCGCTATGTTCAAGGACCGCTCCCTGCACAAGTATTATCTTTGTGTGGTATCCGGCTCTGTGCGGGAGAAAAAACGCATTGAGGGATTTTTAAAGAAAGACGAAAAGACCAATCAGGTTACCATCAGCCAGCGGGAGATGCCGGACAGCGCCCCGATTTGCACAGAGTATGAGCCACTTATGGAAACAGATACCTATACGCTATTGAAAGTAACGCTCATCACTGGACGGACACACCAGATCCGCGCGCATCTGGCATCGATCGGACACCCGATCGTGGGGGATGCCAAGTACGGGAATGTACGCGTAAACGAGGAGGCAAAACGCCAGTACCACATCCGTTCCCAGATGCTGCATTCCTGGAAGTTAGTCTTCCCGCAGATGGAAGAACCGCTTGCGCATTTAAGCGGAAAGAGCTTTACGGCACCGCTTCCGGGCGAGTTTAAGAAGGTACTCGGCGCTCTGCCGGAGGGAGTGCGCTAGTATGGGAACCTGGAAAAGCCGCGGACTGCGCGGTTCCACGCTGGAGGATATGATCAATCACACCAACGAAGCCTACCGGGAGAAAAAACTGGCCCTCATCCAGAAGATTCCAACCCCAATCACGCCCATCACGATTGAAAAGTCCACCCGGCATATCACACTGGCGTATTTTGACCAGAAAAGTACGGTAGACTATATCGGGGCGGTGCAGGGAATTCCGGTTTGTTTTGACGCAAAGGAATGCGCGGTAAAGACTTTCCCCCTTCAGAATGTGCATGAGCACCAGATCCGGTTTATGAAGGAATTTGAGGAGCAGGGCGGCATCGCGTTTATCATCCTGCATTTTACGGCCCTCGATGAAATCTATTATGTCCCGTTCCGGGACCTGGAGCGTTTCTGGAAGCGCATGCAGGAAGGCGGCCGCAAGAGCTTTACCTATGAAGAGGTCGATAAAACCTACCAGATCCGCGCCAGCCTGGATATTCTGGTGCATTATCTTGAGACGATACAGAAAGATCTGACGGAGCGGGATTCTCAATAATAAATCTATAGGTCCGGAAATAATATAGATCCGAAACCGGTCAGTGCGGTATCCTACTACGTAAAAGACAGGTATTGTGTTCGGACGATGTAGCTGACAGCCGTTTGCGGATAGTCAGACTGATTGCCCGCCTCCCGAAAACGTCAGTCGCTACATAGCCGGACACGTTATACCTGTCTATATGCTACGCAGGATACCGCACCGACCGGTTTCTATTGTATTGACTTTGCTACGAAAAAATCACACAACCAAAACTGTATTGCTAAAGCCATAATTTCCAGCTTTTACCAGTACTGTTCTGTTTGTGTGATTTATTTTATTGTGGAATAACCAGTATAGTAGAAAGAAGGCAAACCAGCATACTGTGAAGCAGAAATACGACCGCTGTGTCCGGCTCTGCAGCAACTGGTGTTTGAGGGAGGCGGACGGTCAGTCCGACTATCCACAAACAACTGTCAGCTTGCAGCGTCCGAACACAGTGGATCGATATTTATGCGTAGCGGTATGCTGGTCTGCCTTCTTTCGGACCTTTAAATGGTTATTTAAATTGTTATTTACTCCTGTCCATCCCAGCAATACGTGCACAAACATTCCTTCAGCAGTCCGATGGATTCCACCAGATCATCGAGGCGGTGGAACTTCAGGGTGGTGAAGTTTAAGCGCTTGCGGATCTCCTCGACCATCTCCTGATAGTTTTTGCTGTCCGGGTTGGCGTAGTCTGCGAGGACTTCTTCGGATACATTGTCTCCCTCACGGTCGCGGATGATGCGGCGGGTGATCAGGTCCAGCTCGGAATTGGAGCGGGAGAAGTTTAAGTACTTGCATCCGAAGAGAAGCGGCGGGCAGGCCGGACGGATATGTACTTCTTTTGCTCCGCTCTGGTAAAGAAACTCAGTGGTTTCACCAAGCTGGGTTCCGCGGACAATGGAATCGTCGATGAGGAGCAGGCTCTTGTCGCGGATGAGCGCGCCGACCGGGATCAGCTTCATCTTCGCGATTAAATTTCGCTGGCTCTGGTTCTGCGGCATGAAGGAACGCGGCCAGGTTGGTGTGTACTTGATGAACGGACGCGCGAACGGAATGCCGGATTCGTTGGCATAGCCGATGGCATGTGCGATGCCGGAATCCGGAACACCGGCAACAATATCCGGGTGGATGGTGTCGGCCGGTGAGGCAGCTGTGCCTGAATCAACAGGAGTGCCTGCAGAGCCAGAGGGCTGGCTGTCAGAAACGGATGCAGCTGCGTGTCCCGGGCAGTGGTCACATCCGCGGCATCCCAGATCCCGCTCGGCCAGGATCTGCCCGCAGCGGTAGCGCATTTCCTCTACATTGATTCCTTCATAACTGGAGGTCGGATAACCGTAATACACCCATAAGAACGAACAGATCTTCATCTCTTTTCGCGGCTCGGAAAGCTGCATTACGCCCTCTGCAGTCACCCGCACAATCTCGCCTGGTCCCAGTTCATAACAGTCGTGATATCCCAGGTTGATATAGGCAAAGCTCTCAAAAGAAACACAGCAGGCATCCTCTTTCTGACCGATGGTAAGCGGAGTGCGGCCATAGCGGTCTCTGGACGCATAGATGCCTTCCGGGGTGAGCAGGAGAATGGTCATGGAACCCTGGATCATATCCTGGGCGTACCGAAGTCCTTCCACAAGGCTCTGTTTCTGGTTGATGATGGCAGCCGTCAACTCGGTCGCGTTGATGCGCCCGCCGCTCATCTCCATAAAATGGATATGACCGTTTTTGAACGCGTGATCGATCAGTTCTTCTTCATTATTGATCTTTCCGACGGTTACGATCGCATAGCTTCCCAGGTGGGAGTGGATTAAAAGTGGCTGCGGTTCATTGTCGGAAATGGAGCCGATTCCGGCATTTCCCGAAAGTTCTTCCACATCCCGTTCAAATTTTGTGCGGAACGGGGAATTTTCTATATTATGAATACTTCTCTGAAATCCGTTTTCTCCGTAGACTGCCATGCCTCCGCGGCGGGTTCCAAGGTGAGAATGATAATCTGTGCCAAAAAACAGGTCCATCACACAGTCGTGTTTTGATACTACTCCGAAAAAGCCTCCCATGATCGATAAACTCCTTCCAATCTGTATGTAATAGTGTAGAGATATAAAATTAGTGTAACATATATCGATATACTTATACAACTGGCATTATATATAAAAATTGCTAATATATAAACATGGAATCCATTTGACGGCAGCAAAGGAACGATTTAAAATAGAAACAAAAGAAAGATATTGATTGACAATTCAGATACTTTCTCCTATAATAAAAATCACGTTAACGAATTAGCACTTTACCACAACAGAGCATTGGAGACGGGACTATGAACATGAACAACCAGTTACTGCATACCCCGGAGGGTGTGCGCGATATTTATGCAGAGGAATGCGCCAGAAAACTTGCTGTGGAGCAGAAAATCCAGCATGTGTTCGGCCTTTACGGATATCAGAGCATTGAGACACCGGTATTTGAGTTTTTTGATATTTTCAAGAAAGAGCGCGGGAGCGTGGGCAGCCAGGGCATGTACAAGTTCTTTGACCGCGACAACAACACCCTGGTGCTCCGGCCGGATATGACGCCGCCGATTGCCCGCTGCGTGGCAAAGTATTATATGGATGAGACAAAGCCGCTGCGTCTCTGCTACCTGGGACCGACCTTTATCAACGGAACCAGTTATCAGGGCCGCCTGAAAGAGTCTACGCAGACCGGAGCCGAGCTGATCGGGGATGACAGCGCGGATGCCGATGCAGAGATGATCGCCATGGTCATTGACGCATTGAAGGAGACCGGCTTAAAGGAGTTTCAGGTCGAGCTTGGACAGGTTGAGTTTTACCGCGGCCTGGTCGAGGAATCCGGCATGGATGAGGAGACACAGGATCAGCTGCGTGTCCTCATTGAAAATAAAAACTATTTTGGTGTGGAAGAGCTTCTTTCCGAACAGACCATGAGCGAGGAATTAAAAAAGCTGTTCTTAAAGCTTCCGGAACTGTTCGGCGACATTGACCAGATGCGTATTGCGAAGTCCATGACAACGAATGCGCGCGCACTCGGCGCGATCCGCCGCCTCGAGGAGGTACAGGAAATCCTGGACAGCTATGGCCTTGGCGATTATGTTTCCTATGACCTTGGCATGCTGAGCAAATATTCCTATTATACCGGTATCATCTTCAAGGCTTACACCTACGGAACTGGTGAGTACATTGTGGCCGGGGGCCGGTACGACAAGCTGCTTGAGCAGTTTGGAAAAAAGGCAGCCGCAGTCGGATTTGCCATTATGGCAGACCAGCTTTTGCTGGCGCTCTCCAGACAGAAGATCCGCATCGATGTAAAGATGAACGATACCATCATCCTGTACGATCCATCGGCAAGAGATAAAGCCATCCGCCTGGCATGCCAGTTCCGGAACGCGGGAATCCCGGCACAGCTCACACCGCGGGCAGAGGCAGAAACTATGGATGCTTACCTGGATTACGCGAGACGTTTCCAGATGCACCGCCTCATCAGCCTTCCGGAAGACGGAAACACCGCCTGGGTGTTCGACACGGAAACCGGCGTTTCCAGCAGCCTGCCGTATTCGGAGACAGTGCGCGATTACATTCACTAGAGGAGGACGGCGATTATGAGATATCTCACATTTGCGCTGGCAAAAGGAAGGCTGGCAAATAAATCCCTGGATCTGTTTGAAAAGATCGGGATTACCTGTGAAGAAATGAAAGACAAAGATACAAGAAAGCTGATTTTTACCAACGAGGAACTGGGGTACCGCTTCTTCCTGGCAAAGGCAAACGATGTGCCGACCTATGTAGAGTATGGGGCAGCCGACATCGGCATCGTCGGAAAGGATACGATCCTGGAAGAGGGAAGAAAGCTTTACGAAGTGTTGGATTTAAAACTTGGCAAATGCCGCATGTGCGTGTGCGGACCGGAATCCGCGCGGGAGCTTTTGCAGCACCACGAACTCATCCGTGTTGCCACCAAGTATCCGTCGATCGCGAAGGACTATTTCTATAACAAAAAACATCAGACCGTCGAGATCATCAAGCTGAACGGCTCCATTGAGCTGGCACCGATCGTCGGGCTTTCTGAGGTCATTGTAGATATTGTGGAGACTGGCTCCACGCTTCGGGAAAACGGCCTGACTGTACTCGAGGAGGTCTGCCCGCTTTCCGCGCGCATGGTGGTAAACCAGGTCAGCATGAAGACGGAACATGAGCGCATCACAAAGATCATACAGCAGTTAAAAAATCTCATCCAGGAGGCATAAAGAACCATGAGAATCATCAAATTAAATGAACAGAGCAGAGCAAATATCCTTGCGGATTTATTAAAACGCGACCCGAACAACTACAGCGCGTACGAGGACACCGTTCAGGAGATCGTGGACAATGTCCGCGCAAATGGCGATGAGGCGCTTTTTGAGTACACCAGAAAATTTGACGGAGCGGAGCTGTCCGCAGACAACATTCGCGTGACCCAGGCAGAAATCCAGGAAGCGCTGTCTCAGGTAGACCCGGGCCTTCTGGCTGTCATGAAGAAGTCCATGAAGAATATCCGCGAATACCACGAGAAACAGAAGCAGTACAGCTGGTTCGACAGCAAGCCGAACGGCACGATTCTGGGCCAGAAGGTAACCGCGCTCTCCAGCGTCGGCGTTTATGTACCTGGCGGAAAAGCAGCCTATCCGTCTTCCGTGCTCATGAACATTATCCCGGCTGAGGTTGCCGGTGTGGAGAAGATTGTCATGGTGACCCCTCCTGGAAAAGACGGCAAGGTCAATCCGGTTACTCTGATCGCGGCACATCTGGCAGGTGCAACCGAGGTTTACAAGGTGGGCGGCGCACAGGCAATCGCAGCACTGGCATTCGGCACGAAATCCATTCCGCGTGTCAATAAAATCGTAGGACCGGGCAACATCTTTGTGGCACTGGCAAAGAAGGCTGTATATGGCCATGTGAGCATCGACAGCATTGCCGGACCGAGTGAGATCCTGGTTCTGGCCGACGAGACCGCGAACCCGCGCTATGTGGCAGCAGACCTTTTGTCCCAGGCAGAGCACGATGAGCTTGCTTCCGCGATTTTAGTTACCACCAGCATGGAACTGGCAGAAAAGGTATCCGCAGAGGCAGACGCATTTGTGCAGAATCTTTCCAGAAAAGCAATCCTGGAAAAATCCCTGGAGAACTACGGTTATATTCTGGTGGCAGACTCCATGGAAGATGCCATCGAGACCGCAAATGCTATCGCTTCCGAGCATCTGGAAATCGTGACAAAGAATCCGTTTGAGGTGATGACCAAGATCCAGAATGCCGGCGCGATCTTTATGGGCGAGTACAGTTCTGAGCCGTTAGGTGATTATTTCGCAGGCCCGAACCATGTGCTCCCGACTAACGGAACCGCAAAATTCTTCTCTCCGCTGGGCGTGGACGATTTCATTAAGAAATCCAGCATCATCTATTACTCCAGAGAGGCGCTGGAGGCGGTTCACACCGATATCGAGAGCTTTGCGGAGGCAGAGCATCTGACCGCGCACGCAAACTCCATCCGTGTCCGCTTTGAATAATCAGGCGGCACATGACAGCATGAAGAAGAACACAATGACAGGAGGAATGCAGGATGGCACGCTGCGCAACGATTGAACGAAATACAAAAGAAACAAAAATCCGCCTGACTCTGGAACTGGACGGAACCGGAAAGGCTGATATCCATACCGGCATTGGCTTTTTCGACCATATGTTAAACGGCTTTGCGCGGCATGGTTTGTTTGACTTAAAGCTCTATGTGGATGGAGATCTGGAGGTCGATACCCATCACACCATTGAGGACGCCGGCATTGTACTGGGAAAAGCCATCAAGGAGGCGGTTGGAGATAAGAAGGGCATTGTCCGTTACGGCACCATGATTCTTCCTATGGATGAGGCTCTGCTCTTGTGTTCTCTGGATCTTTGCGGACGTCCGTATCTGGTATATGATTTAAATCTGGACCGGGAAAAAGTCGGGGATCTGGAGACTGAGATGATCCGCGAATTTTTCTATGCGGTGTCCTACGGCGCAGAGATGAACCTGCATGTAAAGCAGTTAAGCGGCATCAATAACCATCACATCATTGAGGGCGCGTTCAAGGCGTTTGCCAAGGCGCTCGACAACGCGACCCGCTATGACGCGCGCATCACGGATGTGCTGTCCACCAAGGGCGTGCTGTAAAAAAGAATGTGCCCTGGTGCATTCTGACACATGGCAGGGCATCCGCATGCACAAAAGCGGAACATAGAATTTGCAAAGGAGAATACAGTAATGCAGTTATATCCGGCAATTGACATGAAAGGCGGCAAATGCGTCCGCCTGACACAGGGATTATTTGACAACGTAAAAGTTTATTCCGATACTCCGGCTGACATGGCAAAGCTCTGGGTCAGCCAGGGGGCGTCGTTCCTCCATATCGTGGACCTGGACGGCGCGCTGGCCGGGCATTCCGTGAATGAGGATGCCATCCGTGCCATTGTATCCAGCGTTTCGGTACCAATCGAGCTTGGCGGCGGCATCCGCAGTGCCGAGGCAGTCAAAAATATGCTGGATCTGGGCATCACCCGCTGCATCATCGGAACCCGTGCTGTAGAGCGGCCGGAATTTATGAAGGAACTGGTGGAGACGTTCGGAGCGGATCACATTGTGGCTGGCGTGGATGCAAAGAACGGCATGGTGGCCGTGGAAGGCTGGGAGAAGGTTAGCAGTCTTTCGGCTTTGGATCTGTGCATGCAGATGAAAGAGTTCGGCATCAAACACATCGTCTACACCGATATCTCCAAAGACGGTACCCTGACCGGACCAAACGTGGAGTATACCAGACTTCTGACTGAGAAAACCGGACTCGATGTGATCGCCTCCGGCGGCGTTTCCTGCATGGAAGACCTGGTACGCCTGCATGAGAATGGCATTCAGGGCGCAATCATCGGAAAAGCATTATACGAGAAAAAAATCAGCCTGCCGGATGCGGTAGCGCGGTTTGAGTAAGGGAGAAAAAGATTATGGCAGAATTTAAGCGGCTTCTGGCACAGCTTGTCTGCGCCGGAGAAGAGGAAGACACGGTTCTTTCCTATGCATCCGCCTGCGGCAACGATGGCGCAGACGGCCTGGTATTTGTGGATGGTTCCAAGAATGATGAAGAACATGAATACAACATCGGACTGATCCGGAAAATGGCAAGAGCTATCGACATTCCGATCTTTGCGGGCGGACGTGTGAAACGCCTGGAAGATGTGAAAAAGTATCTGTATGCCGGCGCGAAGGGCGTATTTTTAGATGCCTCTGTCGAGGAAAATGTGGACATGATCAAAGAGGCGGCCGACCGGTTTGGCAGCGAGAAGATCTTTGTCCGCTTAAACAGCGCAGAGCAGACAAAACGCATTCCGGAGTACGCGCAGCTTGGCGCTTCCATGGCATTTCTGGGGGAGGAAGTGCTTCCGGAAGCTGTGGATGTGATCCACACCATGGATGAGCAGATGCATTACTATATTATAAGTCCGTCCTGCGATGCCGCAAAGCTGGCGAATGAGCTGAAAGCAGAGCCTGCTGCCGGAGCGGTTCTTGTGAATGAGAAGCCGGAAAATGGAACCTATATGGAATTAAAACAGGAACTTGCCGCCCAGGATATTCCGGTGGATATTTTAAGAAGCAGTGTCTCCTGGGGAGATTTTAAGACCAATGCAGACGGTCTGGTTCCGGTCATCGTTCAGGATTTCAAAACCTCTGAGGTGCTGATGTTAGCCTACATGAACGAGCAGGCATTTGCCGATACCCTGCGTACCGGAAAGATGCATTACTACAGCCGCAGCCGAAAGAGCCAGTGGTTAAAGGGCGAAACCTCCGGCCACTTCCAGTATGTGAAATCCCTGCACTTAGACTGCGACAACGATACAATCCTGGCAAAGGTTCATCAGATTGGCGCAGCCTGTCACACCGGTTCACGCAGCTGCTTCTTCCAGACACTTGCCGAGAAGGAGTACCGCGAGACCAATCCGCTCAAGGTATTTGAGGATGTCTTTTCCGTGATCCAGGACCGCAAGGTTCATCCGAAGGAAGGCTCCTACACCAACTACCTGTTTGATAAGGGAATTGACAAAATCTTAAAGAAGGTGGGCGAAGAGGCAACCGAGATCGTCATTGCGGCCAAGAACCCGGATCCGGAGGAAATCAAGTACGAGATTTCCGATTTTCTGTATCATGTTATGGTGCTTATGGCTGAGCGCGGCGTGACCTGGGAGGATATTACCGAGGAACTGGCAAACCGTTAAAAATAGCATGGCGGGAACTGGCAAATGATGTTATAATAAAAGTCTGACATAAATTAAAATAAGACAGGAGAGAACAGTCATCATGGAACAGACGAAAGAAAAACATGACCAGTACTATGAAATGGCCCATGCGCCTGTCGGCCGCGTAATCTCAAAGCTGGCCGTTCCGACCATCATCAGCATGCTGGTGACTTCCATTTACAACATGGCGGACACCTTCTTTGTAAGCCAGCTCGGAACAAGCGCGTCCGGTGCGGTCGGCATCATTTTTTCCGCCATGTCCATCATTCAGGCGTTGTCCTTTATGATCGGCATCGGATCCGGCAACTACATCGCAAGACTCATCGGCGCGGGCAACCGCGAACTTGCGGAAAAGCTCGCGTCCATCGCGTTTTTCACCGGTTTTGGCATGGGTCTTGTCATCACCATCCTCGGAACCGCCAACATCCACGCGCTCGTTATGATGTTAGGTTCCACCGTCACCATCGCGCCTTACGCGGAAGCCTACGCATCCTACATCCTCATCGCGGCTCCGTTCATGATGACTTCGTTTATCATGAACAATATCCTGCGTTTCCAGGGGAAAGCCCTCTTTGCCATGGTCGGCATTACCACCGGCGGTATTTTAAACATTGTGCTTGATCCGGTCTTTATTTTCGGCATGGGAATGGGCACCGCTGGCGCAGCGCTTGCAACCGGTATCTCCCAGTTTGTGAGCTTCTGCATTCTGCTCACCATGTGCAATGTCCGCAAGGACTGCATTTCCATTGATATCCGCAAGTTCCGCCCGACCTTAAAGCTGTACGGCGAGATTCTCTACGGCGGCGTGGCATCGTTAGGACGGCAGGGCATTGCCAGCATAGCAACGATCATCATGAACGTCATGGCACAGCCGTATGGTGACGCAGCCATCGCAGCGATGTCCATTGTCAACCGTTTTATGATGTTTGTCGGATCTGCCATGATCGGTTTTGGCCAGGGATTCCAGCCGGTGTGCAGCTACTGCTTTGGTGCCGGGCTTTATAAGCGCGTGAAGGAAGCATGTATTTTCTGCATCAAGGTCAGCACAGCCGTTCTTCTTATGTTTGCGGTAATCGGCCTGATCTTTTCCGGAAACATCATTGCAGTGTTCCGAAAGGATGATCTGGATGTGATCCGCATCGGCACGCTGGCGCTGCGGATGCAGCTTTGCACTCTGCCGCTTATGGGAATCACAGTTATGGGCAACATGACACCGCAGTCCATGGGCTATGGCACCTGGGCTACCGTGGTTTCCACTGCAAGACAGGGATGGTTCCTGATCCCGTTTCTTCTGATTCTGACTCCGGCAGTTGGCATTCTGGGAATCCAGATCGCGCAGCCGCTCGCGGATGTCGGAACCACCGTTCTGGCCTTGTGGGTACTGCATCTGATCTTTAAAGAACTGGTGCAGAAGGAGGAACAGAAAGAAGCCGAAGCACGATAAAAAACTACAGGAAGCATTGGCAGCAAAAGATCTTCTGCAGAACAGCCTGAATAAATGTCACAGAGGCGCGAAACGGAAGCGAGGCAGTGGAACTCTTTGCGGCATCCGATGCGCACGGATTTGATTTGATCTTGATGGATGTTATGATGCCGGTTATGGATGGAACACATCTCAAAACCGTTAAGGGAAGAAGATGTTTTGCTGGCCTTAAAAAAATATCTTTCCGGGAAAAGAAAGGAAACGTGATAACAATGCGTGCAATCGAAGACCGGAGAAGCATCCGGAAATATACGGATCAGAGTGTGAGCAGGGAGCAGATCGAAGCAGTGGTCCGGGCGGCAGCACTTGCGCCGTCCGCGAAAAACCGCCAGCCGTGGAAGTATCTGGTGTATACAGGTGTTTCCAAAGAAAAACTGCTTGATGCCATGGAAAACGGTTTGAAAAAGGAGCAGGAGAGCCATGCACTTCTTCCAAACTCCGCTTTTGGCCTTCCGAACGCATTCCAGACACTGTCTGTTATGCGCCAGGCACCCGTCATCTTAATTGTGATGGATCCGGACGGGGTGTCACCGTATGAACCGGTGGATTCCGACCGCCGTCTTGCTGAGATCTGCGACTCCCTGTCGATTGGAGCTTCCATCCAGAATCTGCTTTTAGAGGCAGAGGAGCTTGGACTTGGTACGCTCTGGATTGCCAATACCTGTTTTGCCTACAACGATCTGACGGCATTTCTGCAGGAAAAAGGGCAGCTCATCGGAGCGGTGGCTCTTGGGTATGCGGCAGAGTCCCCTCACGCGAGACCGCGCAAAAAATTAACGGAAATCCTGGAATTCCGCTGATTTTTTGCCAAATGATAAGAATTTACAGATAAAGCCGCCTGCAGCCACTTGCCAAAAAATAAAATGCGCCGTATAATAGGCGAGTTCGTTCTGTACGAATAGTATGAAGAAAAGGAAATGGTACATATGTGGTTTTGGTTAGCAGTTACTGCGCTTTTATTCTGGAGCGGTTCTGATCTGTTTTCAAAGATCGGCTGCCGCGACAACGACAAGTATGCCCACTTAAAGATGGTCATTGCCGTTGGTGTTATCATGGGTATTCATGCCCTGTATGAAATTTTTGCAGGCGGAACGGTGGTCACCTGGCACGTGCTCATCACCTATCTGCCGGTTTCCCTGCTTTATATTTCCTCCATGACGCTGGGATACATCGGACTTCGCTATATTGAGCTGTCCATCTCTTCCCCGATCTGCAACTCCTCCGGAGCCCTGGTAGCAGTGCTCTGCTTCCTGACTGGCACACTGGACGACAGCATTGAGGGAACCATGCGTCTGGCCGTAATCGGAGCGGTAGCCTTGGTCTGTGTGGGCGTCATCGGTCTTGGCGTTGTAGAGTCCAGAGAGGATGATGATCTGCGCCGCGCGCGTCAGGAAGCTTCCAATTATAAGTACGCCAAGTCCTGGCTGGCCCTGTTTTTGCCGGTTATGTACTGCCTGCTGGATGCAGCCGGAACCTTTGCGGATACCTTTGTTCTGGATAAGCTGGCTGGTGAGGCAGAGGCCGCAGGCCTGTTTGCGACTGCAGAAGAGTGTTCCTCCTATGCGGCATCTTCCGCAAACTGCGCTTACGAGCTGACCTTCCTCTTTGCGGCTGTCTGCTGTGTAATTTACGTGGCATTCATCAAGAAGCAGAAGTTCCTTGTAAAGCAGGAGGGACCGAAGTACATCGGCGCCCTGTGCGAGACAGCAGGACAGTTCGCCTACATCTTCGCGTTGTCTGATACCTCCCATGCAGCAATCTCCGCGCCGATCATCTCCGCGTACTGTGTGGCATCCGTAGTATGGAGCCGGATCTTCTTAAAAGAGAAGCTCTCCTGGAAGCATTACACCATGATTGCGCTGGTTGTCGTTGGCATTGTGATGCTGGGTGTGTTTGATATCTAAAAAACTTTCTGTAAAAAGGATCATGTTTTGTGTTTGACTAAGACACAGGATGTGATCCTTTTTTGTTGTTAAAATTATGAAAAATTTGAATAATTTAACCTGATATTAATTCATTTTATGCAATATCACTTTTGTGATATTCTCATTACAGATTCAGTCATCGCATGTGAATATTAAAAATAATGATGGTTTCACATTTAACACGAAATAAAAAATAATTTGAAAAGCTGCTGTAAACAGGAAACTGTTTATGGCAGCTTTTTTACATATATTTAATCAGAACAAAGCCGAAATCTCATGATAACTATTTATACTTTTCCCATAAACAAAAGAGAGGAAGAGATAAAAATATGAAACCAGATATCACAGAAATTCGAAATGACAGAGAAATCAATTTACTGATTGAAAAAGGAAATGAGGTTCTTCGGGAACTTGGATATACAGAACACTCCCAGAAACATGCTTCCAAAGCATCAGAAACAGCGGGTATGATTTTAAAAGAGCTTGGATATAAAAATAAAATGATCGAACTGGCGAAAATCGCCGGATATATGCACGATATTGGCAATAGCATAAACCGACATGACCATGCGCACAGCGGAGCTATTTTAGCCTACGGAATTTTAAAAGAGCGGGAGATGGACTTAGAACAGGTTCTCACCATTACGGCGGCCATTGGTCATCACGATGAGGGAACCGGAACCGCTATCGATCCGGTTTCTGCGGCCCTGATCCTGGCCGATAAGACCGATGTCAGAAGAAACCGGGTTCAGAATCCGAATAAGGCAAAATTTGATATTCATGACCGGGTGAATTATGCGGCATTATCATCCAGCCTTGTGATTGATAAGGAAAAACGGATCATTCAGATGAATCTGGAACTGGATGATTCTATCTGCAGCCTGATGGATTATTTTGAAATTTTTCTGGAGCGCATGATCATGTGCAAGCGGGCGGCGGAGCGCCTGGACTGCCGGTTCCGTCTGGTGGCAAATGGAAGCAAACTGTGCTGATTACACACGTTTTTGCCTTTGACATGGAATTTTACATGAAAACTGTTGTTTTACATAGATTTTACATTGCTTTAACAGCAGGACGGTGGAAGAATTGTCCGGTTCCGATTATTCTAAAAAGGATGAGATGAGACAATCGGTATACATGTACAAAGGAGAAGGAAAACAATGAACGAAAACGTGAAAATCTTTTTTGGCCTTATCGGCGGTCTTGCCCTGTTTTTATATGGCATGAACAGCATGAGTGACGCGCTTCAGAAGGCTGCGGGGGAGGGAATGAAAAAGATTCTCAGCTTCCTTACCAGAAATGCCGTGATGGGAGCTCTGGCAGGAGCCCTGGTTACCGCGGTTTTACAGAGCAGTTCCGCGACTACAGTTATGGTAATTGGTTTTGTCAGTGCCGGACTGATGAGCCTTCCACAGGCAATTTCCGTTATTTTTGGCGCAAATATTGGTACAACCATGACTGCGCAGTTAATGGCTTTTAAAATCAGCAATTATATTTATCCGATTATTTTTGTTGGCTTTCTACTGAATTTTATGAGCAAGAAAGAAAAGGTAAAAAATATTGGTATGGTAATTTTTTCCTTTGGGCTGTTGTTCGAAGGAATTGAAATTATGGGTGAAGTCATGAAGCCGCTTGCCAGCAGTCCCTTCTTTGTGGATATGATGGGAAAGGTTTCACACCTGCCGATTCTTGGCGTATTCCTTGGCGCAGGCATGACGCTTGTGGTACAGAGCAGTTCCGCGACGATCGCAGTCCTTCAGAACTTTGCCTCCCAGGCAGGCCCGGATGGTGTGAGCAGTGTCATTGGCCTGACCGGAGCGATTCCGATTCTTTTAGGTGATAACATCGGTACCACCATTACCGCGCTTCTTGCTTCTATCGGACAGTCCAAGAACGCAAAACGAACCGCACTGGCACACAGTGTCTTCAATATTACGGGAAGTATTGTTTTTCTGTTCTTTATTCCGGTACTGGCCGGATTTGTCCGCATGATTTCCCCGAAGGGACCGGAACTGGAAGTGATTTCCAGACAGATCGCGAATGCGCATACGACATTTAACATTGTCTGTACCCTGGTATGGCTTCCGTTAATCCCGGTCATGGTAAAGATCGTAACATTCCTGGTACGCGGACAGGAGAAACAGGAACTGCAGTCTTATGAGCCGAAGTTTTTGGAAAATCGTGTCCTGACGCAGCCGACAGCAGCATTGTATCTGGTTTCGGAGGAAATTCAGAGAGTATCGGATTTTACCAGACAGATGCTTGACCATATGAAGCTTTCTTTTGTGGGAAAAGAGCCGCAGGCAGCTTATCAGAATTTTAAAGAGATGCATTTTGCCGTTAAGAAGCTTCAGGAGCGGATTGGCAGCTATATTGTAAAAATGTTTTCCAGCGGTACCCTGACGGAACAGCAGTCAGAGCAGGCAGCCGGACTTCTTTATATCAACAATAATATTGACCGTATTGCGGACCGCTGTGCGGAAATTGGAGCCGTGGCAGAGTTTTCTCAGAATCAGGGCGGTGTATTTTCTGATGAGGCAGAGCATGAGCTGGAAACCGGAATTGGAACGCTGGAAAATCTGTTTGCTACCGCCATGCAGGCTCTGGAAACCGGAGATAAAGATATTGTAGCTAAAGTATCCAAGGATAAGAACAAGATCCGCAAGCTTCAGAAACAGAACAACAAGGCTCATCTTGCCCGTGTAAAGAAGAATACCTGTTCCTCGGATATGACGGTGCAGTATTCCAATCTGCTGTACAACATTGATCGTATCGCAGATAACTGTGTTAGCATTTCCGAAGAAGCCATGGATAATATTTCGTTCCAGAAGCTGTATCAGAACAATGCTGAGCAGGTAACTGGAAAAACAGGAGGAACAGCAGAATGAGACGGACAGGTAAAATCTTAGCGGTTTTAGCTATAGCCGGAATTGCTCTGCTTATGGGCGGATGCCGCAAACAGACCGAACTTCCGGATGTGTCAGGGCTTGGTGCTATTACCGCCATTTCCAGGGAAGAAGGATCCGGAACAAAAACGGAATTTGAAAACCTGATTCATCTGCAGCAAAATGCATCGGATGCGGAAGCGGATTCCACAGAGAATATGATTGATCAGATTTCGGATTCCAAAGGCGCAATTGGTTATACTGCCTTCAGTTCAGTAAAGGATCCAAAGGGAACGAAGATTTTTGCCGTGGATGGCGTTCAGCCCACCGCAGATACCATCAAAAGCGGGACATATCCGCTGTGCAGGGAATATCTGCTGGCTTATACCGGAGATTTAAATGATGCGGAGATGGATTTTCTGGCATATATTAAGACCGCAGGACAAGGAATTGTAGAACAGTTTAAGATTATGAAAAAGAACTTTTAAACACCCGGGTGATCGGAAAAGACGCCATTGCGATTCTGGTGCAGGCGGAGAATCCGGTGCAGGATTTATCCACGGAGCAAATTCGCGGGATATACGAAAAAACTTATGAAAACTGGAGCGATATGAAATAAGGAAATACGGAAAACGCTGGACAAGCAATTGTCTGGCGTTTTTTTGTTTCATAGAATTGTCAGAAAAGTCATCTGCCTCTCCGGTTCCGCCCATATATGGCAGAATTTCAGGATAGAGAACAAGCGCAGCCCGTAAAAAACACATGAATAATTTTTATGAATAATAAGAATAAAGATAACTACATCCTATTAATGAATTTTAAAATCGGCGCAGATTGTGTGCAATGTGCCTAAAAAAGTCATTTTTTGCAAGTTCTATTTGAAATTATTATAGAAACACGAGTTTTATCAAAATACATAATAAATAAAATTTTATCAATTGATAAACAAAAAAATAACGGCACTGTCAAAAGAATAACGTTCGTTGCAACAATCAGACACCTGACTTATAATGGCGGAAATGG